>JAVEYA010000006.1:0-33373 GCA_034003745.1 Clostridia bacterium
AACTTACAAGATAATGGACCGCAAGCAATTGTATCGTCACAAGAATAGGATTAAGGTATACAATAGGAATAAGTTGAGCTACATCCAAAATAACCACTGAATTAACAATGTTGTGGAGTTTACGACAGCGGCTTGATTTTGCTGCAAATAATGATTCATAAAACTGTACTGATGTAGTAACAACTATTGGGGCATCCCAATTCTCGGAGGCTAACCGTGACTTTACCGAGGACTCATCCTCGTCTATACTGGAATGATGTTCAATAACCTGATCATCCCCAAGCGCACTACGTATCACATTAGCATTCTGTTCAATAATGCTGGTATATGGTATTACATAAATAATCCGCTCTAAGTTATGTTTTTTGGCATGTTCAAGAGCAAACGCAAGACTGGAAAGCGTCTTACCCCCACCTGTCGGTACCGTAAGAGAAAAAATCCCCATATCTTCTTTTCCCATTTGAACGCATTTTTCTTTGATATTCCTTCTAATTCTATTAACCGGCGTGTCTGCTGATGTCTTTTCTAAATTATTGATAAATGCATTAAATCTTTGAAGCATCTCTTCTACTGTGCAACAACAACTTCTCATGCTTGCTTGATCCAAATTCATATAGTGTTCCGTATCTAAAAAATCAGCATCTACCAAGCAGGAATATAACATTCTTATCCATAATGACAAATCTATTCCACTGCTAAATCTTCTTGGTAAACTAGGAGGAGTCGCAGATAAAATTCTATTTTTTATAGATGGATCAATTTTATTAATATCTTTTACCTGCTTTAATTGAAACTGCAGCGAAGACTGTCCTGCTCCCTCTGCGTTTGAATAATCAGGCAGTCCCGCATGGTGCCCGGCAATACTATATGCCAAAACCCTTCCAATGCTTTTTCCAAAGACTTCTTCCACTAATTTGGCGCCATGAATGGCATGAGGAATTTTTCCATACTTGCCTTCCAGATGTGCTTCTTCATCAAAAAAACCACTCTTTTGCCGTAAATAATTTTGCCATTCCAATCTCCCTTTTCCCGCGTCGTGAGCTATACCGGCTGCCCTTCCCCATTCTCCGGAGTCAAACTTGGCTGCAAAGGCCTCAGCTAATTTTGCGGTACCTTCCAAATGTTCTGATAAGAAGTGGGGAACCGCCCAAGCCTCATCATCATTTTTTCTTACATGTGCTATAAAATCTTTTTCCTCCATCCTTTATCCCCTCACATATGTATCATCGCATATAGTTTAATCTTATCACCTACTCTGGACATCCTATGGCAAGATATAATTCTTTCTCATATTATCTATTTGTTTAACCACTTCATTTCTTAAATTTACCGGCTCTACTACTTTTACTTCAGCTCCAAAGCTTAGAACCCATTTGATTATTTCTGGAGTCATGGGCGCTGTTCTCTCAAATACTAGTCCTTCTTCTGTTCTCGATAAGACATCAGCCTTATGGGATTCATATTCTTCAACCAATCTTGCCGCATATCCTGTAAATAGAAGCCTTACCAAGATTCTATCCTCACCGGACAACTTGTCAAATCTGCTTGCTTTATAATTTTCATAAAAGTTGTTCGGCTTTTTAAATCTCTCATCAGTAAGATTCAAAGACTGTATTCTGGAAACCCGAAAATCCCTTGTTTTATTTCTCAAACGGCAATGACCGACTACATGCCAGCAGCCCTCGTAAATCTCCAATAAATAAGGCTCAAAGACACGGTCGGTCATTTCATCATTATTAAAAGCATAATATTTAAGTTCAACACAAGTACAAGTTTCTATTGCCTTTTGCAAGATATCAATGAATTCAGCATTAAGCTCATTTTCTAAATTTATATCCGTAACATTCACTTTTAGTATGTTTTTTAAGGTTTCAAGATAAGTTTTATCAACCTTAGGCACGGAATTAATTATTTTCTCAAGGATATTAGCCCCTGTCGAGGCAATATTTAAGCCTTTATATGAGTTAAGCAATTCTCTGGTGAAATACAGAGATATTAACTCGGTGATGGAGAAAGTTACATTTCGGATTTTATATTTGTTTGCTAAATAAACTGTTTTCCCGTTCCCTGTATCTTCATAAATAAAGAAATTTGACGTAATGCAGTCTATATCTCGTTCAACTGTTTTTTTGCTGACATCTATACCCACCCGTTTAAGGCTTTGAATTATTTCTTCAAGGCTCAAACCTCGCAGGTTTTCTGACAACAACAATAATATAAATAACTGCCGTTCAACTTGGGAAACATCTGACATTCAAATTTCTCCCCTCGTTAAACCTCTTTATTTTTCTGAATAAATACATATTCTCCTATATTTTCACAATTCCTCCTATTGCCTTCCAAAAATAATACCTCAGAAATGATATCTTCTGAGGCGATATATATTAAATTAAAACAAACATAATCATACATGGACTCCTCATTTTAAAACAAGCGCCGCAGTTTGTACAAAACTGTGGCACGCATTCTCTTACCCTATGCACTTTCCACAAAGATATTTGCTTCATGGACATTGCACTGTTTCAATACTTTCATCGCCGGTCCGATCATTGGTTTGGGTCCGCACATATAAACCTTGTAGCCATCGAGTTCCAATTCCTGAATAACATTGGTGACATAGCCTTTCTTCCCTTCCCAGGAACTGTCTGAAGCAACCACCTTGATATACTCAAACTTGGCGTATTGATATTCCAGCTTCTTAAAATGTTCATCATAAATGAATTCATTTTGTTTGTTTACGCCATAGATCAGCTTGATTTCTTCAACATTATTCCCGGTTTCCAGCAATTCTTCCACAATCGGCCTAAACGGAGTGATTCCAATACCGCCCGCTACCAGCAGCACCTTCTGCACCGACTTGTCGACCACCAATTCTTTCCCCAGCGGCCCTTCCAATTCCACCTTATCTCCTGCTTTAAAGGTATTTATAAGCTCGGTCCCTAAGCCGTCTTTCATATTTTTCACCGTTACACTTAAGCTCTTCTGGTCCCTATCATACGATGAAATGGAATAGGCCCTGCTCATCGGGGGAGTATCCAATACCTTAACCAGTATGAACTGGCCGGGCTTATAATCAACCTTATTGGGCTCAACAAAAACAAAAGTGTATTCCGTCACATCCTCTTTGAGTTTGACGGCCTTACTGATTACAGCGCTTATCTTTTGCCTGTTTTCATAGCCTTCCTTGTCGGTTTCAGCCATGATAACCTGGGCTTCCTTTGCCGTGTTCAGCGAGAGGATCCCGGCCGGACAATTGACCATGCAGGTGGAACAGCGGATGCACTTCTCATCGGCGAACTGATTGTTCTCGTTAAAGCCCTGATAGGGATACAGCTGCATCGGGCAGACCCGGGAGCATTTGGCGCAGTTGTGGCACTTTTCTTTTGCGGATATGACGATTGTTTTATCGGTATGCCGGGTTACGCCCAAAAGCTTCCCCAGTTTATAAGAAAGGGTCTGGATTGTGCCCATCGGACAAAACTGGCACCACGCTCTGGGAGAAATAAAAATGCTTAAAAAGCCGCCGACAATCAATACCATCAAGTAAGTAGTCACAAAAACAAAGCCCAGTTTGTCAAGAAACATATCCGTACCAAAGGTAGGGTAGACCTTAAGGAATTTGTTGGTCATGCTGTAGCCGAACCAGGCAAAGACCAGGGCCCTGAAAATCTTGGATTTTAAAAATACCGGTATCCTTTTATTCGAGCTTAGAGGCAGCGCTAGAAAATCATACAGACTGCCGTGCGGGCAGAAGTTTCCGCACCACAGTCTTCCTCTGAAAAAAGACAAGATCGTCAAGGCCAGGATGATGGGCAGCACCAACAGTCCCAGTTTGGGGAACCATAAACCGCCAATCGCCACCAAAAGGGTGATAACCCAAGCCCTCCTTCTGATCAGAGTAAAAGTCCTGTTGGTTTTAATGTTGAATGTCGCCAAAATTCTTTCCTCCTATTGTCGCAATTTCTATTTCGCTTGGTATTCGTATATTATAATATTTTAATATTCTAATTGTGTCAATATTTTATTTTCCTGTTTTGCATAAAATGCCGCGGTTCCAGTGATGGAACCGCGGCATTTTCAATCTCACCCGGCACTCTATTCCTTTGAAACTTACCTTAAATCCACGACCCGCTTCGATTTACCCGTCGTCCGCTCGATAGAACCGGGGGCGACCAGCGTGATCTTGGCCTCCAGGCCGAGCACCTTGTGCAGGCCTTTTTTGATCGTATCTTCTATCTTAATCATATTGCGGTAATTGTCGCTGAACCACTCCGGCCTGATTTCCACCCGGATATCCAACTGGTCGAGGTAGTTTTCACGGGTCACGTAAATCTGATAATGGGGCGTGACGCCCTCGATATTGCAGAGGACGGCTTCCACCTGGGACGGGAAGACATTGACGCCCTTGATAATTAGCATATCATCGGTGCGGCCCTTGGTTTTGCTCATGCGCACCGTAGTGCGGCCGCATTGGCACGGGTCCGGATTCAGCGTGGTAATATCCCGGGTACGGTAGCGGATGATCGGGATGCCTTCCTTGGTCAGCGTAGTCAGCACCAATTCCCCTTCTTCCCCGTAAGGGAGCTGCTCGCCGGTCTCCGGGTCAATCACTTCCACATAAACATGATCCTCATTGATGTGCATCCCCGGTCCGGCGCCGCATTCCCCGGCTACGCCCGGCCCCATGATTTCGGTCAGGCCGTAATTATCCGTCGCGTGAATCGGCCATAACTCCTCGATTTCGCGTTTCATGTTTGCCGTAGTGGCCTCGCCGCCGAACAGTCCCACCCGTACAGAGAGAGACTTCAGATCGATCCCCTTGTTCTTGGCCACTTCCGCCATGTACAGCGCGTAACTCGGCGTGGACACCAGCGCGGTGGTGCCGAAATCCTGCATCAGCATCAGCTGCTTTTCCGTATTACCGGTGGAGGCAGGCACTACCGTAGCGCCGACCCTTTCCATGCCGTAATGCAGACCGAAGCCGCCGGTAAAAAAGCCGTAGCCGAAACAGATCTGCGTAACATCGTCCGCTGTTACGCCGGCCATGGTGATAACGCGGGCGACCATATCCGTCCAGACTTCCATGTCATGCCGGGTATAACCTACGACAATGGGCTTCCCGGTCGTGCCGGACGAAGCGTGAATGCGCACGACGTCTTTTAAAGGAGACGCAAACAAGCCGTACGGATAATTATCCCGTAAGGCAGTCTTGGTCGTAAAAGGAAGTCTGACTATGTCTTCGAGGGATTTGATATCTTCCGGCTTCACCCCGGCCTCGTCAAAGGCCTGCCGGTAGTAGGGCACATTGCGGTAGACCCGATCCACCGTCCATTGCAGCCGCTGCAACTGCACAGCCTGCAACTCTTTTCTCTTTAAACACTCGCCGTCTTTGTCCCAAATCAGCGTTTTCATCCCTAATCCTACCATCCTTCCGTTCTTCTCTGTTCTGCTTTATTCCAATGCTCTTAAGATTATAACATATTTTGTGAACCAGAGAATACACGTATTTGATTGCCATTTTTTCGACGCATATAGTAAAATATAGACATAAAGTTACGGAACAGGTGCGAAAATGCGTAAAAAAAGAGCCGTCTTTTTTGAATGTCTGCTGGCCCTGACCATGTGCTGGGCGATCCCCTATTTTTTAAATAAATCCGATCCGGAATCAGTTCTCTTGATGACCGGCTGCCTAATCTACATTTGCACACCTGTCTTAATGCCGGTGGGCTTAGCCACGCTCAAGACCGACAGCCCTATCCAGGGCGGCGTCAATCTCATCCTGATGCTCTTGCCGCTGATCGCCTCCCTCTCTCATCCCTGGTTCTCCCTGATCAACTTTCATCTGCTCACCACGGAACTCCGCTTTATTTCCGACGCGCAGCCGCTACAAAAAAACGTCGGCGTTTATAGCTTCATATTCTTTTTGGCCGGTTTCACCTTTGTCCATTTGAATCGCGGGCATCTTTCCCCCTGGAAGGGCGCCATTCTCACTTCATTCCTGCTGACGCTGGTTTACGCCGCTTCCTTCTACTTTCTCTATCTTCAGCCTGTGCTCTAGTCATACAGTTGCGTCATTCTGAGGAAGCAAAGCGACCGAAGAACCTTTTATTGCAATAGCAAATAAGATTCTTCGCTGCGCTCAGAATGACAGCAGCTCCTGCAGAAACTTTATCTGTTCTTCACTGGGCGGCTCCGTGCCGGCCAGTTTGTATTTCAGGCCCATTTGGGCATATTTGTGTTCACCTAAGTCATGATAGGGAATCAGCTCTATTTTTTCCACGCGGGTTAGCGTCTGTATCAGTTCCTGCAGCGCCAGGATATGTTCCGGCGTATCGGTCAATCCCGGTACTACCACATGCCTGATCCAGACTGCAGCGGAGCTTTGACGCAAAGCCTGCAGAAACGGACGTATTGCCTCCATGCCCACGCCGGTCACTTCTTGATACCCCGCGTTGGAACAATGTTTCAGATCCAGTATCACCAAATCGGTCAAACTAAGAATTTCCCCGTAGTGGCCTATACCCGCGCCCGCTGTATCCAGGGCGGTATGAATCCCCGCTTCCCGGCAAAGCTGCAACATTTCCAGCAAAAATTCCGGCTGCAATAAAGGCTCGCCGCCGGAAAATGTAACTCCGCCGTCTGAGGCGTCAAAGTAGGGTCTGTATCTGGATATCTCCTTCATCAGTTCAAGCGGCTCCATCAGTATTCCGCCCTGACGCTCCCAGGTGTCCGGGTTATGGCAGTAGGAACAGCGCAGATTACAGCCCTGCAGAAACACAACAAAGCGGATACCGGGACCGTCCATCAGGCCCATGCTTTCCAGTGAGTGGATTCTTCCCCTCATTTTTTATCATCCTGCCATTTTATCATGGAATGTGCGGGCAATAACCTCCAACTGCTGTTCCCGCGATAAGCGGTTGAAATGTACAGCGTACCCGGAGACCCGAATGGTCAGCGTCGGGTATTTGTCCGGATGCGCCATCGCTTCCACCAGCATTTCCTTATTCAAAACATTGACATTGAGATGGTGGCCGCCCTGCCGGAAGTATCCTTCCAATACGGCGGTCAGATTATGCGCTTTACTTTCCTCGTCTTTACCCAAAGCCTGGGGCACAATGGAAAAGGTATTGGAGATCCCGTCCTCGCAGATTTTTTTATAGGGAAGCTTTGCCACGGTATTTAAAGAGGCCAGCGCCCCTCTTTGATCCCGTCCGTGCATCGGATTGGCGCCCGGAGCGAAGGGCTCTCCGGATTTTCTCCCGTCCGGCGTAGCGCCGGTTTTCTTGCCGTAGACCACGTTGGAGGAAATCGTGAGGATGGATAAAGTGGCTCGGCCGTCTCTGTACAGCCGGTGCTTTTTCAGTTCGCCTGAGAATTTTTCCAGGAGTTCTACGGCAATCCTGTCTACGCGGTCATCGTCATTGCCGTATTTGGGGTAATCGCCTTCTATTTTAAAATCCACGGCTACGCCATTTTCCAGTACCGGCGTAACTTTCGCGTATTTAATCGCGGAAAGGGAATCCACCGCCACGGATAACCCGGCCGCGCCAAAGGCTGTCAGCCGCTCTACTGCAGTGTCGTATAAGGCCATGATGCCGGCTTCGTAAGCATATTTATCATGCATATAGTGAATGATGTTGATGGCCTCCACATAGACCCGGGCCACCTGCTCCAGGACTTTATCGTAGTTAGCCCGTACCGCCGTGTAATCCAGAACGCCTTCATTGGTTTTCGCAATGCCGCTCATGACCTGCCGGCCGGATTTCTCATCTACACCGCCATTGATGGCGTAGAGCAGGGCTTTGGCCAGATTGCAGCGGGCCCCGAAAAATTGCATCTGCTTACCAATGCGCATCGCCGAGACACAGCAGGCGATCCCATAATCGTCGCCATACAGCGGCCGCATCAGGTCGTCATTTTCATACTGGAGAGAATCCGTCCGGATGGACATTCCGGCGCAATATTTTTTGAAGGCCCGGGGCAGGTCTTTAGACCACAACACGGTCATATTCGGCTCCGGGGCGGCGCCCAGGTTGGTCAGCGTATGCAGGAAACGAAACGACGTCTTCGTTACCAACGGACGACCGTCTTCTCCTACGCCGCCGATAACCTCGGTAATCCAGTTGGGGTCACCGGCAAAAAGTTCGTTATATTCCGGCGTCCGTAATTGCCTCACCAAGCGCAGCTTAATCACAAACTGGTCAATTAATTCTTGTGCTTCCGCTTCCGTCAGAAGGCCTTTTTCCAAATCCCTCTTTAGATAAATATCCAGGAACGTGCTGCAGCGCCCTAAAGACATGGCCGCGCCGTTATTTTCCTTGACGCCCGCCAGATAGGCGAAATATAGAAACTGCACCGCTTCGCGGGCATTGGCTGCAGGCTTGGAAATATCGACCCCATATTGGGCGGCCATCGCCTGCATCGCCTCCAGCGCCCGAAGCTGCTCGCCGTTTTCTTCTCTTAAACGGATTCTCTCATCTATCATCGGACCGGTAAGTTCATCACGGTCATTTTTCTTCTGCTCCAGCAAGAAATCCACGCCATACAAAGGAAGGCGCCGATAATCGCCGATAATGCGGCCGCGGCCGTAAGAGTCCGGCAGTCCGGTCAAAAGCCCCGCCGAACGGAAGTTTTTGATTTCTTGGGTATAAGCGTCAAAAACCCCCTGGTTATGGGTCTTGCGGTATGCGGTGAAAGCGCGCAAAATTTCAGCGTCCAGCTCATAGCCGTAGGCCTTCAGCGCGTCCTGCGCCATGCGGATGCCGCCGTAGGGATTAACGATTCTTTTTAAGGGTGCATCCGTCTGGAGGCCGACGATAACCTCGTTTTCCGCATCGATATAGCCGGGGCCGAACTGATTGATGCCGGAAGCTTTGGTTGTCTCCACGTCCAGCACCCCTTTTTCGATTTCCTGCACAATCAAATCCTTGCAGATACCCCAGATTTTTTGTGTCTTCTCCGACGGCTGCACCAGGAAGCCCTCGTCCCCCGCATAAGGCGTATAGTTCTTTTGAATAAAATCCCTGACATCGACTGTGGAAGTCCATTTTCCTTCGTTGAAACCTGCCCATGCCTGTTGAGTCATACGAAATTCCTCCTTTTTTCCAGGAAATAATGAAAAAGATTGGAATTCCGGGCAAACAGAAAACCGCCCGGACTGTCGCCCAGGCGGTCGGCTTTGCAAGAAGATCACACTCCATGTGGTATACTCCACTTCCGCCAGTCATGTGATCTGTTAATCTACTATTATTCTATCGCGCCATTTATATGCTGTCAAGAAAACGTGTCATATTTTTCTTATTTATTTTTCAATTATTTACTTTTTCTTCCTTGATTTCAACATATTTGATATCTGTTTCGCCATACTTTTCCTTCCAGAATTCCCGGTTTACTTCGGCGCACTTAGTACAGTCATCCGTACAGTAGGCCGCTTTGCCTAAAACACAGCACCAGTAGGGGATTCTTTTGGCGTCCTCAATACTCACCCGACATTCCTCCGTTATTGCCCCGGATTATCCGGATTCTTTCTATCCTCATTATAGCTTTCCTGTCTAATGTTCTCCAGAGTATTTTCAATCTTATTTTTTTGCTTTAAGGAAAGGGCATAAATCTGGTCCTCTCTGATGACTATAATGCTGCTGGGGGCGATGTTGGCGCCCAAACCTACAGAGAAGTACTCCTTCCCGCGCTGCGTACGTTTTTCTCCGATGCCCAGATTCATGCTAACTTCTATCAGAGGGATTAAGGTCACGTCACCCACGGTTAGTCTCGGACCAGTCACCATTTCCGCGCGGGCACTGTTTTTCAGGCCATCCAGCACATTCTCGAATATCTCGTTAAATTCCTTTTCATTATCAATATGCCTATTTTCTTCGGGATTCATTACCTCTCACCTGCCGTCACTTTTCCAAAATCTGTTCATTTCTAAGTATTGCCTTCTCCCGAATGTCTTAACAAGTATTTTTCAGCAATAAATGACGCAAGCTAATTTGAAAACAGACCTTAACTCAGAAGGAGCATACCATGTTAATTCTGGCTTTGCGTACATTAATTCTTTATTTGCTGGTTATTCTGGTCATGCGTATCATGGGCAAACCGCAAATCGGACAGTTGCAGCCTTATGAGCTGGTCGTGACAATCATGATCTCCGAACTGGCGGCGGTAGCGATGGCCGATACGGATATTCCCCTGTTTTCCGGTATTATCCCGATTATTACATTGATGCTGGGCCAGATTACGTTGGCTTACTGGAGCTTAAAAAATGAGAAAGCCCGGGCGATTATCTGCGGCCAGCCCAGTATTCTGGTAGAAAAAGGAATCATAAAAGAAAGTGAACTGCGCAGGCTGCGCATGAACCTCAATGATCTTTTGGAACAATTGCGGGTAAATAATTTCCCCAATATTGCCGAAATCGATTACGCTGTTTTGGAGACAAACGGGGACCTGAGCATTATTCCTAAAGCTCCTTTCCGCCCTGTGACAGTGCAGGATTTGAATCTGAATCCACCCAATCCCGGCCTGCCGCTAACCCTAATCATCGATGGCGTCATTATCAAACACAATCTGGAAATCGCCAACCTTACCGAAGAGCAATTGCTTTTAAGTGTGCAAGGCCAGGGAGTGGATAATATAAAAGACTTATTTTTTGCCAGCATCGATTCCACAGGGCAAATTTTCTGGCAGCTGAAAACAGAGAAGGTGAAGTCATGAAGAAATACTCGGTTCCTCTTTGTCTGCTACTGGTCGGCTTGCTCATTGTCTTATCCGGCTGGGGCAGCTATGCGCTGCTGGAGCGGGACAGTAAAAAACTGCTTGCACCGGTGAAAACCATCGTGCAAGCAGTGGAGGCGGACGACTGGACTGGAGTCGCTACAAAAATGGACCAGGTCAATCAAACCTGGAATAAACTGAATCTATACTGGCCCATGCTGGTTCATCATGCGGAAATGGGCCAGATCGACGTAAGCATCAATAAGCTGAAAAGCTACCTCAAATACCAGGATGAAAAATTATCCCTGGCTGAACTGTATAACCTGATTTATTTGATTGAGCATATTCCACAAAAAGAGGCGTTTACTCTGCAGAATGTCTTTTAAAGATAAAAGCCGGGTATGAACTAAATCCCGGCTTCTTCGTCTGTTTACTTCACCTTGACCACAGCGCCCGTGCTGGCCGATGTCACCAGGCAGGCATAGCGCTGCAGGTAAGAATACAGCTTTTCTTTCCTTTCCGGCGCCTTGAAAGAAGTGAGGCGTTTTTTGATTTCTTCATCGGAGAGCTTGACGTTCAGCTTTCTTCCCGGCATATCGATCTGGATGATGTCCCCTTCTTCCAGGATTCCGATGGGTCCGCCTTCGGCCGCTTCCGGGGAAATATGCCCGATGGCCGCGCCGCGGGTGCCGCCGGAGAACCTGCCGTCGGTAATCAGGGCGACTTTATCGTCTAAGCCCATCCCGCTGATGGAGGCGGTGGGGCTGAGCATTTCGCGCATTCCGGGACCGCCTTTCGGACCTTCATAGCGGACGACGACGACATCGCCTGCTTTTATTTTTCCGCCCATAATGGCTTCAAAGGCTTCCTCTTCGGAGTTGAACACCCGAGCCGGGCCTTCATGCACACGCATTTCCGGTACGACCGCCGACATTTTGACTACCGCCCCGTCGGGCGCGAGATTCCCGCGCAAGATGGCGATGCCGCCCTGGTGGTTATATGGTTTGTCCATCGGCATGATGACCTCGGCGTCCAGGACTTTGGCTGAGGCAATATTTTCACTCATCTTCTTTCCGGTAACTGTGATCGTATCCCCGTTAATCAGGCCGGCATCATGCAGCTGTTTTAAGACGGCGTAAATCCCGCCGGCATTGTAAAGCTCCCGGGAGACATAATGGTAATTTGCCGGGTTAAGCTTGGCAATATGGGGAACCTGGGAACTGATACGGTCGAATTCTTCCAGGTCCAGGGGCACTTCCGCCTCATAGGCGATGGCCAAAAGATGCAGCACCGTATTGGAAGAGCCGCCGATGGCCATATCCAATGCGATAGCGTTTTGGAAAGCTTCCTTGGTCATGATGTCGCGGGGCTTAATATCTTTTTGGAGCATCTCCATGATTTGTACGCCGGCCTGCTTGGCCAGCGCTTTTCTGGCGCCGTAGGGGGCGGGAATCGTCCCGTTGCCGGGCAGCGCGATGCCCAAAGCTTCCGCCAGACAGTTCATGGAATTGGCGGTAAACAGTCCGGCGCAGCTGCCGCAGGTGGGGCAGGACGTTTTCTCATAATCCAGGAGCTCTTCTTCACTGATTTGCCCCAGGGAAAAGGCGCCTACTTTTTCAAAGGGTCCCCGGATCAGGTCCGTGGGCTCTCCGTAATAGTCCCCCGGCAGCATCGGCCCGCCGGAAACATAGACCGTGGGCACATTCAGGCGTACCGCCGCCATCAGCATACCCGGCACGATTTTATCACAGTTGCCGATACAGACCATGGCGTCAAATTTATGCCCCATCATCATCGCTTCGATAGAATCCGCGATCAACTCCCGGCTGGCCAGCGGATACTTCATTCCGCTATGGTTCATGGCAATGCCGTCACAGATGCCGATAGCCGGAAATTCCATGGGCGTGCCGCCGGCTGCGGCGATGCCCAGCTTCACTGCCTGGGCCAGCTCGTCCAAATGAACATGCCCCGGAATGATCTCATTCTGGGCATTAACCACCGCAATTAAAGGCTTTTGCAGATCGTCTGTGGAATAACCCGACGCTCTGAATAAGGAGCGGTGCGGCGCCCGCGCCATCCCTTTGGTCACTTCATGACTTCTCAAAACAAGTTCCTCCTTGCTCCGTTGGTTTTCTGTACTTTCTATATTACCTTTATGAAGAACGCTTTTTCAATAACAATCCCTGTCAATCCTTCAAGAAACGGAAATTCTCCAGTTTATCCAACGTATACCAAAGATAATCCGACGTACCCTTGAGGCGGTGAGAATGCAGTTCAGTCAGGGTGGGGTCATTGCGGTAGTTTTCAAAATCTTCATTGGTGGCCCATTCCACCAGCACGAAGATTTGCCGCGGTTCACCGTCTCCGGCGATCGCCTCCCTGAATTTCGCGACGGCGATAACTTTACCGTTATGCCGGGCCACTTCTGTGGCTGAATTTTTGACATAAGTAAGATATTCATTCTTGTCTGTGACATTAAAGAAATTAAACGCATAAACGGGAGAACCAGCCATTCAATATTCCTCCTCTCAGTCAGGACAAATTCTTTTATCCTTACTATATCATAAAGCCCCTCCATATTGACAGCAGAAGAAATAAGGGTACCCCTATATAAAAAAAGAAGAGTCCTTTTTTCAACTCATCAGCAAAGCTTTTTTTGGATAAGCTATCTATAATAAATCCGTATTGTGAGGAGTTTATGCGATGAGGGTGAAGGACCTGATTATACCGGGAATTATAGTAGGGCTGCTGTCTGACGCGGTAAAACTGGCGGTTAACTATATTTTATTCCAATTTAAATTGGCCAAGGTTGTTTTCTGGCAAATCACCGCCACCCGCTTTCTGGATAAAGAGGATCTCTCTAAACCCATTGCTTATTTTATCGGCGCGGTGGCTGACCTTACCATATCCTCGGCCTTAGGAATTCTATTTGTCTATTTGATCTACATCCTTGGTTATAAAAACATCTTTATCAAAGGAGTCGGTTTCGGGCTCATGGTCTGGGTCCTGATTTTCGGAACCCTGCTCAGTCAAGCGGTCCAAGACAAGCTTCCCCAGGAGCCTTCCGGCATTGTGGTGACCATTATCGCCCATCTCTTTTTCGGCCTGGCTTTAGCCTTTTTTATGTGGCTGCTCTATGGCAGAAAAGAAACTATTAAAAGCTAATCCCCCAATCAGGCGGTTGGTTTGCCGCAATTCGGACAGAATTTCACCGAACCGTCCAGCGCATTGCCGCAGTTAGAGCAGAACTTGGCTGCCGAGGGCTCAGCGGGTAGCTCTTGCGGTAGATCCGGCATATCCGCCGTAGCAGCCACGTTTTCTTTAGGCTGTTCCAGCTGAGCCTCAATGTCTCTGATTTGGCTCTCCAATTCTTCTATCTCGTTAAATTTGTTTTGCAGCAGTCCGTTATCAGGCTCGCTTCCCGCCTTATAAGCAGCGTATACCAGATCGCCGATTTCTAGTTTCTTATCATCAATCTTTCCTTCCAACTGGTTCTTGGCTAATTTTAATTTTCCCGTTTCCACCAAATTAGCCGATTTGCTTCCGATGGTGGAAGCAGTATTCATGGCTGTTTCTCCTAACTTTTTAAAAAAACTCATCTTTCGCTCCCCCTCCTTTTAATTAATTATATCACGCTGGAATTCCCTGGCTAGCTATTTTATGCAAAGTTCTTGTATACTGTTCTGTTCATCGGCTAAGGTATTGAGAAAGGAGCCGGGGGATTGCCGCAAAATTTCTTCCAGCAGATAGAGCCCGAGGCCCGAACCATCCTGTTTAGTGGTATAGCCCTTTTGCGCCATGCGATGGATAGGGGGTAAGCCGTCCACTGTGTTTTGAATACGGAAGACTATGCCGTTTTGCGTGCGGAACACTTCCACATGCACATTCTTTTCTTTACTGGACGAGGCTCCCTCCACCCCATTGTCCAGGAGGATGCCCACAGCCCGGCATAATTCCACAGTCTTCATCTCACGCTCCCCCACAGCGTCCTTTACTGCGAGCCGAAAAGCAACGCCCGCTTCCTTGGCCTTTTGCAGCTTGGCGGCAAACAGCCCCGCCAATGCGCTGTTTTTTAAGGCGGACAACCCCTCCAGACCGGGATGCAGTACGATATCCTTTTCCCGGCACAGTTCTTCCAGATATGCGCTCAGCTTTTCCCACTCGCCTAAACGAGCGTAGCCGGCCATAGCGGCCAGCGCATTGCCGTAATCGTGGCGAAATGCGCTAAGCCCGTTCAACACGGCCTCCATTCCTGCGTTATAAAGTTTCTGATAGTCCAGTTCCAGCTTTTGCGCCGCCAGCTCCATGCGCCGCCGGGTCATCTCCCGGGAGAGGCCCATGCTGCTGCGGATGAACAGCAAAGATACCGCCAGGCAGGCGATAATGCCGGCAATATCCCACGGCCCTAAAGTTCCCGTACGGAATCTTTCGCCGATTTGATGGCCCAGCAAGACCCATCCAAACGGCAGTGGTCCAAAGCAAAGTCTCCAGGGCCAGAACAATAAAGAGAAAAGCCGCAGCCGCAGGCAGGGCGCGGGCAAAGAAGGGACCGCCAAAAGCCGCTTTGAGCATAAATACATAGAGTATAAACATCAGCACGCCGCGTACGGGAAGCAGATGAGCAAAATACTCCGGATTGTCGGTCAAAAAGACGATGGGATAGCCAACGGCGATAAAGAGCAGGCCGCAGGTAAGCCTGCGCCGCCACTCCCCCCGCTGCCTGAACAGGGCGCGGTACATTTCCTGCAAAAGAAAGGTCTCGCAGATAACCGGAATCAGGGAAACCAGCAGCTTTTCTTCCAGGCTCATGAAAACACCCGCTTTCTGTAGGTACGGCTGACATAAGCGACCAGACCGCCTTCCAAGGTCAGCTTCATCCTGGAGGAATCCCGCTGGGTGATATGGTTTAGGTTGACCAGATAGCTTTTATGACAGCGTATAATGGAAGGCAGGTCGCCCAAGAGGTTCTGAAACTCCTCCAGCGTGGTATAGCAGGTCAGCTTGGCGCCGGCGGTATAAACATATGCTTTTTCGCCGTATTTTTCGATCATAATGATGCTGTCTTTTTTTACCCGGTGGTCGATGGAAGCCGAGCGGATGGTCAGATAGCGTTCTTCGTTCTCCCGGGCCTGGTTTTGCATATCCCGGAAGATTGTGGAGAAAAGGTCCAAAAGCCCCTTCGGGGAAACCGGCTTGGGTAAAAAATCAAAAGGGCGCATCTTAAAGGACTCGAAAACGAGCCCCACATTTTCGCTGATAAAAACAACATAAGCTTCCGGCTGGCGCTCCCTGATTTTCAGCGCGGCCTCAAAACCTTCCCGCCCTTCCCGGAGATGGATGTCCAGCAAATAGACGTTGGCCTGGCGGGTCCGGACGAAGGCCTCCAGTTCCCCGGGATCGGCGCAGGCCAGCAGCAGCTCCCCGTTCAGGCGGCCGGCCGCGAATATCTCCCGCACCATTTGAGCCAAATGCGTAAGACAGCCCTGCTCATCCTCGCAGATAACGACCCGCAACATCATAATTCCTCCCAAGAAGATTAAATATTACAACTTCTTTAGCTCTATTTTAATATTTAATCGGCAAATTGGGAAATATATTCCATCTATGAAGAACCAACGGGATTCACTTTACCACTTATGGGATAAATCCGGCCTGTTGTGGGAAAGCCGTTTCTCCACGGCTGTTTGATTTATAAAATGAAGAGGAAGCATTGAGGAAGATGAATGGAGGAACATATGAAATGAAAAGATACTCTAAATTCAGAGCCCTGCTGACAAAGTTTCTGCTTGGCATCTTTCTGGCAACGGCCCTGCTGTCCATGCCGCCCGATACTACTGCGTCTGCGGCAACCAGCAGCGATATGAGCGGGCTGACAATCACTTGGTACGACGCCAAACGGGCCACGCCCCAGGAAACGGAGCGGGCCATGCTGACGCGGGATAAATCAAAGGTCATCAGTACCGGGAAATTCACCGATGTATTTACATTTGATATCGACTCCTGGGAAGATCCCTGGGTCTGGGCTGAAATTAGGGGATTTATCAAGATGCCCGTCCCGGATAACCAGCAATATTATTTAATTCCTTACCCTCACCCGGGTTACCTGCCTATAGCCGTCTCCAGCAATACGCTGGCCAGGGTATTTATAGCGTTGGATGGGCAAACGGTGATGGGCGCCTGGGAAAATGGTGTTCCTCAATGGAATACCAGGCCGCTGGAACTCTCACACCCAGGGATGGAGCAATTCGTTTATGATGTACGACTAGCGCCGTCCATAATAGGCGAATATCAATATATGCAGCTTTGTATAGGGAAAAATGAGCGTATCGTTGACGCTGGGACAAATCCTCTTTTTGGGCTTGGCACTTTAGAAGTGCGCTATCTCCGTTATCACCCGCGCACGGTATTTTTGATGTCAATTGAATATTATACGGTAAACCCTTTTTCACCTGAATCATACCATATTGAGCTCCCCTTGCCGGAGCTTAAGGAATATGTAAAACTCGACGACGAAAAGAATACGGTGATCCTGGACAAATACGGGCTTGACGCTTCGCAATACGAATACGGGTTTAAGGATGATGAAGCCGGCTTTAAAAGCTTTACCGGGCATGCCGACAGTTTCGGGAATAAAGACGGCGTCCTGATGATCCGGAAAAAAGGAGACCCTGCCAATGCCGCGGAGCTTTGCCCGGTGTCCATGAATCCGCCCACGAACCTGAGGGTCGTCTCCCAGGACGACCGGGAGGCAGACCTGGCCTGGGATTATCCCTATCCCGCTGATGCAAATATCAGTACATATATCGTTTACCGGAGCATAACCGGGTCCGTAACGGCATCGGCGCCAGCGGGAAAAACAACGCCGCTTCCGCCGGAAATCGGACGTACCGGCGCTAAGAGCTTCACCGACCGAGACCTTAAGCCTTACGATACATACGAGTATTATGTGACGGCCGTAAAAGACGACGGGTCCATGTCTTTACCCAGTCCTCCCCTGGTAATCTCAGTCCAAGACGTGACCCCGCCCACCGCGCCCGGTGAGCTGCGGGCCGGCGACGTCCTGCGGCAGGGAGATGAGGTGCGGTATGCTTTCCCGGAGAGCGCCGGCACTCGGAATGCCCTGCTGGGACCAAAGCGGGAAATTGCCCTGCGCTGGCAGCCTTCCAGCGACAACGTGGGGGTTGTGGGCTATGATATCTATCGCCATGCTTACGGAGCGGATTATACAACCATGATCCTCGGGGAAGAAGAAAAACATCTGATCGGCAGTACCCGGGAAACCTTCTTTGTTGACGACAGCGGGCTGGAATTCGGCCGTATCTATGGCTACTATGCGGCGGCCAAAGACGCCGCCGGTAATACAAGCGAGAGTTCAACCGGCGTGGGCACCGAAAAATCCACCCTGGCCGATTTAACAATCACCCATGGCGGTCAGAGCCTAAACCTTAATCCTGCCTTTGTCTATTATCACACAGAATATAAACTCAATGTGGAGAATGCCGTAAACTCTATTACGCTGACCCCCTGGAAAACAGATCCTCAAGCCGGGGTAATGGTTAACGGAATTGAGATCGCCGACGGCGGCAATACCGGGGAACTGATGCTTGCTCCGGGTGAAAACACCTTTTTGCTTGAAGTTATTCCGCGGAAAGGGCTGCAATGGATTAAGCCGGAAAATATGCGCTATACCCTGACGGTCAACCGGGCCAATCCGGACTATCTGCCGGGGCTTGCTTTACAGGGGGGAGAGCAGACCCTTGACGAAGGGGACATCTATCGGGCCGGCGGTGTTCTGGTCCTGCCCGTAAGAGTCCCCGGGGAAGGACTGGAAACAACGGCCGGCGACAAACCCTCCCCTGACTCCACAGGCGGCTCGGCGGGCGGCCTCGCGCCACCTCCGCCGGTTGGGCCCCCGCCTGATTCAATAGGTGGTTCAGGTGGTCCCACACCACCTCCACCATCTGTTTCTCCTCCGCCACCGTCCCCGCCTGGCTCGACAGGCAGCCTCGCCCCACCTCCGCCACCGCCTGATGACCAGGGTTACAACAGGGACGGCCGGATTATTTGGGCGGATAGCTCCCGGCCGGGGATCTGGCGGGGAACCGTGGACTATGGTGACGGTACGGAACCCCAGCCCCTGGTCCTCCGGGAGGACGGCAGCTTTGACCTGGAGCACCGCTATACGGATGACGGAGAGTTCATCATCAGGGTGACCCTGTTATATGAGGATATGGGCCGGTTGGACGGCAGCCTGGCTATCCGGGTCAACAACGTGGCCCCGGCTTTCGCAGGAGAAGTGTTGGCTGAAGAGATAACCGTGCAGGAAGGCATGTTTATGGAACTGGCCGGGCAGGTGACGGACCCCGGCGCGAAGGACCAACTCACTTTGACCGTGGACTATGATAACACCCTGGGACCCCTGGCCATGCCCTTAAACCCAGATAGAACCTTCCTTTTGCGGCATACCTTCTTTGACCATCAGCCGGTGTATAACCTGGAACTGAAAGCTACTGACGATGACGGGGCTTCCACAGTGCAGAACATCCGGATCCTGGTAGAAAATGTCGCCCCCGTGGTGGAGGCCGGCGGGGCCGCTCCGGCCCAGGCGGGCACTCCCTTTATCCGCAGCGGCAGCTTCAGTGACCCCGGACAGGATGAGTGGCAGGCTACCGTGGACTTTGGGGACGGCAGCGCCCCCCAGCCTCTGTCCCTAAATACCGATAAGACCTTTCTTTTGCGGCATGTCTTTGGGGCGACAGGCAGCTATGACGTCACCGTACGGGTGGAAGACCAGGACGGCGGCACAGGTACGGCATCCTTCCCGGTGAAAGTGAAGGACTATGTCCTTACCTTGGAAGCGGGTCTGGAACTGCCCGGAAACGAAGGGGAAAATCTGACCCGGAGTATCCCGGTCCGGGGCCCGGCGGATAAGGTGAAGGGCATTACCGTGGATTACGGTGACGGTTCCGCTGCGGAGACGTTGACCCTGTCGCCTGTGAATCAAGCCGGGCAGCAAACCGGTGGCGGAATCCGGTCTGTCCGGGTTCCCGATCAGGATGACGTCACCCCCTATGTAGGATATTCCCCCCTTGCCGGCTGGCTCAACCTGAACCACGCCTATGCCGACAACGGTGTTTATACTGTGACAATAAAGCTGACCGATGTGGACAATGATGCCTATGAAGCCGATTTCTGGGCGGAAACAGCCAACGTGAACCCTGTGGTCAGTATACAAAGCGGCGCGGATTATGAAGCTGGAGAAAATTTCACCTGCTATGGCTCCTTTGCCGACCCCGGCGCCGATGACTGGGCGGCGGTCATTGATTTCGGCGACGGCGGCGGGGCTAAAGAACTGAAACTGAACAAAGATAAGACCTTCAGCATAGATCACAGTTACAATTCATCGGGTTATTACACCATCACCGTCACCGTCACGGACGACGACGGGGGCTGGGGCCGCACCACCCAACAGGTCGCGGTCAGAAACAGGGGCAAGAATGTTTCAGATGACGCCACACTCCATTCTCTGGAACTGGAAGGGATCACCCTGATACAGAAATATCCCGATACGGGGGTTCCTACGGGGATTACAGGGTTTGACCGCCACTGGCTTAACTATAGCAACAACTGGGAAGGGGGAGATCCGGATAATACATGGCTCACGGTGACCGCCCATTCCGGAGCTGTCATAAGAGTTTTTGACGCCGTGACGTATGAGGACTATACGTTACTTCCGCAGGGGACACCTGTCTTGATAACACTTCCCCTGGAAATCGTTGTTACCGCTCAAGATGGTCTCACAACCAGGACATATAGAGTCACCCCTGATTGAACCGCTGTCACCCTTGAATAAAGAAAATGCGCCTTCTCTCGGGGCGCATTTTCTCTTGTTTTTTACTGCTATTCAATTGTCTTTAACAAAAACTACCTTGCCGTTTTCTATTCTTACCAGCAGCACATTTTCCGTGGTTTTATAGATGACTTTCCCATCTTCTTTCAGAATCATCATTTTATAAGGGGATTCGCTTTCCTTTGCAAAGACGGCAATCAAAAAACCCTCCTGCACTTCCAGGCTCTTGACCTGTCCCCCCGGATTGATTGGATCCTCTTTACCCAAGATGAAAAGCTGATGATTCCTGTCGGTCAGGGTGTAAAACACATTCCCCCGGAGCGCCTCATAATGGCCGACAGCCGCCTCCGTCAGCCCCTGGGCAGCCCCTCCGGCCAGCGGTATCCGGTAAAGATAATTGTTCTTGTCTGTGAAATAGATCCTATCGCCTACGATTGTAAAACCTGCGGCGGCCTCTTCCACCACGCTTTCCGTCGCATTGGTTTTAATATGGACGCTGTAAATACCTGTGACAGCAGTGGGCTCCTCTTTATCAGGGCAGGCTAAAACATATATTTTGTCCCCAACCAAATACAAATCTTTGCTGGGCTTGCCGGACGAAGCGCCGGCATCTGCAGACCAGACCCAGCCATAGAGATAATTCGGCTCTCCTATGCTTTGATAAGCCGTCTCTCCGGTCTTTTTTATCTGCAGATTATTGGGGAAAGGCGGGACCCCTTGATTCACCCGAAGGGTATAGTCAGCATAGATTTTAAGGGCGGAATATCCGCTGTCTATTTCTTCCGAAGCGCCGTTTTCCTTGAGCCAAACCAGATGATCGGAGCCCATGGTCACCCCGCCCGTATGAAAGCTGAGCAAGGCTTCTCCGTTCTCGGTTCGCAACGAAGCAAGGACATAATCTCCAGTATAGCCGTCCAAGGGCAGTTGATAAACCTGCTTGGCCCCGGCCGGTTCGGCGACGGGAGCCTGATAAATCTTACCCTGGGCGCCCTGGTAGTAAAAATAATCTCCAGCCATCGTGAAAGCGCCCTTTGCTCCGTTTTTAAGGGTGGTGATGGGAAGGGTCAACCCTCCTGCCACCGGATTGCTGCTGCCGGAATGGATGACCAGACCGTTAGCGGGATCGAAGGCATATTTCCAGCCGAATTCATCGGCAGCGAATCGCCAGGTCAGCGGGAAATAGGTAGCATTTCTAAAAAGCAGGAGGGGATATTCTTCCTTACTGTTATCAATCTTCTTTCCATTGACCGTGATTGGAAAGGAAGCCACTCTGGCGGTATAAATATCCTTGTTTTGGGTAGAAGCCTGATATTTATGGTAGCCCCAATTCGCGCCTGTTTTTACTACAGCCAGACCTTTATTGCCTTTCCATTGGCTCTCTAACCCCAAAAATCTGGAGTCATAATAAGTCATAGGAAAATAAGTAATGTCCTTATAGACAATGAGGGGATACTGATTCGTCTTATTCTCAATGGCAATGCCGTTTAAAGTTACCTTGAAAGCAGGCAGCTTGACAGTTACCGCCCCGCTCTCGGCATGGGCAACAGCGGCAAACAAAATCAGAGACAAAAATATCGTTAATAATAAACCCGGCACACGTTTTTGCATTAAAGTCCTCCTTGTAAGTCCCCTAACCCTCATTTGTAGTGCATCAAAACTACTCCGGCAATCGCCAGTAAGATCCCGACGGTTTTAAACACGCTCAGGGCTTCCCGGAAAATCAAAATCCCTAATAGCACCGACAACGTACTGACAATGGCTGCTGAAAAGGGGACAATCATACTCAGTTCACTTTTCGCCACGATTCCCGTCCACAGCAGAAAACTGACCGCATACAGCAGCAGCGCCACTGCCATCTTGCCGCTGATATCCAGATGGAACACGCCGTTTTTCAGGGCAAAACCAATGGGCTGACCGCTCAGCTTCATCAGAAATATGCCGCCCACCGTAAAAAAGATATACGCAATAAAAGCTCCCATGGTGTTTTCCTCTTCTTTACAAGATATATTCGTTGAAAAGAAACCCTAATCGACCGTTGCCTTTTCGGATAACGGAAGCAGCGCTGAAAAAAGCAGGAACGGACAGATCAGGGCAATAAACCACAAATACCGGTAATCCTGGGCGGGCATTGTCAGAAAGACCGCCAAGGCATTGCCGGCTGCGGGAAGATAGAGCAGCACCCGCCGGTCCCGTGCGAGCAGTAAGTCCAGCAGCAGGATAAACAGCAGCGCCAGCCAAAATCCGGTACGCCATAAAAATGTATTGGTCAGATACTGTCCGGTGGTGGCCCAGGCATACCAATTGACCCCGGCGGTGAGCACATTTTCATGCCGCCGCACCTGAAACACCGACTGCATTTCCGGCTCAATAGCCGTGGTGTAATTATTGTTGTAACTAAAGGGGTCCTGACTTACCGACCATAGAGTAACAGCCAGATTGAACTTATCGCCGATGATAATAGCGGGGAATTTCCTCAGAGCGCCAAGATAAGCGGAAAGGGCTTCCTCTGTACTGATTGCAGACAAATTATTTAAAAACTGAGGGATATTACTCGAATAAATATCCGCAAAATAAGGGTCATAAAATTCTTTGAGTTCCTCCGGCGTGGCCACCGATTGGACCATTTGACGGGTACGCGCGTCCAGGCCGGCTTCCCGTCCGGCATAATACACCGCCCCCAGGCCCTGATAAACCGGCCGCAGCTTCATCCCCGGCGGATTTGGATTGGCCGCAAGCCGCGCGGGTATCAGACCATTGACCAGCATAAACACCGCCAGAACCAGGACGGCGGCCGCCCCAAAGTTTATCCGCTGTTGACGGTCCCCGGAGCGGACAATATGGACCAGCCCCCATACCAGCATCAGTATAAAGGCCAGGATACCGTTATGCCGGAACAGGCCAATGGCTAAAGTACAGACGGCAAATTCCAGCCCGTGACGCTTTTTGGCAAGATAATCCGTGGACAGGCACATCAATAAAAGAATATTCGTCCCCCAGAGCAGCGCCGCAGTATAGGGGATATCCTTCCACAGGGTAACCACGTGGAGGCCGGTAGCGGGCTGCAGCGTAATCACCAGCGCCAAAGCATACACCAGTGGAAGAGCAACCCGGTTTCGAATCAGCGTACTATAGAACCGACAGGTCACCAAGGCAAAAAATAAAATTTGGAATACCGCCACCATCGCCATATTCGGCCAAACTTTCAATAACACGCCTATAAACAGGGTATGACCGATGGGATGCCAGGTGTTGTAGGGCGCCAGTCCCGTTATCTGGCTGACCTGATTGTAGGTGTCATAGGACATGTTCCCCGGATTCAGCGCCGCCAGGTAGACACTGAAAACCACTATTTGAAAGACAAAAAGGATGAACCCATGTAGGAAAACATTGCGCGCCTCAGGGCCGTCCAGCGGCCGGATTGCGTCCGCTTTCAACCGCTTTAACGCGTCCAGACTTAACAAGATATAGATCCCGATAAGAACTGTCAGCAGTCCGAATCCCGGCAAATGCATCCCGGTAAGCCATAATCCGTCCGCCGTATATAAGAGCGGCTTCCCAAAGAAGAGAAAACTAATCAGGACGGAAAACAGCGCCCACAGAAGCGCCGACCGGACTGAGATGCTCCGATCACGCCAGGTAAGCCGCGCCGACGCCAAAGATATCAGGACGACCGCCAGAAAGAAGGCCGCATAAAGCGGACCCCGTTTCATCACAACAGCATACATGTTCAGATAATAGGACAAGTCTGTTAAGAACAGTGAATAGACCAGCCATAAAACGTATACCGGCCTATTGGTTTTTAAATACCGCATATGTGCTCTTTATCCCTTGGCCCCTTTTCTTCCTGATCTGCCAGGGCCTTCTTCAGCAGTGCAACTTCCTGGACCAGGCGGGTTACCCGCTGGGCATTCCGCGAACTGATCACAGAAGTCAGGAAAATAAACATCAGCATCATCATGATGACAATAAAGAAGATGGCGTTGACCGGCGTGGCAATACCGAGCAGTTGGGCCACCCAGTTAATGAAGCCGGGAAATACCGCCGTAAGCATAACCCCTGTCAAAGCAGCCAGCCAGGGCAGGGAATATTTTAAGGTAATCTTATCTTTCCGAATTATATCCACAAAATAGACTAAAATGGCTATACAGATAAACAGGATCAAGATGCGCAGCCGGATGCTCATGATTTCCACTCCTTTACCGATACCCTGTACCTATCTTCTAAAGTAATCAATCAGGATGGACAGACTGACTTTAACCATATAGTAAACTGCCCGGGCCGTGTTGATCGACGACGCTCCCCCTTGACGTTCGCGCATTTCAACGGGAAATTCGTCTACCTGATAGCCCTTGCGCAAGCTGGCCGCAAGGGTCTCCGGTTCGGGGTAATCGTTGGGATAATACCGGCAAAAGTCGGCAATCACCTTCCGATTGACCATCCGCAGCCCTGAAGTCACATCCTTGATCTCCTTTTTGCTTAAGCATTTGATCAGCCAGGACAAAAAGGCGATCCCACCCCTGCGCATAGCTGAAGACTGAAATCCCTGACGCCGGATAAAGCGGGAGCCAATAATCATATCGCTGTTTAATTCTATCATGGCTTGATACATCGGTCCCAGATAGGCGGCATTATGCTGTCCGTCCCCGTCAAATTGCACTGCGATATCATAACCATACCGCTGGGCATACAGATATCCGGCCTGCACACAGCCTCCAATCCCCAAATTCACCGGCAGGTCAATATAATTATACCCTTGACGGCGGCAGAGGGAACGCATTCCATCTTTAGAACAGTCATTCACAATCACATAATCAAATTCCGGCGCATGTCGGCGTATATCCGCCACCACGAAATCGATATTTTTCTCTTCATTAAATGCCGGAATAATGACCAGCTTTTTCATTGCCTTCTCCATCGCCCTATCATTCTTCGTCAGCCTCCGCAATCAACTGCTCCAGGTCGATCATGACCAGTTCGGCAGGCTGGGCAGGAGATAAAGTTTGCGCAGACCGCGGCTGAGCCGGTAAATCCTTATCCTCCATAGCCGTCTCGGACGGAGTATCCCCGGTCTCCCGGCTTTCTCCAGCGGTATTTTCTCCGGGAGGCTCCGGCTTTATTTCCAAGGAGGGCTCCCTTTCCGGAAGCGCCTGTACCGGTTGACCGGTATTTGCGGCGGAGACAGGGATGTCGCTTATCTTAAACACCCCGCCGAAAAATGCCAGAAGGAATACAATAACGATTATCGCGCCTCTTCCGCTTTTTTTAAGGCCTGAATCAAAGATTCCTTTGATCCGATTTTCCAGGCTTTCTTTGCTGCTCTTAAAATTTGTGGACAATGCAGGCGGAGCGCTTCTGGAATTATGGGCGGCCATTTCGATGATCATCATACTGTAGCGTTTCTTTTCGTGAATGTCCGCAGCTTTTAAAACGAGATTATCACAGGATATCTCCAGATCCCGGTCCGCCCTTTTGGCCATGATATGTACCAGCGGGTTGAACCAATGCAATGCGCAAACCAATAAAAGAGCAAGCTTATACCAAAGATCACGACGTTTGATATGTACGATTTCATGGCTTAAGATCATCTTCAGCTTTTCATCGTCATACTCCTCATCCGGTAATAAAAGCGTCTGTTGGAACAGGCCCAGGACCATGGGACCCGCTATCTTTTTACATATTCGTATTTTTAAACGGGTTTTTCTCCCCTTCAGCCGGTAAATAGAACTAAGTTCCGAAACCCTCTCGGCAATGCCGGTGTCGGACGGTCCCCTGCTCCACTTGCTGATACGCCTGCAAAACAGGGCGTAGGCCATTAATTTATAGGCCAGGAAGGATATTGCCACTATAAAATAGAGCATGATGATAATTTGTCCAAAAGTCAGCTGCGTAAATACGGTTGAGGCAGAAAGGGTTTCAGAACAATCGGCGCTATGGGATATCGGGCCCTGGCTCAAGGTTTCCGGAAGCTTTGGACTGGCCGGAAACAATGGGACATTAAAAAGGAACGGCGTGTATTTTCCTAAAGAAAACGGCAATAGCAATCTCAAGGCAAGGGCCAGCCAAACCCAATAGCGAAAGGAAGCGGCGTACCGTATTCCCCATAGGGGCATGAGCAGCAGTAAAGCAGCAATGACAGGCGTCAGGCCGATATTCAAGGATAGAATATGATAAAAAAACTCAGTCATTGTACTCCCTCACTCATTTATATTTATTAGAAATTTCTTCCACATATTTTTTCAATTCAGCCAGGTCTTCCTCATCGATGGCGTCCCCGTCGTACAAAGCGGCCACAAAACTCTTCAGGGAGCCGATGTGCATTCTTTCGAGAAAGGACTTGCTTTCTTTTTGCAGATACTCGCTTTCCTTGACCAAAGGTTCATAGTAGTTAAATCTTCCTTGTCTCGCTGTCCGGAGAAACCCCCTGTCCACCAATCTGTTCAGGAAGTTCAATACCGTTGTGTTGGCCCAGTTCTTTCCTTCCCGCAGATTTTCCATAATAAAGGCTGAGGTGACCGGTTTCCCCGCCCCCCAGATGATCATCATAATTTCCAGTTCACTGTCCGGCAATCTCTTTATTTCGCTCATTTTTTCTCCTTCTTTAAATGATTCTTCATTTTCATTCTACATTTGTAGAATGAAAATGTCAATGTAACCATTTCCATTTATGCTGGTAGATTTAAACAAAAATTCAAGCAGGAAGAACCTGAACTGCTTCGAATATTATATTTAATTATCGTTTCATAAAACAAAGGAGGTACGGATATGAATATTCCGGATTGCACCCATTCAGGAGAACAACTGGAAATCTGCTTTGAAAAATTAATGCCTGAAACTGCGGATATTTTTCAAAAACTGGCCCAACATACTTTTCGGGAAGGGGCTCTTTCTTTTAAGACCAAAGAGCTTATCGCTCTAGGTATTGCCGTCACGTCCCGCTGTGAAGACTGCATGAATTATCACCTGGAAAAGCTTAAAGCCTGCGGCGCCACCCAGGCAGAGATAACCGAGGCCATGGAAGTGGGCTTTGAAATGGGCGTGGGCCTCTTATTATCCCCCTTAAGACGGACGCTGTGGCGACATTTCCCGGACAATAAAGGCTGATTCATGCTCTAAGCGTTATTCGGGCGATACCTCATAAAAATAGCCGGCAAGCTTTTTATTCCGCTTGCCGGCTATTGTCTCGTTTGTTTCCATATCGGTGATACGTTCATCACTTATTGGAAATGCACCCACCGGTGATTTATTAATAGTAAAGCGATCAATAATAACGCGAAAATCGTTACTACCGCAGCGAGTACATTTAGAACCTCATTTGTCTTGCCCTTCAAAATCTTCAATGATAAGGCATAAATGCCAATCCCGATTCCCCCTCCAAGCGTATTGCTAAGCACGTCGGTGATGTCGGTTATACCGATTACGAAAATAAATTGTGTGATCTCAAAAGCCGGCGTTATAACGGCAGTCACAAGGACTTTTTCATCAAAGACCACTTGCATTTCAGCATACAAATATAGATTCCCAAAGGGATGAAGACGAGAATGTTATTTCTGATTTCAGCAAAGTGAATGCCGCCGTTGTTATCCAATGACCCCAAAAGCGGGATCAGGCTGACGATTCGTCCCTGTTCCATTACCGGGACAGAAAATTGCAATTTGAAGAGAATCAGCCACGTTAATGCGAGTAAATAAATCACAAATAACGCGAGTGTAAGCGTGTTTCGTTTTTCTGCTTTCAAATTTTGCATATCCTTACACTCCCCGTGATAATTATTTTTTTTCTAAGCTGTTGTACACTGCCAATGCATCCGTAACATTGTACCGTTCGGATTTGGAATTGCCCTTGGCGCCGGCTGTAATCAGAATGTATTCCTGTTTATCGACTTTAGCGAGACTGGCGAGACACAAACCGGCCTCCTCGGTGTATCCGGTTTTCCCTCCTAAGATTTCTCCGCCAATACTGTTTTGATTATGGAGGTCTGCAAACAGGGTACTGTAAAAGGTTATCCCTCCCGGATGCTTATTTGTCGGTGCTGTGGAATGACGGAATGAAATGAAAATCTCCCGAAAAGGTTCATTTTGCAATGCATGGCTTAGAAGAATAGCCAGATCTTTGACTGTTGTGTAGTGATTCTCCGCGTGAAGTCCGGTCGTATTTGCAAAATGGGTGTTGTCCATGCCAAGAGCCGCCGCCTTTTGATTCATCATCTTCACAAAACCCTGTTCTGAGCCCGCAATGTAGTCCGCAAGTCCAATACAGCACTCCGCGCCGCTTGGCAGCATTACTCCGTATAACAGGTCGATTGCCCTGACCCGCTCGCCCGGCTGTAAACCTGCCATCGACGCGTCTGCTTCGTACAGCCCCTGAAACGTAGAATTGGTAAGTTCGATTTCTCCCTTCAGATTAGGTAATTCTTCTATCGCCACAATGACTGTCATCATTTTAGTTAAAGAAGCGGGATAAATTTTTTCTTCACTGTTTTTTTGCATCAGGATGGCCTGGTCTTTTAACCGGACCAGAATTGCATTCGGACTGTTCAGCTTATCGGGAGATATGAAAACAGCGGGAGCGGGTTCTATCTTTAACGAGGTTCTATTGTCATATTCTTGCTCAAATATATAGTGCTTTCCTGGAATAATGATGGATTGGTAAACCAAAGCAGCAAGGACAACCATTAATAAGAATGCCGCAAATAGGCGTATTCCTGACTTTTTCTTTTTTACTTTTCGTCCCATCATAAAACAGCTCCTTATCCTGTGCGGTATCATTTAACCACAGAACAAAGAGCGATGTAGGAATTTCATCTTATAAACTTCTTAAGATTTTCTTATCACGGAAGTTTTATTGTAAAGGTCGTGTTTTCCGGGTTGCTTTCCACAGAGATGGTTCCATCATGAGCGCTGACAATTTCTTGGGCAATGGCCAAACCCAGCCCTGCTCCACCGGTGCTGGTGGAACGTGCAATATCCAATCGGTAAAATTTTTCAAAAATACTATCAAGCTTTCCCTGGGGGATTGGATTTCCCTGATTCGTAAAAGAGATCACAATATTTTTGTCCTGCTGTGCGGCAGAAATGGCAATGACGCTGTTTTCATAGCTATAGGCTATGGCATTTTTTAGAATGTTATTAAACACACGGGCCAGTTTGTCTGCATCTCCCCACAGCGTGAGTCCGTCAGGCACATTAACGGACACCTGTTTTCCCTGCGGCGTCAGCATCGGATAGAATTCATCGGCCATTTGCTGGAGCATGAACAGTAAATTGATTTTCTCTTTATTCAAAACAATCGTTTGCAGATTAAATCTGGTGATCTCAAAAAACTCATGGATAAGCTGCTCTAACCGATACGCTTTTTCCAAGGTAATACCTACATATTTTGCCTTTTGTTCAGGAGGCATATCCGGGGCCTCGTCCAGAAGGCTTAAGTATCCTATAACGGAGGTCAGAGGCGTCTTGATATCATGCGCCAGGTATACAACCAAATCATTCTTGCGCTGCTCAGCCTCAAGGGCGGCTTTTTTTTGTTTCTCCAAATTATTTTTTATCTGATTCAGCTTATTTTCCATAAAATCCAATTCCGGTGATAATATAATTTCATCAGCGGATTCTTCAGCAAGTTTATCCATTCCAGTACTGATTTCATCAAAATATTTTGTGAACCAAGAAATAGAAAATCGAAAAAGGATAACTAAAAATATTAGGATTACAACAAAAAGAATCATGTCCAGATTGTTACGAATCACCAGCTGATAAATCATCTGTGCGTCCCAATTTCTAAAATGAAAAGCGTTGACTAAAAATTCAACGATACGATTTCCAATCTGTCCACGCAGGATATAACGCAATAGATAAACAGTTACAACGGCGGCGACTGTAATCAGAAGCATTTGAAAAAATACTTTCCCTTTTAATTTCGAATAATCGCTTTTTCTCTTACTTTTCAATTTTATAGCCGACCCCCCATACCGTTTTGATATACTGGGGATGTTCTGCGCTGTCGTGCATTTTTTCTCTTAAATGCCGGATATGGACCATCACCGTATTGTTGCTGCTGGTGAAATACTTATCTCCCCATACCTCCTGGAACAATTCTTCCGAACTGACCACCCGCCCGCGCTTGGAGCAAAGCGCCCAGAGAATGGAGAATTCCGTAGGAGTGAGAGATAGCTTTTTCTCATTCAGCGTACATTCATAAGTATCCCTGTCCAATACCAAACCGGAGAAGGCTATCAAGCGTTCTTCCTGGTTTGACTCCACGGCATTATATTTAGTAAATCTCCGCAGCTGCGCCTTGACACGGGCTATAAGTTCCAAAGGACGGAACGGTTTCGTAATATAGTCGTCCGCGCCTATGGTAAGCCCAGTAATCTTATCGATTTCTTCTTCCTTAGCCGTCAGCATGATCACCGGAAAATTATGCTTTTCCCGAATTTGCCGGCAGATTGAAAAGCCGTCTGCATCAGGGAGCATGACATCCAAAATGGCAAGGTCCAGTCTTTCCTCTTCAATGCAGTTAAGAGCATCCTTACCTTCATAAAATTTGAAGACATTATAATTCTCATTTTTCAAATATACTTCAACCAAATCGGCAATAGCCTGTTCATCATCAACAATTAAAATATTTGCAGTCACAATCGTCATCCTCTTTCTTCCGAGCATATATCTCCATAATTATTATACCGCGAAGCATGAAATCCATTTTATAGTCTTTTCCTTATGAAAACCTTAAGATTCTCTGAATATCGCGATACTGAAAGAATAAATGAAGAAGCCTCACTATCCTGTTTGCCGGGTAAAAAAGAAGCAAGGGCTTGCCGGGAGCGGCAAGCCCTTGGGTTAAGTGTCATTATGATCTCCAACCGCTCCCCTAACGGCCTTATTCCCATGTTTTTAGGTGGGAAACCTTGAACGTCCACTCGGGCGTTTTCAGAATATCTTCTATATTGGCAGAAAACCAAGGCGAACCTTCGCTGTCGCCTTTTAGAATCTGAATGTCTTGCGCCGGCATATAACTTTGGGCCAGCATAAAGATTTTTTCTCCGGTGTTTTCATTCAAAGCCATATCCACGACGATGACGCAATGGCCGGGAGAACCCCCCTGGATAAATACATCGCCTATAGCCAGAGCTGAAAGCGGCTTCGTAATTAATTCGTTTTCTAAAGATAAGGTGGAGGCATAAGCATAAACGATGTCAAGGTATTTTTGAAAACTCTCATATGAACTATTATTATTGTTATTGATCCATGAAACTCTATTACCGTCCACAGATATGCCGTAGCCATCCGCCCATTTCGAAAATTCCGCATTAAAACCGCTTACAAATTTAAAGTGGATTTCATGAAAGCGTTTCTCATTATACAGATATTCCGCCCTCAATCGTATTACCGCATCGGCGCACTGCTGCAAGTCCCTTTTGCCCAAGGTAAAGTCAACCACCGCCAGATATCCATTTCCCGGTTTTTCTCTGCCATCATAATACTTTACTTTTGTACCGTCTGGCTTTAAGGGCAGATTCTGAAGGTAGTATGCAAAGGACCGCTCTTCTGATTCCAGCCTTACAAATCCCAGAGGAACGTCAAACCTTTCTGTAATGGAGGATCCCTTGGCGTTTATAAGCGATACGGCGACCCTTTCTTTATTGGGTTTGGTCAGGCAATCCGGCCATTGCCTATGTCCATTCAGAAACGCATCAATTTCTACGCCGCCATCGTTATCCCAGATGCTCCAGAGAGATGTTTTGTCGTCGTACTTTAAATAGAAGGTGCGTATGAACTCCCCGTCGTCATAAAATATCTTGCCGTGGTCGTACTGTACGGAGTAGTACGCAGCGACGGCCACAATATTATTCTCGACGTATTCGTCTGTCCAGTTCTTAGACTTGGCATAGTCGCTTCCCTTAAATTTGTCTATGGTTTCAGCTGTATAACTTTCTGAAAAAGCAACCTCGTAGATATCAAGACTGAGCGTGTATTCCTGTTCCTTCTCCGCTTCAAGAAAATCCAGTACAGTCTGGGCAGGTTCTGAGGCGGATACATTAAAATATGGACCGTCGGAAGACATTTTATCATCCGTGTCCGTGACCTCATTATTTGATTTCGCCCCCGCGAAAGTGCAGCCTGCGATAACAGCCATAATGAGCATTACGACAAACAGCGTATTGATTATCATCTTCAGCTTCTTGGCAATCATGGTATCCCCTCTCTAATCCCCGACGTCCCTACTATGCCATCACCATAACGACCTTATTTTATCTTTTGTACCATGGCCTCAATTTCTTTTTCCGGCAAGAGGTAATCATCCAAGGATAACCTTAATTCATAGACGTGCTTGTCTTCTTCCCAGGTAATTATTACTCTTTCGGCAGCTATATTGTTCCCCTTTAATATGTTCAAAACCTTTTTAGAAACCGATATATGCTCTATGTCATTACTTAGATGGATATTTATTTGCTCATATACTCCGCCGTTTTCAAAAAGTGTTTTCCCCCCACCGGTAACGCTTTTTAGATAACTCTCAATGTCACTTCCGGTGAAAACTTCTTGAATTCTACTATTATATTGATTGCGGCTTTTGTATTGCAGGTAATCATCAGAGATTTCTTTAGTCTTGAAGCTCTTGGTAATCGGGAAAGGGGTATAGTCATCCAGACAGGTTACCTTAGCGTAAAACTTGCCGTAGATAGGATCAATTTTGGTAAAGCTTACCGCGAAGGATTGTTCAGGGTATTTTTCTGCCAAATGTTTAACAAATTCGCCCCTTATTCCCATAAGGAATATCAGCCCTGCTAAAATCGATAACAGCACTATTCCAATG
>JAVEYA010000006.1:33473-47502 GCA_034003745.1 Clostridia bacterium
AGGTATTCATTCCTTGTTGGTAGGATTCTTCTGATTCTTACTATTTGCTCTTCTTCGTCAAAAACATAAAACACAATATATCGCCCTTCATATATGACAAAACATAAATAGCCTCGGGATTTAAGATAGGGATCATCCGGTTCATGTCCAGCTTCAGGAAAGGTTTCGAGTGCCGCTATTTCATAGAGGATACCTTCCAGTATCCTTTTTATGGCAAGCGGACTCGCCCCCAGATTGCCATAGAATGTTTTTATTTTACCCAGATCTCCTTCAGCCTTTGTCGATAATATCACGGTAGCCATGATACCGCTAATTTAAGTCAGCGAGCAAATTTTTATGGACGTCTTTCAATAAACGCCCTTTTTTGCCCTCTGCTTCTTCCGATTCTGCTTCCGCCAGTAATTGATAAAGCTCTAACCTGGCTTGGGCAAGATCATAATCCCTTTTTTGTTCTTTTAAGGTTTCATATTCTTCATATTGGGACTCTCCGATAATAACAAAATTGGTTTTACCGTTACGGGTAATAATGACGCTTCTGCCTTCATCACAAAATTGTTTAATTGTATCCGTATCTCTAAGGTCTTTAATAGGTTTTACTATTGGAGCCGGCATAGAGGTATACCTCCTTAACGATTGGATTGGTTATATTATGGCATAATTATACCATACTGCCTTGCATATGTACATATTCGACGGACAGCGGTTTGACAATCGAATTTATCAGCTTGGTTTTGCCGGCGCAAGCCTGCTCAAACATAATAATAAATACCCAAGAGCTTGCTGTTGCGGCAAACTCTTGGGTTAAGTGTCAAAAAATTATTACAACTAGTTCCCGCTAAACAACAAAGTAAAATAGCTGGTGGTCTCCATCTGCTCATTTTGGAGGATGAATCCCGAGTTGGTATTATCCAGCACGGTAAAGTCCCTGACGCCTCTTTGCTCGGCGTAGCGGAAGACCATGCTTAAGGAAGCCGGAGAGTCCAGGTAGCTGCTATCCATGGTGAAAAGCGCAGCATAGTTGAAGTCCCGCATGGCCTGTAGCGTTATTTTATCCTTCTCCCCAGCCTCACGGCGGGTCAGGTAATGGGAGAAGTCCACCGAGCCGAGGACGACATAATCTTTCCCTGCCAAGCAGGATTCCAATGCTTGCAGCACGGCATCCACCTCCTCCAGAGAGACGCCATGATGGAAAATGAGCGGGACGAGCCGTGCCTCCGGCAGATAATATTTGATAAAGGGCGCTACCGCCCCGATAGAATGCTCATTATCCAGCACCGCATCGTCAATGGCAATCCGGCCGCTTGCCGCCAGTTCGGCCACCGACTCTTTATCCGACTCGACTAACCCGGCCGGCGTCTGCCAATCGTATACCCCGGTGATAATCTTCGCCCCGCTGTTATAGTGGTTAGGTCCCACCAACACAATGACAGCGGGGTTTTCCTGCGCCAATTTCTCCATAAAACGTGCGGTGAGATGCCCTGCGGTGAGATGGTGCGGGACAATGCCGGCGATGATTTTGCCCGCAGCGCCATTCTCTGCGCCGGGAGGCGCCGCCTTAGTCCTTTCGGTTTCATACCTGCTCAAGCAATAGTTGAATTCAGCCAGTGAAACAAACGAAGATGAATGGGAGGGAGCAGACGCAGCGGATGCGGCAGTACCGGGTGGTTCCGGCGTCTTCTCCCGGCCGGCGACCGCCTGACCGCAGCCGCTCACCAGCGCCAAAGCGCAGGCCAATAGTATCAGCAGCTTTCTCATCGGTTGATTACAACCCTGCCTCCGCTCCCCAGCACACTGATTTCATTGCTGCGGACGTGGCTCAGGAGAATCGGTTCAGCCTTAAATTCACCTGGTGAAGTCACTCTGGCATAATAAACGATAGGGTTTCCGTCCTTGTAAGCCGCAAAAGTGATACTTTGCCCTTTCACTCCGGTGGGCCAGGTCAGATGCTTCGCCGGTTTTTCATAGCGGCTGTATGGACGGGCTACATAGCGCAATCCGGCAGGCAGGGTATCGACGATTTCATAGCTGCCGGCGGGCGCTTTTTCGCCGATGGTATAGTTGATCGTGACCTCAACCAGGTCGGCGCGCCCCAAGGTGGTGACCGTCTTCTTATTGACGCGGTATTCCCGCGTGATTTTTAAGTCGTCCCGGGGCGGTACATCTGCAGCGGTATAGGGTGCATGATAAGCCGTCACGACGCCGACCTTGCCGGAAATCAGACTGAATTTCAACGCGGCGGCATCTTCCGGCAAGACGGTCAGACGGAACACTTTCCGCCCTTCCAGCGTCTGCATATGCTTTTCGCCTTTGAGCTCATAGGCAAAACTGACCGGCTCGGGATTCATCTTAAGCAAATTGTATTTCAAAATCAGCGTCTGTTCTACCAGGTTGAGAATATCCGTCCCCCGGTTTTCCAGGAGGTATTGATAAAGCTTGTGCTTAGCCGGGGCATCGAGCCTGGCTGCCAAAAGCGCCATTTGGGTGGTGGCCGTGATAATATCGTCCTGGTCTGCGCCCACATTTATTCTCATTGTGGATTGCAGGTCTTCCCCATACGCCTGCAAGAGTTCCGCAAAAACCTTTTCCCCAGCCGCGCCGTTGCCGATATCAAACAGAGCCAGCGCTAAGTTAATCTTTTGAGCCGGAGAGAGGCCGGTTTGCTCCAGCATAGTCCGGACTTCCAATAAGACCGGCTGGCGCAGGGCGCTTAAACCCCATAGCGCCACGCTTCTGTCCACGTTCTCCTCTTCGTCCAGCAAGCGGTAGAAATAGCCGGCCAGCGCCGTTTTATCAAATTTCTCACTTGCGGCGGAAGCGATCAGGGCGGAAAGATAGGGGTCAGATTCCGCATAAGGCAGGATGCTGATACCACCGTCCTGCTGCTGGTACTGCAGGACATTCCCCTGTTCCCCGGACTCAGCGCCGAAATACAGCGCCTCCTCGGGGAAATATTCTTTAAGCAGCCCTTGGGCCAATTGCGCGGCAAGCTGCTGCTCCACCCGGCTGCCCCCCCGCCAGGCCAGCTGATAGAGACCCCGTAAATACTGGCTTTTCTCGTAGTCGCTGAACATCAGGGTGAAAGGTTCCCGGACGCCTGCCGGCAGAGAGAAACTTTCCTCCAGCAGGTCATGGGCGGTAACCGTCCTCTCCAGGAGGGATTCCTTCACTACGAACGCTTTAGCCAGACTATCCTCGTATTCACCGGACTTTCCGGCCACTCTCAGAATATATTCGCCAACCGGCAAAGGCGGTACGGGCCAATCCGCTGCGGTAAAGGCCAGAGCCTGGGCATTGGCGCCCACTTCCTGATTATCCACAAGGAATTTCTCTTGGTCAGCCCTATCTATTCTCATCTGGAAGTTTACCCGATCCTGAGAGCCCAGGGCTGTGCCATAGGAGCGCGCTACCACCACCGGGGCGTCCCCGGCCAGATAGACATCGTTGAAGACCAGATCCACGAAGAAGGGCAGGCGCACCGGTATCTGCGTCGTACCGCCGGCAACCTCCAATGAATCGTTGACCGCGTGATAGGTCACCCGCCAGGAAGTCAGGTTGTCGGGAAGCTTAAATTCCGTCCGGGCTGTACCTTTGCTATCGGTATGGACAGAGGCAAAGAGCACCGTATCACGGAAGTCCCTACGCTCCCCGCCGCCTTCACCGCCCATCTCGGCGCCGCCGCCGAAGCCGGGATGATAATGGGATTTACGGGTATTCAGATAAAAGTAAATCTGGTCGTTATAGAGCCTGTTTAAGAGGTCCACCTGCTGCTCCGCCATGCTGTAGATGGCTTCATCGACCAGGTTCAGGTTCACTTCAGCCTGCACAGGTTTATTGTTCTTATCCTTCACCTCGACGCTCAGGGCAACCGTCTCCCCGGGCCGGTATTCCGCCTTGTCCGTCTCAATCTTTACCTGCAGTTCCTTGCTTTTTTGGTCAAAAGCCACCGCATAACGCCCTGTTTCCTGGTAAGCCGTCCCATCAAAGTAGACCGCATAGACATTGACATTGGGGATATCCTCCTCGCGGAAGTTGAAGCTGTACTCGCCATTGTTTTTAACCTCCACGGACTCCACTTTTTTTTGCCCGCGCAGATACAGGAAAGACTTCTCTTTGGGGGCAACCGCTTCTTCATTATCCATCATGGTTAATTGCACGGTTTCCCCGGGCAGGTAGCTCTTGCCCGGCGTCACATCTTTTAAGTAATAATAGCTGTAGTAATTATAGCCCCGCGGCGACGTCGCACCGGGTACATGGACCCTGTTCTTGATCCGGCGTCCCTCGCTGTCCTCAGCCGTCAGCACAATAAAATAGGAATTATCGGCAGACAGGGAGAGCGTGTAGGCGCTTTTGCCGTTTTCATCGCTGATCATGCTGAAGTCGGAGATATGACGCTCAGAATACTCATAATAGTAGCTCGGGATCACTTTCTTACTGATAAAATCGTAGTATTCGCCCGCATCCCTCTTTTCCCAGACTTCCTGATAGACCTTTCCCTGCACCGGGACGTTGGCGGCGGGACCGGAGAGATAATTCTTCTCGTCAAAATCCGCGCCCTGGTTGATCTTCGTGAGGTCAATCCGGGACAGATCCGCCTGCAGGGTCACCTCTTCGCCCTGACGGACAGCCTCACCCTTGATATGGACCTTGGAGTTGAAAACAAAGATATTCTTCGTCGCATAAATCTCGCCCGCTTCCGGCAGGGTGGCACTCACGCGCATATACTGAGCAAAATAGGGCATAAAGGCGTAATCCTCCCCGGTTCGCGCGATATAGGGCACTTTGGCCGTACCTTTCTCCCCGGTGGTCACCGTACCGCTGGAACCCAGGATGAAATAGTTCAGCCCCAGCTTAGGCACGGGTGTTCCCTCGAAGAAGGTCGCCTGAGTTTCAACATTCATGCCCTCGCCGACAAAAACAGCCCTTTTGTCAGTGCTCAAAGTCAGCTGATAGGCAGGCTTCTGATACGTCTCCACCTCAAAGCCGCGGGAGGTAAGCACCGTTTCGCCATATTTCACCTGCAGGTAATAATAGTCCGGATACAGCACCGGCAGCTTGATTGATCCGGTGAAGGTATTGTTTTCTACCCGGACCTTTTGACTGAGGATGGGCGCATTATCGCCGCGATAATACATTCCGCCGCCGCTTTTCAGTTCCACCGTCAGCTCGTTGATTTTCTGTACTCCTTTACCCCGGGGAGCCATGATCCCCCAATAGTGCAGATCGTCACCGGGCTGAAACAGTTCGCGTTCCAGATAGAGATATTTCCAGTGATCCCGCTGCAAGGTGTAATCCGCCGACGTATAATACTGCTGGTTCAACTGCTCCAAGGGAACTACCGTTTCCTTGTCCCTTGCGGAAACCCGCGCGTATGCCGCAGTCTGTTTCATATCCTCCGTCTTAAAGCCGAAGTCAAACTGGGCCACGCCATCTGCATTGGTTTTCGCGGTGACACTTTGGCCGATTATTTCCACCGCGGCGCCTGACACCGGCTTCTTCGTTTTCAGGTCGTTGACCCAGATCAGCCCCTGCTCCTCGCCCAACGCCAGATAAGTCGACAAATCCGTCACCTGCAGCCAGACCTGCCGTATACACGCTTCCGCCTGGAGACGCACGGCATAATATCCCGCCGGCAAGGCCTCGGGAAGTGCAATGTAGTGGGTATAGTCATCGGTGCTGAAGAATTCCATGTTATATTCATAAGCCTTGGTCAGCTTGCTGACGTCACTCAGATATTGCCTGGCTCGATAGGTCCAGTCGGGAATAGCCGCACGCAGGGCCAAATCTTCTGCAAACTCCCGATAGCCCGGATAGCTGTAAACCGTAACGGTCAGCGGGGGAATAGGCCTATCCTTGCCCCATCTCTTATCCAGATGGTATTGCGTATTAAAATAAGCTTGGAAGACCGGCGCTTCACCCGCCGCAAACTCGTTCAGCCGGGTATGGGTATCAAAGTTGAATTGTCCCCCTTCCTCCTCAACCACGACCGTCTCAAAGGAAAAGACGTAATCTTCCGGGAGCGCCACATCGCTGCCCAAGAGAGGAAACCCCTTTTTGACGGTCACCGTATAGAGGGTCGACAGCTGCAGCTTTTCCGGTACGAAGACCAGGACCTTTTTATGCTGCTCAAATCTTCCTTTGACCTGGGGTTCAATGGTAAAAAAGTCAGCCGCTTTATTCAAATCAAAACCTTCATGGGAGAACTGAACCTCTATCCCCGTATCCATCGGCACGCCGGTGGCATTTGGGCCGGGCAGGGAACTGACCACGCGAAAACTGCCCTTGGTCTGGAAAGCCCAACTGAGCTTATCGCTCACCTGCCCGTCCTGGGCAAAGGCCAGGCTGTAAACGGTATTGGCCGAGAGCTTTTCGGCTGGAACGATCCTATAGGCATTCTTGTCGCGTCCGCTCTCCACCTTATATTCAAAGGCCGGTACAATCTGCAGCGCCGCCCGGATAGCCCGCTCATCCAACGGGGCAGACGAAGTCAGGAGGAAGGCGCTCTGGATATCCATTCCCTGCTTATCTTCCTGTTCCGCCGTGATGTTCACCTCAGCAGCGCTAACCGGTTCTGTCACAAACAGCCCTAATCGGTCTACGAGATAAAATACCGCCGCAAACATGGCGATAATCAGAATAAAGCTCGCCAGCAGCTTAAATTTGCCCACCTGTTTCAGAAATCCCATATTCCTTTCCCTCCCGAAAACCAGATAATTCCTTATTCAATTTTTTGACTTAAAACCCTGCCGGAAAGTTCCGTACTTCGCCTATACACAAATAAAAAATCTCTCTGTCAAACAACAGAGAGATTTTAACCGCAGCCTTACTTTAGGTAAGCTTCATAAATTGCCCGCACGGCGTCTTGCGCCTGTTCGGGTTTTACGGCCCAGGCGCCGCCGGCGATGAGCGGGAAAAAGCCCAATAGGGTCATTCCCTTTTTCTCCAGTACCCGGTCAATAGAATTGGCGTTAACGCCGCTGCCATGCTCCCATAAAACAGTAAGCAGAGCGCACGCTTCCGCTGAGGCAATGCCGGTGCAGTCCGAGGGCATTTGCGCCACCACAAAGGCTCCGGATGCGCTGTTTTGATAAAACAACTCATCGACAGCTTGATGTCGCCAGTAGCCAACTGTGTCTTCTTTCTTTGTCTGCAGGCAGCAAACCTCTTTCATCACGGCAATCCCGTAGAGGCCGCCGAAATTCTCGCCCTTTTGACCGATCAGGGTCCCCTCGTCATCGGTGAAGGTGGACTTGACATAAAACGGCATCCGGAAATTTATCGCCGTCTCCACGGCCCGGTGATGTATAACTTTTGCGCCGGCGCGACTCATCAGATACAGCGGCTCAAAAGAGATTTTCTTTAAATAAGGCGCTTCCGGCAGAATGCGCGGGTCGGTAAAAGCTACGCCCGGCACGTCGGTATAGATTTCGACCCGTTCAGCCTGCAAGGCTCCGCCCAGGGCAATCGCTGTGGTATCGCTGCCGCCCCGCCCCAAGGTACAGATATCACTGTCTGCATTAATACCCTGGAAACCGGCGACTACGGCCACAAAGCCTTCTTTCAGGATTTTCATCAGCTTTTCCGGGTTAATGTTTTGTATTTCAGCATTGGTATAGCAGTTATTGGTGATGATACCGGCCTGATATCCCGTCAGCGGCCGGGCTTTGATGCCACGTTGCTCCAGAGCGTGCGCCACCAGGCAGGCCGAAATGATTTCTCCGCAGGATGTCAGTAAGTCCATTGTCCGTGGATCAGCCTCCGGACCGATGCCCTTAAGTAAATCCAGAAAAGTATCGGTGGCGTACGGTTCTCCTTTACGGCCCATCGCGGAAACGACGACGACTACGTCATATCCTTTCTGTTTTGCCGCTGCTATAACCTCCAGGACCCGACTTCGTTTTTCCGGGGTATTGACTGAGGTCCCGCCGAATTTTTGTACGATTATGGCCATTTTCGCCGCCCACCCTTATACTAAATTCTTGCTGACTTAAAGCGCTAATTGCTTCTGAACAGCCGGCTTGACCCAACCATTGGCCGCCAACAATTCGGCAATCTGTACGGCATTTAAAGCCGCGCCTTTTAACAGGTTATCGGCAACAACCCACATGTTCAAGCCATTATCAATCGTATAGTCTTTTCTGATTCTGCCGACAAAGACCTCATATCTTCCGGCGCAGTCCACAGCCAGCGGATAGGTGTTGCTTTCCGTATCATCCACCAGGATAATGCCCGGCGCGGCGGCAATAATCTTTTTAATCTCTTCTGCATCCGGCAGCGGCTTTTCCGTCTCGATATTCACCGCTTCCGAATGACAGCGGATAACCGGCACCCGGGCCGTAGTCGCGGTAACCCGGATCGTATCGTCGCCCAGAATCTTCTTCGTTTCATTATGCATCTTCAATTCTTCTTTAGTGTAGCCGTTATCGGTGAATTTATCAATATGGGGCAGAATGTTCATCGCGATCTGGTGGGGATAGACGCTGTGGGATACGTCCCGTCCATACACGATATCCTCCATCTGCTTATTCAGCTCGTCAATGGCATGATACCCCGTTCCGGAAACCGATTGGTACGTTGAAACAACGACTCTTTTTACTTTGAACCTGTCATGAATAGGTTTCAAAGCCACCACCATCTGAATCGTCGAGCAATTCGGATTGGCAATCAACCCTAAATGATTTTTGGCATCCTGCGGGTTGACTTCCGGTATTACAAGCGGAACATCGGAGTTCATACGAAAAGCGCTGCTGTTATCTATCACAACCGCTCCCTCCGCTATCGCCTGCGGGGCCAACTCCTTGCTGGCATCTTCCCCGGCGGAAAATAGGGCAATATCAATATTGCGGAAGGAACCTTTCTGCACCAGTTTAGAGGTGAAGGTTTTACCGCGAAAATTTAAAATTTCTCCTTCATTGCGTCTAACCAGAGGAACCACCTCAGCAATCGGCAGTGAAGATTTCTCCAGGGTAGCTATCATCTCCCTCCCTACTGCTCCTAAACCCACCACAGCAATTCTATATTTTTTCATGGTTCGTCATCCCTTTCCAAATATGTCAATTTGTACTCCTATTACGGACATTTTTCTATCCTCGGCGGACTCACATTTGCTATTATACCCCTTCTTACAGTTATGTCAAGATAAAACTACGAAGAAAACCAAAGAATATCGCTGCTCATCGATGAGCAGTTAGATCTAAAGAAGAACAGCTAATCCTTGTGTTTAGCTGATTTCTAGTATTTTATGCAAAAAATATCCTTTTGATAATTGGTTTTTAATAATAAGTTATATTTTATCAAAATTATCCAGTACTGACAAGTATGGATTTAGGGCAACTTATTTTCCTTTAGCGCAAGCTGTCCCGCTAAGAAATCGATAAACTGCTTCGCCGTACGGCCGGAGCGTTCATTGAAACTCATTTCCCATTTGATGGCACTGTTGTGCAACTCCTCAAGCTCAATATCCAATCCTCTTTCCTGCGCCAATTTGGCCACGATAGCAAGAAACTTTTTCTGATCGGGCGCGATAAAGGTTACCGCTATCCCAAAACGATCCGCCAACGACAGCTTTTCCTGCAACGTATCCATCCTGCGGACATCATCCTCGCCTTTGATTACCGCCGTATAATCACGGTCGGTGTGTTTCTCATGCACCAGATGGCGGCGATTGGAAGTGGCGTAAACCAGCACATTATCCGGCTTAACTTCCACACCGCCTTCCAGGAGCGCCTTCATCTCGCGATATTGCCCTTCATTTTCGCTGAAAGACAAATCATCGATAAAGATAATAAACTTTTGCGCCCGACCGGCTAAATAGGAGATAACGTATGGATAATCAGCGATATCTTGTTTTTGCAGCTCGATTAAACGGAGGCCCCGGGAAGCATAGCGGTTGACCAGCGCCTTTACTGTGGAAGACTTGCCGGTACCCCGGTCGCCATAAAGCAAAACGTTATTCGAGGGCACTCCCAGTAGAAACTGTTCGGTATTCTGGATAATTTTATTCTGTTCACGCTCATATTCGTACAACTGGATCAATTTTATCGGATCGGCATTTTTGACGCCGGTCAACGCTCCGCCCTTCGGCTTATGTACCCAGCGGAAAGAATGATACTCGCCGAAAATGCCGGCGCCATTATCATAATAGTAGCGGCAAAGCTGCTCCAATCCGTCGGACCAGTCGGCCAGCCCCTGAAAACAGGCTAGAAGTTGCTGTTTTTTTTCATTAGCCGGCCGCCTGTTCGGCCAGGCAGATTCTTGCCGGAGACCCTCCCAATCCGGCAAATCTTCAGTTGCCGTGTTATCTGCCGCCTCCGCCGCCAGGATGCCGCGCAGCATTTGGCCGGAAAAGGAACCCAGGGCCTGCAGATAAGCCAGGTCCCTTTGAACCATTTGTTTTAGGGGGGCTGCCAAATCTTCATATTTAATATTTTCAGCCTGCAGGCTGAAAATATTTTCATCCGACAGTATTTTATTAAGAAGATAATCAGGCCAGGCAAATTTTCCGGCAGAGGAATGCGCTGCCGCAACCGGTATAAATGCAGCCGTAAAACGGTAATACATTTTCTCCAGGCGCATATTGTCACGATCCGGCTTAGCCGCTTCTTTCAGGATTTCCGCCGCCATTTTAACCAGAGGGTCTTCCATAACCTTCGTAAAAACGATGACCTTCCATTCCGACTGGAAAGCCTTTTCAATTTGTTGGTCCATCTGCTTGCTCCTTTATCATTAATGCTTATATGATAACAAAATAATCATCTTCGCTAAAGATATTTTATATTTTTAATATAATTTGTAAATATGATAGAATTACATCGTTCACGTTGTGGGAGGATGTCTCATGGATAAAAAACTGTACTGCCTGTTCATCTTCATTATATTGCTCTGCTCTTTTATTCCTGCTGCCGCTTCAGCGGCTGACGAAGAGCAAAAGCTTCCGCTGGCCAACCTGCCCCAGCCTTTCGCCAAGACTGCGGTGGGCTTGGCGGAATCCGCTGTTTTTCTGGACATTTATGAAGAAGTAACCGGTTTAAACGGCACATACAAGCTGTTTAACGCTTCCGATAAGAAGACCGCACTGACGCTCATGTTACCCTCTTCCGCCTCCGTACCCGTGTTATCACTCAATCAAGGCGTCAGCCAGGAACCCTATATTATTGACCCAAGCAAGAAACTTTACCTCTGGCAGATATCTTTTGCGCCCGGCGAAAGAAAAACAGTCAGCTTTGCCTATGGATTTCCCCATACCGTTGACACGGAGGGGGTTTTGACCACCGGCGTGGAATTCCTGTCCCCGGATTTATGGTCAGCGGCACCGGAGGAAACTTCTGTAAGTATCTCACTTCAAGAGGTAACGCCCGCACAGTTTCTGCAGATTCAACCGCAATCCTTCTCACCGATCGGGGAAGGCCTCTCCTTTTTCTGGAACGGTTCTCCCAACTGTGCTGAGATCCTACTCCAGGCTGATCTGCGTACGATTAAAAAGGGCTGGGACAATAAATTCAGCGAACGCGAAAAGACTTCACTGGAGCAGTTTCTGTCCGTTAAAAACTTCCAGGGGGCCGCCTTTTTATTTGCCAATATACAAAAAAACACGCCTTCCCGGGACAAAATCCCACTCAGGACAGGACAGGCCTATTATCTGGAACGGGCCGGCAAACACGAAGAAGCGCTGGAAATCTGGGAGGAATTGTTTGATGATGAAGCGATTTCTCCCTATATCTACTGGTACCTGGGACGTAAAGATAACCCCTCCGTCGGCAAACTGGACGACCTGTATGACCAGGTCCGTGAACTACAGATACATCCTTTGCTGCAGCAATGTCTGGCTAGCCGTCTGCCGGCTTCCAGGATAGAACATGCGGAGCCGGAGACCATCTCCGTAAGAGCGTCCACCAAGACAGAAAAGGATGGCGTGCTGCTCTCCGGCAGTTTCTTTGATGCAGATGGCGATATTGAGAAAATAACGCTGCAGTACCGCACGGAAAACAGTCCCACTGTGGATGAGGAATTTGTGCCGGAACCTTTTCAATATACGCATTCCGTCTCCTACTTCATCCCCATGGAAAAAACCATGCAGAAAGTATATTACCAGTTTTTCGTAACCGACGCCCAAGGGAATACGATTAAAACAGAACAAAAAGAAGTCTTTTTCCTGACCAGCGAAATCCAGAGCACCACCTATCCTCTGCAAGGCGCCAAGCTCGTCCTGGGGGAGTATCTCCCCCCGGAACAAGACAAAGTCTACAATTGGTTCAAGAGCTATTTGCAGATGGCTAAGGCCGCTGACTTTATCCCCTTAGGCGGCAAAGATCCCTATTTTATTTTCCTGGGTAAATATCATCCGCTGATTGATACTTACCAGGGTCCGTTATTTTTGCTGTATACGCCTGGGCCCTTTTCTCCCACTGTTACGAAGCCGGCGGTGCACAGTTACTTTCTGTCTTACTGGTACGGCCCGGGCTGGGCGAAGGTCCCACAAGCTTTATTGCTTACCTTAGGGGATGGCTTGCTGCTCGGCCAGGGCGATTATGTGCAGACTTTACGCTACCTTAAATATAGCAATGCTCCAAAATTTTATGAAGCGCTGAACATGGTCGGTCAGGGCAGCCAGTGGAATACGGCTATCCAGGAAATCTACCAAATGTCTTTAACGGAAATCAAGCTCCGCACCCTCTGGTTTATACATGGCCATAAGGCGCTGGCTATCGTCATTATCGTCGGTTTCGCCTGGCTCGGTAAAAGCGGCCTGCTGGCGAGACTGCTGAAGTCGCTTCGATAAGCATATGCAGACGGATTACATGGAGTGTCCACCATAGGCCTGGAACCAGAAGAATCGTCCCGGTGGTTATTCTGAGAGATGACGCCCATGCACGCCGTACACATAAAAGCGCCGCAGTCAGATGACTGCGGCGCTTCGTATCAAAGCAATATTATCTTTTCACGATCAGCGCGGTACCCATGCCGCCGCCGATGCACAGCGTAGCCAAACCGTACTTGGAGTCACGCTTCTTCATCTCATGCAGCAAAGTAACCAGGATTCTCGCGCCGCTCGCCCCAATCGGGTGTCCAATGGCAATGGCTCCCCCGTTGACATTGAGCTTTTCTTTGTCGAATTTCAGTTCGCGGTCTACGCCTAAAGCCTGCGCCGCAAAAGCTTCGTTCGCTTCGATCAGGTCCATCTGGTCCAGGGTCAGGCCGGCTTTTTTCAGGGCCTTGTTCACTGCTACCACCGGGCCCATGCCCATAATTTTCGGGTCAACCCCGCCGGAAGCCCAGGACACGATCTCGGCCAGAGGCTCTATGCCCAGTTCTTTGGCTTTTTCTTCGCTCATAACTACGATAGCGGCCGCGCCGTCATTAATACCGGAAGAACTGCCCGCGGTAACGGTGCCGTCTTTTTTGAAGGCGGGCTTTAATTTAGCCATGCCATCCAGAGTAGCGCCGAGCTTGACATATTCGTCGGTATCGAAGATTTTGGGATCGCCTTTTCTCTGGGGAATGGCAATCGGCACAATCTCTTCTTTGAATTTGCCGTCTTTGATGGCTGCTTCCGCTTTGTTCTGGCTCCAGGCTGCGAAGGCATCCTGCTCTTCTTTGGTAATGTTGTATTTTTCAGCGACGTTCTCAGCCGTCATCCCCATATGGTAGCCGTTGTAGATTTCCCAGAGTCCGTCGTACACCATGCCGTCAACGACCTTGGCGTCGCCCATTCTGGCGCCCCATCTTTCTTTGGGCAGATAATACGGAGTAGCCGACATGTTTTCGGTACCGCCTGCTACGACGATATCATTATCGCCGGCCAGGACTGACTGGAAGGCCAAGCTGACGGTTCTTAAACCGGAACCGCAGACTTTGTTGACGGTCATGGTGGGAACTTCTACCGGAATACCCGCTTTTAATGCGGCCTGACGGGAGACGTTCTGGCCTTGGCCGGCCTGCAGGACGCAGCCGAAGAATACTTCGTCCACCTGCTCAGGATTTACTTTTGCTCTTACTAAGGCTTCTTTGATTACTACGCTGCCTAATTCGACCG
>JAVEYA010000007.1:0-44396 GCA_034003745.1 Clostridia bacterium
TGGGGAGCGGGGATATCACAAGAAGAAAAACTAAGAGACAAAAGATGAAAAAAGAAAATAGTTTACAAATAGTAAGGTTCGGCTAAAATATAAGTATATTAAATTTTAGCCGAATAATTTTTATAAAAGGAGACAGCGAAGTGGAATATATCAAGCGGAGTATGGAGGAAGTTTTCCTGCGGCTCAGTAAAGAATACGCTGCCATTCTCGTTACCGGACCGCGCCAAGTAGGCAAAACCACGATGCTGCAAAAACTGGCTACTGAGGAAGGCAGAGGGCGTACATATATTTCTTTGGATGATATCAACAATCGTTTATTGGCGAAGTCCGATCCGGCTATGTTTTTTCAACTGCATAAGCCTCCACTGTTTATCGATGAAGTGCAATACGCACCGGAACTCTTTTCCTATATCAAAATACAAATAGATAAAACCCATACTCCGGGAGACTTTTGGTTGACCGGTTCGCAGCTATTTAAGCTGATGGAGGGCGTACGAGAATCTTTGGCGGGGCGTATGGCTTTACTCCACTTATCGCCGCTGTCACAGCAGGAAATATATCAGCCCTGGCCCGCGATGGCCTTCAAGACAGATTTAACAGTTTTATCCGAAAAACAAAAAGTGATTCCCTTTGCCGATACTGTCGAAATATATGAGCGCATCTTCAAAGGCGGCATGCCGGCGCTGGTCAGCGGACGGTACAGTGACCATGCGCACTACTATTCCGATTATATTGGAACTTATCTTGAACGGGATGTGAAGGATATATCCGGGACAATAGATTCACTGAAGTTTATTAAGTTTATTAGAGCCTGTGCTGCCCGGACAGGTCAGATTACCAACTTCAAAAATATTGCCGACGACTGTGATATTACCCAGGTAACGGCGAAAAACTGGCTGAATATACTGGAAAAGCTGGGTATTATCTTTTATCTTTATCCCTATTCCAATAATGTTTTGAAACGCGCCATCAAGACGCCTAAACTATATTTTTACGATACCGGACTGGTCTGCTATCTGACTAAATGGAGCAGCGCGGAAACAGTCATGAATGGCGCCATGAGCGGCGCGCTCTTTAAAAATTATGTTGTTGGCGAGATTCTGAAAAGTTATCAGAATACCGGCAAAGAAGCTTATTTATATTATTATCGGGATAAAGATATGAAAGAGATTGACCTGGTGATGGAGGAGGACGGAAAACTCTGGCCTATAGAGATTAAAAAGACTGCTTTGCCGGACAAGAAACTGACCCGTGTCTTCAGCATTATTGATAAATCGCCACTGCAATTGGGTACAGGCGCTGTCCTTTGTATGGCCGACAGATTAGGGGCATTTGATAAGGATAATTTGATTATCCCGGCCTGGCTAATTTAAACTCCGGGCATTTTATGATAAAATATTGTTAACATGTATGATGGGAGTTGAGAGGATGCGTTAATTTTCTTGCTGATATTTACGGCATAATGAAGCTGCAGCGGCAATCAGCCGCCGGTTTTGTTGCGCTGAAAAAGCAAGAAAGTTATCCATTCCGTTAACTCAGAGATATTGCTTTGCCTTGCCCGTTTGCGGGCCGGCCCCGGCGTATAGTCATGAGCTGTGAGAATGGACTTTCTTGCAGCTCATATTTTTTTGCAGGAGGGTACAGCCATGTCGTTAATCAACATTACCAACCTTACTTTTGCCTATGAAGGCAGCTACGATACGATCTTTGAGAATGTCAGCTTCCAGATAGACACGGATTGGAAACTGGGCTTTACCGGCAGAAACGGGCGGGGCAAGACTACTTTCTTAAACTTGCTGCTGGGCAAATATGAATACCGCGGCAATATTTCCGCGGCCGTCAGTTTTGATTATTTTCCTTTCGAGGTAGCAGACAAAGCCGTTCATACCGTTGAGGTCATTGAAAACATCAGTCCGGAGGCGCTGCAATGGCAGATTATGCGCGAGTTATCCCTGCTGGAGCTGGAGGAAGACGTCCTGTACCGCCCTTTTGACACATTGTCCAACGGGGAGCAGACGAAGGTTCTGCTGGCGGCTCTTTTTCTGAAAGAAAATAGCTTCCTTTTGATTGACGAACCGACCAATCATCTGGATATGCACGGCCGGGAAACTATCAGCGCCTATTTAAACAGCAAAAAGGGCTTTATTCTGGTCTCCCATGACCGGGCTTTGCTGGATGGCTGCATTGACCATATTCTTTCCATCAATAAGGCGGATATCCAGATTCAGCGCGGCAATTTTTCCTCCTGGCTCCTGAACAAAGAGCGGCAGGACAGCTTTGAGTTGGCGGAAAATGAAAAGCTGAAGAAGGAAGTCAAACGTCTGGAGAAAACCGCCCGGGAAAAGGCCGCCTGGTCCAATATCGCGGAAAGCCGGAAAATCGGCTTTGATCCGCTCAAAACTGAAAAAAGCGTCGGCCGGCGTCCCCATGAGGCGGCCAAAGCTAAGAAGATGATGAAGAGGGCTAAGACCATCGAAGCCAGGCAGGAAACGGCGCTGGCGGAAAAATCCAAGCTCTTAAAAAACCTGGAAAGTTCCGCAAGTCTTAAAATAACACAGCTTCCCTATCATGCCAATCGTCTGGTCTTCCTGGATAATCTCTCCGTCTTCTATGGTGAAAAGGCTGTTTGCCGCGGTGTCAGCTTCACTGTCGAACAGGGGGACAGAATTGCCCTGTATGGGAAAAACGGTTCCGGCAAATCGAGCATCCTCAAGCTGATTTGTGGTGAGGCGATGGACTATACGGGAACCCTGCAAAAGGGGAGCCGGTTGATGATATCATACGTCTCCCAGGATACATCGTATCTGGAAGGCGATTTATCAGCTTATGCCGAAGCATCCGGCTTGGACGAAAGCCTGTTCAAGGCCATCCTTAGAAAGCTGGACTTCTCCAGAATACAGTTTGAAAAAGACCTGCGGGATTTCAGCGCCGGCCAGAAGAAGAAGGTACTGCTGGCCCGAAGCCTCTGCGAAAAGTCTCACCTTCTGATTTGGGATGAACCCCTTAATTATATTGACGTTATCTCCCGCATGCAGATAGAGGCGTTATTGCTGGAGTATCAGCCAACCATTTTATTTGTGGAGCATGACCGGGTATTTTGCGATAATATCGCCACAAAAATCATCCATCTGTAAGAGCGAATTTAAAGACCTTGCCGCAGCGATCCGGCAAGGTCTGTTACTTTAAACGTTCCAACAAAGCTTTGCATATAAATAGAGGGAAGGCTACAGAAAAGAGGTGCTAAAATGACGAAAAAAGGCATTGACGTCTCTAAATGGCAGGGCAGCATCGATTGGCCGCAAGTCAAGAATGCAGGCATTGAATTTGCCATGATCCGGCTGGGTTACGGTTCCTCTAACGGGGATAAATGCAAAACAGATAATTACTACGCCGCCAATATGGCTGGAGCTGGGCGCGCCAGAATCCAAACAGGGGTATATTTTTACAGCTACGCGCGCAGCGTAAAAGCTGCCGAGAAAGAAGCGGAGTATGTACTGAAGGAATTAACCCCCTATCAAAAACAGCTGGCCTATCCGGTGGCGTATGATCTGGAGGATGAGAGCCAGAAAGGGTTGGGAAAAAATATCCTGACGGATATGGTCATTGCTTTTTGTTCGGTGGTAGCAAAAGCGGGATATCCCCCGGCCTTTTATTGTAACCTGGATTGGTGCCGCCACCGGCTGAATATGCAGGCCCTGCAGGAGTATGACCTGTGGCTGGCCTACTGGGCAAAGGAAGCCTCTAAGGAGCACCGGCACAGCATGTGGCAGTACACCAATAGCGGTAATGTGCCCGGTATTGCCGGCAATGTGGATATGAATGTCTCCTATAAGGATTATGCCGCCATTAAAAAATATAAAGCTAAAAGAGAAGCGCTTTAAATATTCAATACGCTGCAGATAACGGCAATGACAATCGCCGGCAGCATATTGCCGACTTTAAATTTTTGGCCGAAAACCTGGTTTACGCCAATGGCAAAAATCAGAACGGAGCCAACCAAAGATAAGTCGGAAATAATTTTATCCGTAAGAAGGGGCTGGATGTACTGTGCAAAAACGGTAATCAGCCCTTGGTACAGGCCAAGGGGAATGGCGGAGAAGACTACGCCCAAGCCCAGGGTAGAGGCTGAAATCAAGATAAACACAAAGTCTAAAATGCTCTTTGTAAATAATAAGGTCGCGTCTCCATAGAGCCCGTCCTGGAGAGAACCGATAATCGCCATGGCGCCCACGCAGATAACCAAAGAAGAAGTGACAAAGCCCTCGACAAAAGTGGAACCGGATTTGGCGGTTACTTTCATTTTCAGCCATTCCCCGAAATCCTCCATCCGCTTTTCTATGTTGATCCATTCGCCTAAAAGCGACCCTGTTACCAGCGAGATGACCAACAGCATAATCCCGCTCGCCTCGAGGCTGTTTTCATTTATTTTCAGCATATTTTCCAGGGCCCCGGAAATGCCGATAAACATGATGGATAAGCCCAGGGATTTTAAAAGTATGTTCTGAAATCTTTCCTTTAATCCCCCGTGAAAAAATAGTCCAATCAGGCCCCCCATGAGGACAGCTAAAACATTTACGAGCGTTCCCAGTCCAATCATGCTTGTCTCCTTAAAATATCATTCAGAAGGTATTATATACTTCCGCTGTGGCACTGTCGAGAAAAGTTATCAGGATAAGGTTTGACCCTCGGGCGGTTATATTCTATACTATTTTTAAAAGTTATTTTTAATGGAGGTAGAAATGAAGAGTTTAAAAGGTACGAAAACAGCGGAAAATCTGATGAAGGCATTTGCCGGAGAGTCCCAGGCCCGGATGCGGTATACTTTTTTTGCCGCGGCTGCGGAAAAGGAAGGCTATAAACAAATCAAAGATATCTTTATAGAGACAGCGGAAAACGAAAGAGCCCATGCCTGGCGGTTCTATAAATTCTTATTGGGAGGGCTGCAAGGGGAATTGCCCGCTGTAATAGAAATCAAAGACTGTTTTCCGGTGGCTTACGGCACAACGGAAGAGAATTTGAGGCATGCCGCCGGCGGTGAGAACGAAGAATGGTCGAGTCATTATCCGGCTTTCGCCGATATTGCGGAAGAAGAAGGATTTTCGGAGATTGCCCTGGCTTTCCGCCGGGTAGCCGACGCAGAGAAAAGGCATGAAACCAGATTCTTGAAACTGGCGGAGAATATCCAAAAGAACAGAGTCTTCACCAAAGGAAGTCTGATCCTGTGGAAGTGCGGCAACTGCGGGTATATCCATGAGGGAGCCGAAGCCCCCGAGGAATGTCCTGCCTGTGCGCATCCCCAGTCTTACTTTGAGGTTTTTGTCGAAACCTACTAGAGTGAAAACCATAAGATACTCTGGACAATGAGCCGGCGCGTATGTTATATTTTACTTGTAGAGGCGTTATGAAAACGCTGGAATAAAGTTAATGGATTTTTGATTATTTGGCCCATGAAGGGGAAGTTTTGTCTTGCCCTTCATGGGCTGATTTATTTTGTAAAGGAGTCGATGAGGATGCATATGGCCGACGCGCTGATTTCACCGGCGGTAGGCGGAACGATGCTTTTGGCTTCCGCCGGCGTGGCCGCTTATGCGGTTAAGAAGATTCAAAACGAGATGGATGACAAAAAAATACCGCTGATGGGGGTAATGGGCGCTTTTGTCTTCGCGGCACAAATGATTAATTTCTCTATCCCCGCCACAGGATCCAGCGGACATATCGGAGGCGGTCTGCTCCTAGCCATACTGCTGGGCCCCCAGGCGGGATTTCTGACCATCGCCGCAGTATTACTGATCCAGGCATTGTTCTTCGGCGATGGAGGCTTGCTGGCCTATGGCTGTAATGTCTTTAACCTGGGCTTTTTTACTTGCTTTATGGCCTATCCTTTTATTTATAAAACGATGACCCGAAAAGGGTATACGGCCGGCGGCATTTTTACGGCTTCGCTGGTTGCCGCCATAGTTGGGCTGCAATTGGGCGCTTTCGGCGTGGTTCTGGAAACGCTTCTCTCGGGGAGGACGGAACTGCCTTTTGGCACATTCGTGCTGTTGATGCAGCCGATTCACCTGGCTATTGGGATTGTGGAAGGACTGGTAACCGCCGCGGTAGTCACTTATGTCTGGAAAGTCCGGCCGGAGATATTGGAGAGGGCTTCGCTTCAGGCGCCGCTTGGCCGGATTCAGCTAAAGCAGGTTTTGACCGGGCTACTGATGGCGGCAGTCTTGGTAGGAGGAGGGCTCTCCTGGTTTGCTTCGGCTTATCCGGACGGTTTGGAGTGGTCGATGGAAAGAACTGCCGGTACCGCCGAACTGGAAGCGGAGGGCGGTATTTATCAGGCCTTGGCAGATTTTCAGGAAAAGACGGCTTTCTTACCTGATTACGGCTTCAGGGTAGCCGAGTCTGTAACAGGGGAAGCGGAGCCTGAGGAGGCCTGGCCCGCTGTCAGCGCAGGCACAAGCGTAGCGGGTCTTGTGGGCGGAGCAATGACGCTGGCCCTGGCTGCTCTGACCGGTCTGCTCGTCAGCAGTTTCAAGAAGAGACGAGAAAGCGCTGCAGTTTAAATAAACGAGATTAATAATAGGATAGGGTATTATGCGTAAAGAGTCGCACTACATCGACAACCTCAGGTTGCTGGAGCTTCTTGCCCGGCAGAAGAGCGTTATCCATCAGATGAATCCTCTGGTGAAATTATTAACCACAGTCATTTATGTGACTGTGGTCATCTCTTTTGAACGCTATGAATTCAGCGCGCTTTTGCCCCTGCTCTTTTATCCGGCGCTCGTTTTAGCCTTCAGCGGAACGCCGGTTGCTCCAATTCTTAAAAGAGTGCTGCTAGCGCAGGTTTTCGTTATCGGGATTGGTATCTGGAATCCATTTTTTGATACTTACCCGGTTATGTTTGGCGGCCTGTCTGTTTCCCGGGGCTGGCTCTCCTTCCTTTCTTTAATCTTGAAGAGCATTTTGGCGGTGACCGCACTGTTTTTGCTGATTGCCACCACGGGAATGGAACGGACGGCCCAAGCCTTAAGAATGCTGAAAATACCTAAAATATTTGTCCTGCAGCTATTATTGACCTACCGGTATATCACTGTTTTGCTGGAAGAGGCAGCCAGGATGACGCGGGCATACGCCTTAAGAGCACCCCGGCAGAAGGGAATCCACAGGAGCGCCTGGGGTTCTTTTTTGGGGCAGCTCTTGCTGCGTACCGTGGATCGGGGGGAGCGCGTTCATGAGGCTATGCTTCTGCGGGGTTTTACCGGGGAGTATCATACCGGCGCCGCAGCCGGGGCAGGCCTTCGGGATTGGGCTTATCTGGCGGGCTGGGGGCTTTTTTTTATCCTGGTGAGAGCCTATAATCTGCCGGTTTGGTTAGGGACATTGTTAACGGGAGCGATGATAAAATGAGCCATCACAAGCTGGAAGCCAGGAATTTGTCTTACGCCTATCCGGATGGGCAGGAGGCCTTAAAGAATCTCTCTTTTACCGTCACCCACGGCGAAGCGGTGGGGCTCATCGGGGCCAACGGCGCCGGCAAATCTACCGTTCTGGCGCTGCTGATGGGATTGCTGTTCCCGTCGGAGGGTCAGGCACTACTAGCCGACGTGGCAATAACCAAAAAAACTTTGCCGCTGGTGCGGCAAAGTCTGGGTCTGGTGATGCAAAATCCCGACGACCAGCTGTTTATGACCAGCGTTTACGATGATGTGGCCTTTGGCCCAAGAAATTATCAGCTGACGGAAAGCGAAGTTGCCGCACGCGTAGCTGGGGCGCTGGACCTGGTGGGTATTCCTCATTTAAGGGACAGAGCGCCTTACCGCTTATCCGTCGGGGAAAAACGCTGCGCTGCGATTGCCGCGGTCTTGTCGATGCAGCCGGATATTCTCCTGATGGATGAACCTACTGCCGGTCTGGACCCGCAAGCAAGGCGGAGGATCATGAATCTGCTGAACAGTTTCAGTCATACAAAGATTATCACCAGTCATGACCTGGATATGGTCTGGACGGTCTGCCGGAGGGTTATTTTGCTTAAGGGCGGTACGGTGGCCGCTGACGGGCCGGCGGAAGAGATACTCACCGATGCGCGGCTTTTGGAAAGCTGCGGTTTGGAACTGCCCCTTTCTTTGCAGAATTGCCCGTCCGGTCAGGCCAGGTAGTTCTTCCTGCAAAATATTTATACATTGACAAGATATTCCACGAAATTTAAAATATATTTAGGAGTATTGTTGTAAATGATTGTAATATTTTGAACAAAGGAAGGGTGATGACATTATGTCCGTCGAACTGACCAATATTTACGGGGTAATGGGATCCGAAGACGAAACGCTTAAAAAAGCAGATGAAATAACGAAGGAAAATCAAGAAATAATGGAGAAGCTGGCTTTCGCTTTACCGATATTCCAAACTGTTCTGGACAAAGAAATCGGCGTGGCCCTGGTGGATACGGAAAAATTTGTATTCTATTATCCGGCCAAAGATTTTGACCTGAAGGACAGGGCGGGTTATCCGCTGAAGGAAGGAAGCGGCATTTACAAGGCAGTGAAAAACAAGATTCCTCACCTGAAATCCCGCCCGGACAGGAAGCTTTACGGCGTAGGCTTTATCTCCAACGCCGGCGCTGTCTTCAATAGCAGAGGCGATGTTATCGGGGGCATTACCATTACCCAGTCGACTACCCGGGAGGATGCGGTGCGCGAAATGGCCGAAAATCTGCTCAATAATATCAGCACCCTGGCCAGCACAGCTGAAGAAATAACCGCCGAATCCCAAGAAATATCCAGTGTCTCCAAAACCATGGCCGATATTTCGGAGCAATCCCAGGACAATATTAACGAAACGGGCACTGTTCTCGAATTAATCAACGGTATCGCCAAACAAACCAATCTCTTGGGGCTCAATGCCGCTATCGAAGCGGCCAGGGTGGGGGAGTTGGGACGCGGTTTCGGCGTGGTGGCGGATGAAATACGCTCTTTGGCTACCAGCAGTACCGAATCGGTGACCAAAATCAAAAAGATCATCCAGACGATCATGACCGACAGCCAGACGACCAATGAAAGTATCCGGCAGGTCGAAAACGGAATCAGCCAGATGGCTGAAGCCATCACGCAAATGGCCTCTTCCATCGAGGAATTGCAGAGCATGGCCGATCTTTTATATCAAAGAGCCGAGACGTTCTAATCAAAACGAAGATAAACTGCATACGCAAAAAGCCGTTGTTTTCATCCGAATTAACAGCGGCTTTTTTTCGTCTGTCAGAAAGCATCTCCGCTTTCTGACAGACATAAGTGCAGCTAAGGCTTCCCCCTGCGCCATAAAGGCTTGGCGCAAGCCAAGTTTTCTAAATTTTTTTGTAATAACGCGTAATCCCGAGGCGTATTCAGATTGAAAAAAACCGTATCAGAATCGGCGATGCGCTTCAGCTTTTCTTCCGAAACATAATTGATCCGGAGCTGGGAGTAGGCTTCCTGGACTTTGCTGATTCCTTGCTGCAGGCAGGATTCGAAGACCGGAAGACAGGATTTATCATAGGCGGCAAAGAGCGGTTCCGACAGTGCGCCCTGCTGGGGCACGGCAGCCTGAAAGCCCCAGAGCTGTTCGAGCAGATACAGGGCCAGGCGCTTATCGAAAAAGGGCAGATCACAGGCTGTGACAAACACATAGTCATGGGAAGCGGCTTTTAATCCGGCGTGGATCCCGCCTAAAGGACCCATATTGATAAATTCATCGGAAATTTCTTTGCTGCCGGGGAAAGTATATTTACCGCTATGATTGCTGACGATGATGATTTCCGGGGCAATGCGCCGCAGTTCCTGAACAATATATCCGATGACCGTGCCGTTTTTCCAGGGGAGCAGCGACTTGTCCAGTCCCATGCGGGAACTGTCCCCCCCGGCCAGGATGATCCCGGAAGCCAAAACCGGTGGCTGCATGGTCAACACCCTCATTCCGGATTCATTTTTTCCACTTCGCACATTAAAGCTTTGAAGACGGGAAAGCCGGAAATGGCATCCCGGTTATCGAAATCGGTTAAGACGTTGACGTTGCAGTCCCGCCACGCTTCTGCCTGCACAGGATTGCCGCCGCCTTGGTTGGCCTCGGTGGAGCCGGGCTGAACTTTGGCGGTGACTTTGGCCCAAAAAGCTACCGCGCCGCGTTTGGTCCTTACCAAAACTTTATCCCCGTCCTGAATCCCGCGGGAAGCGGCATCCCGGGGATGGATCAGGATTTGCGGCTTATCCTGCAGCTTCAGGAGACTGGGGATATTCAGATGTTGGGAACGGAAGGCCGACTGGGTTCGGGCGCCTGTATTTAAGATTAACGGGAATTCCGGCCGGGCGTCCTTCTCTCCGGCAGGCCCTTCGAGAGGCTCTAAATAGACCGGCAGCCCTGCGTAACCGTGTTTCATTAATAAAGTGGAGAGCAGTTCAACTTTGCCGGAGGGCGTGGGGAAGCCGGGCTGCCCATCCCGTCGTACTTTTCCGGCTGCATATTGTTTATACTGGGGCGCCTTCTGGGGCAAATACAGGCCTTCCTCAGTGTTTTTCAACTCCTGCAGCAATGCGGGGTTCCTGGCAAAGGCCCACTCCAGGAGCTCCTCTTCGCTTTGCGGGAAATATTCGCCAAAGCCCAGCTTTTGCGCCAAAGCCGCGAGGATCATCAGGTCGCCCCTGGCCTCCCCCAGCGGTTCAATTACTTTTTTTCTCAAACGCAGATAGCCGCCGGGGTAACGCTGATAGGAATCTATCTCAAAATAGGTGGCGGCGGGGAGTACTACGTCCGCCCACAGGGCGTCTTTGGTCATGAAGCGGTCAATAACCGCCAAAAATTCCAATTGCTGATAGGCTTTCTCCAACAGGCTAGGCTGGGGATAAGAAGTCAGGGTAGAAGCGCCGTGAATCAAGAGCCCTTTGACGGGATAAGGACGGCCTTCCAACGCGGCTTGGGGGAATGCCATAAACTGTCCTTCGCCCACCAGTTCACAAAAAAGGGGATACTCCTTTGCGCCGATAGGTTCGGCCATATTTTCCGCCGTGAAAAATTTGCGCGCAAGCGGCAGCGCGGCGGGCATACGGTAGAGCAGTCCTCCCGGGACGTCAAAATTTCCGGTGAGCGCCCATAGGATATAGACCGCGCGGATATTCTGCACGCCGCTGGTGGTATACTCCAGGCCGGTATACGTGCGGAGCGAAGCATGGCGCGCCCCGGCAATCTCCCTGGCCAGGGAGATGACTTGCTCCCGGGGGACCCGGGTGATCCTCTCCACCTCAGTGGGAGTAAATGGATGGACATATTCCTTGAGTTCGACAAAACCGGTCGTCCATTTTTCCACAAAGTCCCGGTCGTATAAATTCTCGCTGATGACGACGTTGATTAAGCCCAGCGCCAGGGCGCCGTCGCTTCCCGAACGAATGGGGACCCACGTATCGGCCATCCCGGCGATTTGGCTGCGCATCTGGTCGATGGCAATGATTTTTGTTCCTTTTTGCCGGGCTTCCACAATTCTTTTGTGCAGCGTAGGCGGAGAATCGGTACTGGGATTGGAACCCCAGACCACAATGAGCTTACTGTTTTCAATATCCGGCACAAGGGCAAAGCTGGGAAGGCCAAAAGTAGTCATGGGGGCCAGGGCGCCATAGGACTCATAGCACAGCGAGCCCACACTGGTATAATTGGGCGAGCCGAAGAGCGTCATTAGATTGATCTTGCGATTTTTGCCGAAATCGCTCATCGATTGCTCGAAAGTTCCCCGGCCTGCTTGCATGACTATAGCCTGGGGACCGTATTTCTCTTTTATCTGCGTCATTCTGGCGGCGATAAAGTCTAAAGCTTCATCCCAGGAAGCTTTCTTGAATTCATCCGTCCCTTTTTTCCCGGTCCGCAAAAGCGGAAATTTCAGACGGTCCGGTGAATAAACGATCTCCGGCGCGGCTTTGCCTCTGATACATAGTCCGCCATAGGGGTCGCTCTTGTGCGGGGCAACCTTGACCAGACGCCCGTCTTCAATTTCCGCCTCAATGACGCAGCCGCCGGGGCAGACGCCGCAAAGGGCGCTCTTGGTAATACGGCTCATTTTTGAATTCTCCCGTTCTATCTTTCTAAGCTAAATTATAGCAGATGGATAGGACACCGCCTAAGATATCAGAAAGTTTTTAAAACTTAAAAATACTACTTAAGTTTTAGCTTAAAAGAAAGTATAATATACGTATAGCGCAAGATTTCAAAGGATTGTGAGAAGCGGGATACGATTATAAGTATTGACAAAGCTAGCAAAAGAGGGTATTTTATAAATAAAAGTTAGATAAATAAAACAACATTGGCAGGTGAAATAAATTGACTGAAACGACCGGCTTAACCTCCTCTCTGGAGGATTATCTGGAGGCAATTCTGGAGTTGGGAGAAAAAGAAAACAAAATCAGGGTAACCGACTTAGCAGAAAAATTAAATATTGCCAAATCAACTGCCAGCATCACCATAAACAAACTAAAAGATATGGGCATGGTTATTCAGGAATCCTACGGTCCCATTGAGCTCACCCCTCTTGGTGAGGAGCATGCTGTGGAAGTGAGAAGGCGGCATGTAGTATTGAGAGAATTCTTAACGGAAGTGCTGTCTGTTGACCCCGAGACTGCGGAAAAAGAAGCTTGCCTGATGGAACATGTTTTAAGCCCGCTCACTATGAAAAAGATCGCCGAATTTATTGTGCAATCACGGTAAAGCCGCTGTGATTTAAGGAGAAAGAATCCAATATGAGACGAAGGGAAGTTTTACGATAAAAGTTAGATTAATAAAACATACGAAATATGCACTAATTAAAATAAAAGAAAGGTGTAGATAAGAGATGAAAGAAGTTGCGGTAATCTTTTGGAGTTCTACGGGAAATACTAAAAAATGAGCCTGATGCGGAAGGGGTGATTGCTTGCGTTCTTCTGGGAGCAAAATTAGCGGAGCATTCTTAACGGATTCTGCCAATCTGCAAAATATCCGGGACGACCAGGATTACTTACGGGCAATGATTATATATTGGGCCGCGCCGGTTATCGCCGAAGCCAAACCATCCGTTCTGGTATCGTTGACGCAGAGCCGCCGCGGCTTTTATCACCTCTGGGAAAAATATAAAAAAGATCTTATGCCAAAGCTGCACCTGGAGTACATAGAGCTTCGTACAAGCGCGGCGGGCGTATTGGTGCTGTTTTTCGACAGCGTCTTATTGCGGAGGGCTTTGGGTAAGGAAGCGAATCAGGAATTTTTGGCCGGCTGTGGATATCCGGAAGGGGGTAGTCTGGACGCTTATCTGGAAATATTGAAAGAAAGATTTGCGGCTTTTTGCCCCCATGAAGTGGGCGTTTTTCTGGGAATCCCCGTGGAGGATGTAACCGGATTTATCAAAAATGAAGGAAAAGGATACCTGCTGAATGATTACTGGAAGGTCTATCATAATCCCCGGAAGGCCAAAAAAACTTTTGCCCTTTTTGATAAAGCCAGATCGGATGCAGTATCCTTCCTGCAATATGGATTTAATCACTAAATATTTTTTGCAGCCCTTTTTTAAAAATTTTAAAGTTAGATGAATAGAACAAATTAAGCAAACAAAGGCTGGTGTTATAGCGTGAGTATTATCGTAGTAGGCGGTCATGACAGGATGCATGAAGAATATAAGACTATCGGCAAGAAACTGGGACATCATATAAAAGTATTTACGCAAATGCCGACACGGTTCGAGAAACTTATCGGCAAGCCTGACGGCATGGTCTTGTTTACCAGTACGGTTTCCCATAAGATGGTCGGTATCGCCGTAAAAGAAGCCAAAAGAAAAAATATCCCGGTGGTGCGGAGCCATAGCAGCAGCGCAACTTCGCTGTTCGAAGTGCTGAAGGAATTCGAACAACGGCCCACAGCGTAACAAAATACAAAGTTAGAAGGAATCATCATGAAATACAGCAGCAACAAACCTTTAGGCAGTCAACATTTCCATGATATTATCGATTGCCTGGTTGCGGCTTTGGAGGCCAGGGATATTTACACCAGCGGGCATTCCACCCGGGTAGCCGATATGTCTTATGATATCGCGCGCTTGTTGGGGTTAAAAGGACCACAGTTGGAATACGTACATATGGCGGCGCATCTCCATGATATCGGCAAGCTGGGGATCCCGGAAACGGTGTTAAACAAAGCAGGAAAACTATCCGATTTCGAATGGGAACAAGTCCGCATGCATCCGGAGATTGGTTTCAGAATATTAAGCAAATCCCAGGAACTGAAGAGTATCGCCAAAATTGTTTTACATCATCATGAACGTTGGGATGGTCAAGGGTATCCCCAAGGTCTGAAAGGAACAGATATACCGTTGGGCTCGCGGATTATCGCTGTGGCGGATTCGATTGATGCGATGAATTCGGAGCGGCCTTATCGCCAAGCATTGTCTTGGGGAGCCTGCCTCAAAGAAATAGAGGCCAATAAAGGGAGTATGTATGACCCTGATGTTGTAAATGAATTCCTGCAAGCTGTAAAGTGAGATGATCGATATGGTGGAGGAAAAAGAGAAACAAAACAGATGATCCTTTCGGAAAACCTGTAAAAGATATCTTTTTGATGGGAAAGTGAAAAAGAATTATAAAATTTTTTAAAATTTACTTTAGAATATAAAGCATAGGGAAGTTCATTCCGTCGTTCAATCAAATAAAGGAGAGTTCTATATGAAAATCAAAGCGACCGTATTATGCGAGAACTGTGTGTTCAGCAATTTGGGGGCTATCGCGGAGCATGGCTGGTCGGTTTATTTAGAAACGGACCGGGGAAATTATCTTTTTGATACCGGACAGGGCTTGGCCTTAATCAACAATGCCCGTATCTTCAAAAAAGATTTATCTAAGATCCGGGGAATTATTCTGAGCCATCATCATAGTGACCATACCGGGGGTCTTATGGATGCCTTAACAGAGTCCGGGCCGGTTGATGTGTATGCGCATCCCGGCTTGTTCAAAGAAGGCTTTTTGGTGCGCAGCGGTGAGAAATACATTGGTGTTCCGTATGCCCGGATTGCTCTGGAGAGCAAAGGGGCCCGTTTCCGGTACAATAAGGAATTCATAGAAATAGCCCCCGGACTCCATATTACAGGTGAAGTACCGCGCCTTACCGATTTTGAAACAGGGGATAAGGACCTGGTCCTTAAGACGGAAGAAGGGCTGGTCAGGGACCCGTTGCTGGACGATCAATCTATAGTTGTCGAGACGGAAAAAGGTTTGGTTATTATATTAGGATGTTCTCATGCCGGCGTAATCAATATTATTGATTACGCAGTAAAAAAGACGGGCCAGGAGCGCATTCATGCCGTAATCGGCGGAACCCATTTATGGACGGTCAGCGCCGAACAACAGGAAAAGACAATTCAGGCTTTTAAAGATTATAAAATTGAGCGGTTGGGCGTTTCCCACTGTACCGGATTAAAAGTGGCCGGGCGTCTGGCACAGGAATTGGAAGAGAAGTTCTTTTTTTGTAACGTCGGAACAGTGATTGAAGCCTAAGATATATTTTTATAAAGTAATCATAGCAAAAATGCCGTTAAAATGTTAGATATATAAAACAAATTAAAGAATATGGTGGGAATGTCCAGAAGACGCATAGCACTTGAAAAGCTTAAGCATATTGGCTTATGTTAATTAGAGGGTTTTTTTGCGTTGTTAGTTAGATTAATCAAACAATATTACAATATGAAGAGGAGGATAAGCAGCATGCCCAAAGAGAAAAAACCATCTATTCTCAAACGGTTTACGCCCTATATGGGCAAGAAAAAAGTCCTTTTGCCCTTATCTTTAGTTTTGTCGGCGCTTTCCGCCGTTTTGAACATCCTGCCTTTTGTGCTGGTCTGGTTCATCACCCGGGATATTTTAGCGGCGCCGCAAGCCATTGATGTTCCCCGGGTGAGTTTTTATGCCTGGCTGGCCTTTGCCGCGGCCCTGGCCGGCATCGTCTTTTATTTTGCCGCCTTGGCGAGTTCCCATCTGGCGGCGTTTCGCGTCGAGGTCGGCTTGCAAAAAGTTGGGATGGCCAAAATACTCTCCCTGCCCCTCGGCTTTTTTGAACGGCATGCCGGCGGCAAAATACGTAAAATTGTTAACGACGGCGCGGGAACCACCCATAGCTTTTTAGCGCACCAGCTGCCGGATATGGCGGGCAGCGTCGTCTCCCCCCCTCATATTAATCGTATTGATTTTTACCGTGGAGTGGAGAATGGGCTGGCTTCTTTGGTCCCGATAATTTTGGGCTTCATCACCATGAAATTTATGACCAGCGCCCAAGGAAAAAAGTTTCAAAAAAGGTATTTTGATTTTCTGGAAGAAATGAGCGCCGAATCCGTGGAATATGTCCGCGGTATTCCGGTAGTCAAGACGTTCGGCCAATCCATTTTTTCCTTTAAACGCTTCTATGACAGCATCATCAAATATAAAGAGATGGTTTATGCCTACGCCGTTCTTTGGCAAAAACCGATGTCGTTTTATGCCGTAATCATGCAATCCGCCGTCTTCTTTCTGATTCCAATGGCCATCCTCTTAATCGGCAGGGGAGAGAACCTTCCCCTGGTGCTGGCCGATTTCGTCTTCTATCTGCTGATCTCGCCCACCTTTACGCTGCTTTTGATGAAATCCATGTATTTTCAGCAAAACGCCATGATTGCCGGACAAGCGATTGACAGGCTGGATAACCTGTTGGACTATCCGGATTTAAACTTCAGCGCCAAGGCCCTCAGGCTGAAGAATTACAGTCTGGAATTTAAGGACGTCGTTTTTTCCTATGACGGCAGCGACAAGCGTGCCGTTGATTGCATCAGCTTTACCGTAAACGAAGGGGAAACGGTCGCTCTGGTCGGCGCTTCAGGGGGAGGAAAAACAACCATTGCCCGGCTGGCGGCCCGTTTTTGGGACGTGGATGCGGGCGAAGTATTGGTCGGCGGGATCAATGTCAAGGATATCCCCAAAAAAGAATTGATGGACAATATCTCCTTTGTTTTTCAAAATACCAGGCTGTTTAAAGGTTCCTTACGGGAAAATATTCTTTTCGGCACAGAAAACGCCGGCGAAAAGGAAATCAATCAGGCCATTAATTTTTCTCAATCCCAAGAGATTATTGAGAATCTTCCGGAGGGCCTGGATACGGTCATCGGCTCAAAGGGGACCTATCTTTCCGGGGGCGAACAACAAAGAATCGCCCTGGCCAGGGCCATGGTCAAGAACGCGCCGATCGTGCTGCTGGATGAAGCAACCGCTTTTGCCGACCCCGAAAATGAGCATTTAATCCAAAAAGCCTTAAAAGAGCTGAGCCGGAACAAAACGACCCTCATGATCGCGCACCGCCTGACCAGCGTGCAGAATGTCGACCGGATTCTGGTAATTGAGGGCGGCAGAATCGCGGAGGAAGGAACGCATGCCGGGCTGCTCAAAAAAGGCGGCCTTTATAAAACCATGTGGGACGAATACCAAAAATCCGTCGCCTGGAAAATTGGCGCGGATAATACGATAAGCAAGGGAGGCCAACATGATTAAGTATTTCCAAAACAAATACGCTATGTCGGAAAAAGGCGCGAAAGATCTTTGGCGCTCCATTATCTGGACGGTCGTCTTGGACCTTAGCTTTATGGCCCCGGTAATCCTCAGCTTTAAATTCCTGGAGGATTACCTGCAGGCGCTTTCGAACCCCGCCCACAACCCGCAAAACAGTATCTTTAACTACGTGATTCTATCGGTGGCGCTTTTTTTGGCAATGCTTGTTCCAGCTTATTTTCACTATGACTCCACCTATACCAAAATTTACGAAGAGAGCGCCCGCAGGCGGATCAGCCTGGCTGAGACCCTCAGAAAGCTGCCGCTGGCCTTTTTCGGGAAAAAAGATATTGCCGACCTCAGCGCAACCATCATGGACGACGCTACCCAGATCGAAATGCTCTTTTCCCATGCAGTTCCGCAAATATATGCCGCGACTCTGACGCTTTTTATTATGGGCGTGCTGTTGTTTGTGTACAACTGGATGCTGGCGCTGGCCGCATTTTGGGTAGTTCCGGTCGCCCTCCTGGTTTTTATCCTATCCAGAAAGCTGCAAAATAAAATGCATACCGAACTTTATCTGATGAAAAGGGATATTTCCGATCATATTCAAGAGTCGCTGGACTCCGCCCAGGAAATCAAATCCTATAACCGGGAAGAAGCCTTTACGCAAACTTTAAACGCCAAGCTGGATCATTACGAAAAGATTTTGATCAAAGGAGAGCTGTTGATCGGCGCCTTTATCAACCTGTCTTATATCTTCCTGCAACTGGGTCTGCCCAGTGTGATCCTGATCGGGTTTTATCTTTTGGTCACGGGTTACGTTTCTGTTTTCACCTACATCGTTTTTCTGGTAGTCGTGGTCCGTATTTACCACCCGATTATGGACGCTATGAATAATTTTGCCATGCTGCTGTTTCTCGGGGTGCGCATCAAACGCATGAAGGAAATGGATAACATGCCCCGGCAGGAAGGAAAAACCGAATTCCGCCCCCAAAACTACGATATCACCTTCAAAAACGTTGACTTTGCCTATCAGGACGGGGTGCAAACCTTAAAGAACGTCAGCTTTACGGCCAAACAAGGCGAGGTGACGGCGCTGGTCGGGCCTTCCGGCGGCGGCAAGAGTACGGCGGCCAAGTTGTCCGCGCGTTTCTGGGATATCGATCAAGGCGTCATCACCCTGGGCGGAGAAGATATCTCACAGATTGATCCGGAAACGCTTTTGCGGTATTATTCCATTGTTTTTCAGGACGTCACCCTGTTTAATTCCAGTGTGAAAGAAAATATCCGTTTGGGTAAAAAAGACGCGACCGACGAGGAAGTAATCCAAGCGGCGCGTCTGGCCCAGTGCGACGAGTTCGTGCAAAAGCTCCCCCAGGGATACGATACCCTGATCGGAGAAAACGGCGAAAAGTTATCCGGCGGGGAAAGACAGCGGATCTCCATCGCCAGAGCCATCCTCAAAGACGCGCCGGTTATCCTGCTGGATGAAGCGACCGCCTCTTTGGATGCGGAAAATGAGAGCAAGATCCAGAGCGCACTCAGCGAGCTGATCAAAAACAAGACCGTTTTGCTGATTGCACACCGCATGAGAACCGTTTCCGGCGCTGATAAAATCATTGTAATCAAAGACGGCGCTGTGGCTGAATCAGGCGCGCCGACGGAGTTAATAGAAAAACAAGGCTTCTTTTCTGCGATGCTGCAGACGCAATACCGGAATCATTCGTTATAAACGGGGAACCTTATCGTAAGGGATACTTGCGAATAACGTTGGTGGCTATCGCCCGGTAAGTCCCGGCATGGGATTCGCTCATCGGCTTTTTAAAGCCGGTTAAGTGTGGTAATTATTATCAGTAATTATTCCCAGAAAAAGTAATCCTGCTTATCTACTTGACGCAAAATTAGGAGAGGGTTATTATTTAAATAAAGCATAGTTTAAATTTTTTGATTTCTTCAGGCAGGAAGTAGCGGCAGAAAAAGAGAATTATTACTTGCTGGATTTAATTTTGTGTTTTTTATTATGTTTTATCATAAAAGAGGGGGTATTAAAAATGAGCGACGCGAAGGAATACGTTGCCGGACTAGTCAAGAGAGCCAAGGAAGCCCAGAAAACAATCGAGTACTTTACCCAGGAGCAAGTGGATGAGCTTGCTGCTGCCGTAGCGTGGAGCTGTGTCAAAGACGGCCCTGCCCAGGAAATAGCCAAAATGGCTGTGGAAGAATCCAGAATGGGATACTATGACGCCAAATATGCCAAGCTTATGACCAAAGTAAAAGGCGCCTTAAGAGACATGAAAGGCCAGAAATCCGTAGGCGTTATCGAACGCGACGATGCCAAAGGCCTGATCAAGATTGCCAAGCCGGTGGGCGTAATCGGCTGCATCATTCCTTGCACCAACCCGGAAGCGACGCCGGTAGTAAAAGCCATCTGGACCCTGAAGACCCGCAACGCGGCCATCTTTGCCCCGCATCCGCGGACCAAGAACACCAATACCCTGGTGGTCAACACCATGCGCGCCACCTTGAAGAAATTCGGCGTATCGGAAGACTTATTGATCGGTATTGAAGAACCCAGCATGGAAATCACCCAGGAACTGATGAAGCAGTGCGACCTGATCCTGGCTACCGGCGGCGGCGGACTGGTGAAAGAAGCCTATTCCTCCGGGACCCCGGCCTACGGCGTAGGACAGGGCAACGCCTCCGTTATCGTTGACGAAACTGCGGACTTAAAAGAAGCCGCCAACAAACTGCTGCGCTCCAAGACCTTTGACTATGCCACCAGCTGTTCCGCGGAGAACTCCATGGTTATCCAGGAAGGCATCTATGACGAATTCGTCGGATACGTCAAAGCCGAAGGCGGCTATGTCGTCAGCCCCGAAGAAAAAGCTAAACTGCTGGCTACCATGTGGCCGGACGGCAGCCATCTGAACACCGGCATCACCGCTCAGCCGGTTGAAAAGATTGCCGAAATGGCCGGCATTAAGATTCCGGAGGGTACTAAATTCCTCGTAGTGGAAGAAACAGGCATTGGCCCGGCTCATCCGTTCTCCGGGGAGAAACTGTCCGTAGTCGTAACCTTCTTCAAATACAAAGAGTTTTCGGAAGCCATTGAGAAAGTCAACCAAATCACCCAATACCATGGACGGGGCCATTCCAGCGGGATTCATTCCGCTAAAGAAGACCGTATTATCGAATACGGCTTAAAGACCAAGGTCAGCCGGATCATGGTCAACCAACCCCAGTGCCTGGCTAACTCCGGCGCCTGGACCAACAGCATGCCGATGAGTATGACCTTAGGCTGCGGCAAAGGCAAAGAGTGGGGCGGCAACATCTCCTCGGAGAACATGTCCTGGCATCACCTGATGAACGTGACCTGGATTTCCTTCCCGCATGCCAGCAATCAGCCGACGGATGAAGACCTCTTCGGCAAAGAGATCATGGCGAAATACTAGAAAAGTATCCATAAGGGCAAGGCACGAAACCGTTAAACGGTTTCGTGCCGGACCTTGCTTTTTATTTCTCTTTTTTTACCTAAATATGTTAATTAATTCACAAAATACTGCAATATAACCAAGGATTATACAGGCAGTGCGCCTGATATAAATTATAAAGAGGGGGTATTAAAAATGAGCGACGCGAAGGAATACGTTGCCGGACTAGTCAAGAGAGCCAAGGAAGCCCAGAAAACAATCGAGTACTTTACCCAGGAGCAAGTGGATGAGCTTGCTGCTGCCGTAGCGTGGAGCTGTGTCAAAGACGGCCCTGCCCAGGAAATAGCCAAAATGGCTGTGGAAGAATCCAGAATGGGATACTATGACGCCAAATATGCCAAGCTTATGACCAAAGTAAAAGGCGCCTTAAGAGACATGAAAGGCCAGAAATCCGTAGGCGTTATCGAACGCGACGATGCCAAAGGCCTGATCAAGATTGCCAAGCCGGTGGGCGTAATCGGCTGCATCATTCCTTGCACCAACCCGGAAGCGACGCCGGTAGTAAAAGCCATCTGGACCCTGAAGACCCGCAACGCGGCCATCTTTGCCCCGCATCCGCGGACCAAGAACACCAATACCCTGGTGGTCAACACCATGCGCGCCACCTTGAAGAAATTCGGCGTATCGGAAGACTTATTGATCGGTATTGAAGAACCCAGCATGGAAATCACCCAGGAACTGATGAAGCAGTGCGACCTGATCCTGGCTACCGGCGGCGGCGGACTGGTGAAAGAAGCCTATTCCTCCGGGACCCCGGCCTACGGCGTAGGACAGGGCAACGCCTCCGTTATCGTTGACGAAACTGCGGACTTAAAAGAAGCCGCCAACAAACTGCTGCGCTCCAAGACCTTTGACTATGCCACCAGCTGTTCCGCGGAGAACTCCATGGTTATCCAGGAAGGCATCTATGACGAATTCGTCGGATACGTCAAAGCCGAAGGCGGCTATGTCGTCAGCCCCGAAGAAAAAGCTAAACTGCTGGCTACCATGTGGCCGGACGGCAGCCATCTGAACACCGGCATCACCGCTCAGCCGGTTGAAAAGATTGCCGAAATGGCCGGCATTAAGATTCCGGAGGGTACTAAATTCCTCGTAGTGGAAGAAACAGGCATTGGCCCGGCTCATCCGTTCTCCGGGGAGAAACTGTCCGTAGTCGTAACCTTCTTCAAATACAAAGAGTTTTCGGAAGCCATTGAGAAAGTCAACCAAATCACCCAATACCATGGACGGGGCCATTCCAGCGGGATTCATTCCGCTAAAGAAGACCGTATTATCGAATACGGCTTAAAGACCAAGGTCAGCCGGATCATGGTCAACCAACCCCAGTGCCTGGCTAACTCCGGCGCCTGGACCAACAGCATGCCGATGAGTATGACCTTAGGCTGCGGCAAAGGCAAAGAGTGGGGCGGCAACATCTCCTCGGAGAACATGTCCTGGCATCACCTGATGAACGTGACTTGGATTTCCTTCCCGCATGCCAGCAATCAGCCGACGGATGAAGACCTCTTCGGCAAAGAGATCATGGCGAAATACTAGAAAAGTATCCATAAGGGCAAGGCACGGCTAGCGTCTGCAGCTGTAGCCGGCGGTAAAGCGTGACAAAGAGCAGGCAACGAGCCTGCTCTTTGTCGACTTACCTATTCAGTTGCTGCGGAGTGTGTGTTTTGGCCGTAATTCGCTACTGCAGGCCCTTCTGCAGCTTCTCCAGTTTTTTGTTCACCTTGTTTTCCAGGTTTTTGGCCTGTTCTTCGGTGATTTTACCGGATTTTAAATTATCCTGGATAACCTGTTTTTTCAATTCAAGCAATTCGGTTTTTAATTCCAGGGCTTTCGCCTTTTGCTCAGGCGTAAATTCCAGCTGTGCTTTCTTGTCTTTATGAGCCGAAAATTGGTCCGGGCTTCCCAGCGCCACAGAGGCGGCGCCGAAAAACAAAGCCAAGGCTAAGACGATTACAATGGCCTTTTTCATCACTTCACCTCCAAAATTATTATGTGAAGACGATTAAAAAAACATACTCTTGAATAATTGGACTATTATTCAATAATTGTATAAAATACTTTTAGACGTTGAATAGTTTTCCAATTTAAGAGGAGGACGGGCCATGTTTTTCGATAAGCGGGTTTTTCTGATCAAGAAAATCAAGAAAGGGAATATTTTAAAATCGACCTGGAACTATCAAATTTTTGATCCTGAGACAGACGAACAAATAGGCGAGCTCAGGGATGGAGCCACCGGGATGGCTAAAATCCTGGGCAAAGTTTTCCAAAAAAGATTCTTAACCAGGTATCTGGATATTTATGATGTGCGCGATAACAGTCTGGTATTTTCGACCAAAATAACGCCGCTTTCTTCTAAAGTAACTGTCTTGGACAATGAAGGCAAATTGGTAGGGCGGCTGGATTCCAAATTTTTAAGCGGATGTTTCTATTTTGTTTATGACGCTTCCGATCGCGAAGTTGGCCAGGTCAAGGGACACATTATGTCCAAGGATTTTGCCCTGGTTGGTCCGCATGAGGAGGGTATCGGCGTCATTACCCGTTCTTGGGATGGCGTGGGCGGCGCGCTTTTAGCCAAATCTCCTTTTTGTTTTATTGTGGCGGTGGAAGACCCGCTCGCGCATACGCCGCAAGTAATCAGCATGCTGCTGCTGGCAACCGGACTAGCGCTGGATATCGGCCTGACCAAGCGGTAAATGAAAGCTTGACTTAATATTAAAAATCCAACAAAATATGGTTAAGAGGATTGGATTATTTTAAAAAAAACAAAAGGAGGAAGTAAAATAATGGCTGTAAAAACTTATGAATTTCGTGTACCTTCGGTCATTTTATCAGGTCCGGACTGCGTTAATAATCTGGGCGCAGAAATCAAGAGGTTAAACAAGAAAAAGGCGCTGTTAATCACCGATGAAATGATGGTGAAACTGGGCACAGCCGAAAGAATCTCCAATATCTTAAAGGACTCCAGTATCGAGACCACTGTTTATTCGGGCGTTGGCGGAGAACCTACCGACAAAATAGTGGAAGAAGGATTAAAATATTTTAAAGAAAACAATTGTGACTTCGTAGTTGGCTTAGGCGGCGGCAGCCCGGCCGATACGGCGAAGGCTGTAGCTATCATGGCTACCAACCCCGGCAAAATCAGCGATTACATGGGCGCTGAGAAAGTGCCGAACGCGTGTCCTCCTATTGTTATTATAGCCACTACTGCAGGCACCGGAACAGAAATCACCAAATTCACCATCATTGCCGATACGGAAAAAGACGTCAAGATGCTGATCGGCACAACCTACTGTATCCCGACCATTGCTGTAGCCGACCCGATGCTGACCGTATCCGTGCCCCCGAAAGGCACAGCCGCTACCGGTATTGACGCCTTATGCCACGCCATCGAATCCTATGTTTCTAAAAAAGCCACTCCTATGTCCGAATTTATCGCGCTGGAGGCCATCAAGCTGATTTCGGCCAACCTGCGCGTAGCCTGGTCCAACGGAGCCGATGTGGATGCCCGCACCAACATGATGCTGGGCGCTACCTTAGCAGGTATTGCTTTCTCTAACTCTTCCGTTACCCTGATTCACGGCATGTCCCGTCCCATCGGTGCTTTATTCCATGTGCCCCACGGCATCTCCAACGCCGTCCTGCTGCCGGTCTGGGCTGAATATTCCTATATCGGCAACCCCGTGAAGTTTGCCAAAGTAGCCGAAGCTATGGGCGAGAATATCGAAGGGCTCTCCACCCTGGATGCAGCCTCCCTGGCCGCAGTTGCTGTCAAGCGCCTGTGCGAAGATATCCAGATCGGAACCATCGGCACCTTAGGCATCGACAAAGCCAAGTTTGAAGCGGCTATGCCCAAAATGGCCAACGACGCTATCGCCAGCGGCAGTCCCGGGAACAACCCGAGATTCGCTACGCCGGATGATATTATTGCCCTCTACAAAAAAGCCTGGTAAACTAATACAGGCAGTCCATAACCATTTGATAGTCAAAAAAAGAGGCAGGCAGCTAAACTTAGCTGTCTGCCTTTGCTATGGGGTAGGGTGAATAATTTTTAAGCGGTTAAGGAGCGATCAGAATCGTGGTAAAATAGCTCTCTTCCGTCGCCTCGTTAATATTCAGAAAAACATGCTGTGTCGGCAGGCCGCAGTCGGTCACGAGCGCTGCGCGCTCAGTAAGGCCCTGCGTATGTAGGAGGCGTTTGACCTCCGGCAGCGCCCCACCGGATTTCATCAGCACTTTTCCGCCCGGCAGCGCCAGGGCTGAAGGCAGATCCGGCAGAGAAGCCGGGAGGATATGCAATGGCGTATCCATAGCGGTAAGACTGCGGTTGAGCAGCGCGGCGCAGGCGCAAAAGCTTGTCACGCCCGGGATGGTTTCCACGTCGTAACCTCGCTTGAGGAGGATGCGGCAAAGATAGGAATAGGAGCTGAACAGCGAGGCGTCGCCCAGGCTCAAAACGGCCACATCCCGTCCGGCTTCCAGATATACCGCGATGCGCTCCGCCACGGCGTCATAGTTTTTTGCCAGCTTATCCCGGTCACGGGTCATGGGCAGGTCTAAGTATTCGATTTGCTTTTCCGCAAGATCCACAGCGCCCGCCGCGATCTGCAGCGCGAGAGAATTGCCCTCGGCTGTACGCGGCGCCGCCAGCACGCCGCACCGCCGGATACGGTTCACCGCCTTAAGCGTCATTAGCTCGGGGTCTCCCGGCCCCACGCTTACCCCGTACAGTTTTCCCTGTTTCATGGTTGTTCCTCCGTCTTGGTATATCACAGCAATTCTGCGCTTTCCGCGGTTTTCAAACCCAGCCTGAGGGCCTCCGCAAATAATTCTTTATTTTTTTCATTCATTTCGCCATAGCTTTTTAAGCAGTTGATGACCATGCCGCAGGATTGGAGCCGCTGCAACGCGCTTTCATAAATGGCTGCTCCAATTTTCTCGAAGCTTTTTTCAAAAAACACTTCGCCGGCCAGATCACAGGCAATTTGATAGTCGATATCGTTTTCGTGCAGGATCCCTGTCACAAAGGGAATTCTCTTTTTTTGCAGCATGCGGTATTCCGCAATACCCGTCCCGCCCCCCGCGATCACAAAGACCTTAGGCGCACCTTGGGGCCGTTCCATCTCAAAGCTGCCGAAAAGAGGATTATAGCTCCCACTCGATAATTCGTACAGTTCATTGATCAGCTCTTTTTGAAAAATCTCCTTGGGCGGACCGAAGTGGGTAATATATTCGCCTTTTACACACATCGCCAAATCCGATACTTTTTGCGCCATATCGAGCTGGTGGAGCGACATGATAACCGTAATCCCCCGCTCTTTGGCCATACTCCTTAAAATGTTGAGAAGCTCCAGTTCATAGCGTACGTCCAAAAAGGAGGTAGGCTCGTCCAAAACGATGATTTGCGGTTCCTGGCAAATGGCCCGGGCCAGCAGGACTCTCTGCCGCTGCCCATCGCTGATTTCGGTAAAATCCCTGTCCCTCAGTTCCCAGGCGTTCACCAGTTCCATCGCCTTACGGACCTGCAGGCGGTCTTGTTCCGCTAGGATACCCAGCAGGCCCGTATAAGGATATCGGCCTGTGGAGACGACGTCCTCGCAGGTCATCAGTTCCGTCCTGAGCTTTTCGGTCAGCACGACGGATACCTGAGAGGACATCTCTTTGCCCGACATATCTTCTATGGAGCGATTATCGATATAGACCGTGCCGCAGATACTTTTCAGGTACTTGGTGATGCTTTTTAAGATCGTGGATTTGCCGGAGCCGTTCGGGCCGATCAAGGTCAAGATTTGTCCCTTGTTCAGCCGTATTTCGATGTCCTTGATCAGCGGCTTGCCGTTATAGCCTACTGTCAGCTGTTTTGTATAGAAGAAGTACTCCATCTCAGCCCCGCACCTTCCTTCTTAACAGGATCCCTATCACAATAGGCGCCCCGAATACGGCGGTTACCGAACTGATACTGAGTTCCGTAGGCGCAAAGATTGTCCGGGCAATCAGGTCGCAGCCCAAACAGAAAATGGCGCCTCCTAAAAAGCATACGGGGATGACGATCAGCGGCTTGCCGGTTTTCAAAAACGATTTTACCAGATGGGGCACCGCCACACCCACAAAGGAAACCGGTCCGGCAAAAGCGGTCACGCAGGCGCACAGCACGCTGGAAAGCAACACCAGCATGATCCGGAATAGTTTGATATTTACGCCCATATTCAGCGCGTAGCTCTCCCCCAGCTGGTAAGCGCCTATGGGCTTGGACATCAGAAACACCACCGCCGAGGTGACCAGCACCACCGCTGCCATAACCCGCACATCCTCCCAGGAAACGCCTGAAAAGCTGCCCCGGGACCAGTTATGCAGGTTGACGATACTGGCGTCGCTGGCAAAGGTTATTATAAAGTCGGTTATAGCCGAGCAGATGTAGCCGATCATCACACCGCTGACGATCAGCATGGAGGCCCGTTGTCCCGTCCTTGCAATCAAGAGGACAAATCCCATGGAAATCATCGCCCCTACAAAGGCCGCCGTGATTAAAGCCGCGGAACTGACCGTATGGTATCTGCCGAGCGCCAGAACCATAACAATGGCCACCGCCAGCTTAGCGCCGGAGGAGATTCCCAGCACATAAGGCCCTGCGATGGGGTTATTGAAAAACGTCTGCAATAAAAAGCCCGACAAGGCCAGTGCGCCGCCAAGGATGATGGCCGCCATCATTCTGGGCAGCCTTATCTTCCAGATAATGCCGTAATTGGTTTCAGTTACGTTCTGGCCCAAGAGTGTCTTGACAATGTCTTTTATTTGTATGATTACGCTGCCCAAGCTTATATTGAGTAAAATCAATACGATAAATAAGACGACGAGTATCGCTACGGTGATGCAATACCTCAAATACTTTTTTTCTCTTTCATCCTTCATTTCCATCCCCATTCCCGCTGCTCACCCCTCGCCCCCGGCGTTATTATTGCAGCCGGTACATGAAATTCAATTCGGTCAGTCCTTCGCCGCTTTCCGTAAGCATCCGGCGGATATCCGCGATCATCAGGCCGAGCTGCGTGGTTTCCTGAAACAGATTCCTGCCTGTGCACCAGACATTGCCGTTTTGCACAGCCTTGAAATCTTCCAGTAAACTGTTTTTGCCGAGCAGTTCTTTTATAGAGGAAATCTCGCCGCCGATGGTGCTGTTATAAATGATGAAGTCTGCCTCCTTGGCCGTGGCGTAAAATTTCTCCATTTCCAGCGTTACTGTGCTGGTGGCATTTTCCGGGTCCCCCAGATCTTTAAAGATATAATTGCCTCCGGCCAGCTCAATCATTTTTGTGACGTAGTCGCCGGATTTTCTGGCGACGGCATAACCTGAGGAACTGATATAGAAAAAGGCCACCGTTCTTCTAGTGTTTTCCAAACCGGCCACGTCGTCCATATACGCTGCCTGCTCATTAAAAAGCTGCTCCGCCATAGCCTCTTTGCCCAGAAGCGCCGCATAAAGCTTAATCCACTCGGTGCGCCCTAAGGGGTGGGATTCATAGCTGGACTGGTCTGTCAGTACCGGGATGCCGACCTCTTCCAATTTTTCCTTCACTTCCGGCGTATGGTTGATCATGGTGGACTCAACGGCCAGGCTGCACGCATTGGACATGATCAGCTCATAGTCCGGCGCGCTGTATTTCCCGGCGTAGAGAATGTCGCCGGCCTGCATGGCCGCTTTGGCGTTCCCGATGTACCAGTCTTCGGTCTTGGCGCCGGACAGGCGGATATTTTCCAGGGAATCCAGCGCATCGAACAGACACATGGCCGAAGTAGCCACAAGATAGATATTTTTAACCGGCTGCCGCAGGACTGTAATATCCGCGGCGATGTTCCCGGGAATCTCGCCGCCCGGGGGAACGACCAGAAATCTTGCGCCGTCGGATATCGTGATCAAGGCATAACCGCCGTTGTAATAATCTACGCTGAAATTTTTTGCGTACTTGAGCTCTATACTGCTTGTGGCCGGCCAGCCGTTTCCAAGACCCTTTTCCCGGACCTCGGGCCGGTTCCCGGCGCATCCGGCCGGCAGAGAGAGGATCAGCAGTACGCTTATAATCAGGAGTAAAAATCGATTTTTTCTCATGCCTTCGCCTTTCGCCTTAAGAGAACAATAGAAAAACCAAGAATCACCAGGATGATCAGAGCAGCCGCCCAAAGGGCAGTCCCCGGCTGAGCCGGCGCAGGCCGGTCCCCGCTGAGGGGCCGCAGCGTCGCCCCATCGAAGCGCAGCGTATAATCGATTTCGTGGGGCCGGCTCATGGCGACGGTCTGGGCGCTGACCGGCATATCTTCGTCTAAGAGGACCGGAATCTCAAACATGGCGTTTCCGTCGGTATTGACGGGGTAGTAGGTAGTCCCGTCCAAGCGCATATACTCGTAATAAGGACTACTCCAGATGAGGACAGCCGTCGCCTGACCATCTGCAACCGTCAGCTGCGCCGGGGACTCCACCGTTGCCCTGCCGGAACCGCCCGTAAGCGTTACTTCTATCCTATACCGGCCATCCGTAGGCGTCTCGGCCGCCATTGCCCGGACCGGCAGCATCATGATCAGTAAAAGTACAGTCCAAAACAAGTGTCTTTTCATAAATACCTCACGCCGGCAAACAGGAGCCGCAAAAGGTTCCTGCGGCTCCTGTTTCCTATACGTTATTCAGCCGTAATCGCGTCCCGGGGTATTAAGGAGGACTGAAATACCAAAACCCTGTCGTACCATTGCTTTTTGCGGATGCTCCAGGCGGCGCAGTCGATATCCTGGTCCAGAGCGGCCACGGGGACTTAATAGGTATATTTGCCGTCCGCGTTTTCCACAAAATAGATGCACTTATCATCCGTATCGGCCAGCGCTTCCTCACCGGCGCCCATATATAATTTCTCATAGCCGTCTCCGCTGAGCGTCAAAACAGCAGACATCTCCCCGTCCGCCACGGTAAGCTGGGCGTCGATAATCCGGAACATGGAGGAACTGGAGGATACTTCGATTTGATATGTCCCGTCCTGGATCCGGTCGCCATAAAGGGGTTTTTTCTCATCTTCCGCAGGAGCCCCCTCCGCTTTCCCGGCGGCAGAGGGCGGTTCACCCGGGGTCTGTGTGGTTCCTGCGCCGCAGCCTGTAAAGATCATGCAGGCCAACAAAGCTGAAACTAGAAAAAGTATTGTTTTCTTCATTCCATCAATCTCCTAAACTCAATTCTTTGCCTGCAGCCTGCCTGAATTTGTTTTTTCTTATTTCGCCATGGCTTCGCCGGCATGCTTGACAATGAGTTCCTGAATACCCTTGTATTGGCCCAGGCCCTTTAAGACGGTCTCCACTTCGTAGCCTTCCGCCGTGAACGCGCTCTTCCAGGAGTCTTCTTCATCCCCCGCCATATCGTTATTAGCGTGGTCGCCCGCAACGATCATGAACGGCAACAGCGCCACTTTCTTCGCGCCGGAAGCTTTCACCAGCGTCATTACCTCTTCCAGGCCGGGCTCAGCCTCGACCGTACCGATGAAGTAGTTGGCGAGGCCGGCAGCCGTTACCCGCTCTTGCAGTTTGGTGTAAGTATCGTTCGCTGCATGTTCGGTGCCGTGACCCATGAATACAATGGCCGTCCCGGCAGCCTGATAGGTTTTCGTTTCCTCGGCGATGGCGGCGATAGCCGCGTCATAGTCGCTGTCCGTAAGTAAAAGCGTCTTGCCGATCTTGAAACTCTCGAATTTATCCTGATAGGGCGTGACTTCAGCGATGACGTCGTCGTACTCAAAGCCGCTCATCACATGGGTAGGCTGGATGAGGACCTCTTTTACGCCGTCGGCTACCAGGCGGTCCATGGCCTCCGTAACATTATCGATCTCCAGTTTATCACGCTCCGCCAGGATATCGATGATAATCTGGCTGGTAAAGGCACGCCGGAGCTCGTAGTCCGGATAAGCTTTCTGCAGCGCCTTCTCTACGCCGCCTATGGACAGATCACGGTTGTCATTGTAGCTGGTGCCGAAGCTGACCACCAGCAGGACCTTTTTGGGCGTCTCAGGCGCGGAGTTCTGGCCGGCCGGACTCGCCGGCGTTTTTGAGCAGCCCGCGGTTATCAGTAAAAATAGGGACAGAGTCAAGAGCAACGCTGAAAATTTTTTAATATGTTTTTTCATGGTGGATTCTCCTTTTTCATTATTTTGTATTTGCTTTATATTTGTCGCCGGTGCGGCACTTGCAGAGAAATCTCGCCGGCGAAAACGCAGCCAAAGGCAAATAAAAAACGCCTGCAATCAACTCGCAGACGTTGGTTTAAGTACGAAACTGTAATATCCTCCCTTAAACAGCAGGAAGGCTTTTTCGCATTCGTGACCCCGGTAGTCCGCAGGGCGATACGCACCGCATGATGCATGCGGCAGGAAACAAGCAAGTATTCTGGCTTATCGCCTGCGTCAGCTTAAGGACGCAAGCTTTGGCGCCTTCCCGGAATTTCTTCCAGTGGCCTCTGCCAAAGCAGCAGCGAATTACAGCAACGGCCTTGCGTGGGATTTACACCCAACTTCCATGGCCTGTTTCCAAATATTAAATTTCGAGGCTAGTATAGCACTGCATGAATCATTTTGTCAATGTCATTGTAGACGGCATTCACTTCTCTACGGCTTGACAATGATTTGCTTTTGACGCATACTGGTTCTGAATAAAAGATGGGGAAGAAGGGTGAAATTCCCTCGCAAGTCCGTTACCGTGAGAGCCGGGATACCAGAATTCATATTCCTTTGCGGGCGCCGAAGGATATGATTTAAGTGGGAATCCGTTCTCTCATAAATCAGCCCTCGGCGCTGCGACGCCGGGGGTTTTTGTATGGAATTTAGGCGAAATGTAAATGGGAAATTGCTGCGCTGTGGTTATACCACCGGCGCTTGCGCCGCGGCAGCGGCGAAAGCGGCGGGAATAATGCTGCTCGGCGGTGCTCCTGTGCAGCGGGTTTCTATCGGTACGCCTAAGGGCGTTGCCTTGACGCTGGATGTACTGGAGATCTGTCTTACCAGCGATTACGCGAGCTGTGCCGTCCGCAAGGATGCCGGTGATGACCCGGACGTGACCGACGGCATGCTTATTTACGCCCAGGTCAAAAAAAGTGCGCGCGATATAACCATCGGCGGCGGCGCAGGGGTAGGCCGCGTGACCAGACCCGGCCTCGATCAGCCGGTGGGGGAAGCGGCCATTAACAGCGTACCGCGTGAAATGATTACCGGGGAGTTGTGCGAGACGGCGAAGAGATACGGATATATGGGCGGTTTTTCAGTAGTCATTTCGATCCCTGGCGGCGAAGAGCTGGCCGGGCGCACCTTTAACCCCCGGCTGGGCATCGAGGGAGGGCTCTCTGTAATAGGAACTACGGGTATTGTAGAGCCCATGAGCAATCAGGCCATGGCGGATACGGTCCGCCTTGAACTCAGGCAGCTTGCAGCGAAAGGGACGCGCAGCCTGCTGATCACCCCCGGCAATTACGGGGAAAACTTTGCCCGGGAGAGCCTGGGGCTGTCCCTGGATGATCATGTATCCTGTTCCAACTTTATCGGCGACGCCATTGACGCTGCAGTGGAACTGGGGTTTACACGGATATTGCTGGTGGGGCACATCGGCAAGCTGGTAAAGCTGGGTCTTGGTGTAACCAACACCCATTCTTCTTTTGGAGACGGACGGATGGAAACGCTCTTAGCCTGTGCACTGGAGGCAGGAGCGGATCTTTCCCTGCTCAAGGGGATCGCGGCAAGCGTCACTACCGATACAGCCTTGGCGCTGCTGGAAGGAGCCGCACTGTTGGATAAAGCCATGGCCGAACTGGGAGAACGCATTGAGGACTGCCTGGGCCGGCGTGTGCCGGCAGGCGTGGCAATTGGCTATCTTTGCTTTACTAACGCTCCGGCGCTGCGGGGCGTATTGCTCCATAGCGCCAATGCGCCTGAGCTTATGGAGGACTGGAGGATAAAAAAATGATTCATTTCGTAGGGGCCGGCCCCGGCGCTCCGGATCTTATTACTCTGCGCGGCGCGGAGCTGCTGAAGGCGGCCGACGCCGTCGTCTATGCGGGCTCGCTGGTCAATCCGGCCTTGCTGGACTATGCTCGGCCGGACTGCGCCCTGTATAACAGCGCGGAAATGACGCTGGACGAAGTTATCACCGTATTATTGGGTGTGCACAACGCGGGCGGAATGGCGGTAAGGCTGCATACGGGCGATCCTTCGCTCTATGGCGCGATCCGCGAGCAGATGGATAAGCTTGAGGCTGCGGGTGTTCCCTATGACATTTGCCCCGGCGTATCCAGCTTCTGCGGCGCTGCGGCAGTGCTGAAAGCCGAATACACTCTGCCGCGGGTCAGTCAGAGTGTGATCATTACCCGCATGACGGGCAAAACAGCAGTGCCTGAAAGGGAGCGCATCGCCTCTTTCGCGGCGCATGGCGCGACGATGGTCATTTTTCTGAGCGCCGGCATGATGGAAGAATTGCAGCGTGAGCTGCTGGAAGGAGGCTATGGCGGTGAGACGCCGGCCGCCATCGTGTATAAGGCCACCTGGCCGGACCAAAAGATTTTCCGCTGTACTGTGGAAACGCTTGCGGCAACCGCATTGGAGAATGGCGTCTCCAACCTTGCGCTCATCCTGGTGGGTTCTTTTTTGGGCGCCGATTACGAGCTTTCCAGGCTGTATGATCCGTCCTTTACCACCGCTTTCCGTCAGGGAAGAGAACCATGAAGGCCGCTGTAATCGCCTTCAGCGAGCGGGGGCAGGCCCTGGGGGAGCGGGTGGTGTCCTATTTCCTACAAAATGGGGAAACCGCCGGACTGACCCGCTGCAAAGAGGGCGGACTGGGCGAATGGACGAAGACGCATTTCCAGGAAGACGCGCTTATTTTCATCGGTTCCTGCGGTATCGCTGTCCGCGCGGTGGCGCCCTTTTTGCGGAGCAAGACCAGTGACCCCGCGGTTGTTGTGATAGATGAGTTCGCAGCCTGTGCCGTCTCGCTTTTGTCAGGGCATTTGGGCGGCGCCAACGACCTGACCGTTCGGCTGGCGCGCTTTCTCGAAGCGCTGCCTGTTGTCACCACTGCAACGGATGTCCACGGTGTATTTGCCATCGATGCCTGGGCGGTCAAACGCGGCTTAAAGATAGGCAATCCCGAGCGTATAAAATGGATTTCGGCGCGTCTTTTGGCAGGGGAATCTATTGGAATCCAGAGTGTCTTTCCGGTAACGGGTCGCCTGCCTGCAGGCGTTACCCTCTGCGAGAAGGGCGGCGATGTTCTCATTACCTACCGCACCCGCGGGCGCGAAGAGACGCTGCGGCTAATCCCCCCTGTTATTACCCTGGGCATCGGCTGCAAAAGGAATGTTACAGCCGAAACCATCAAGCGCGCTTTTGGACTGATGCTGAAAAAAGCCAGCTGCCATCCCCTCGCCGTTGCGCGGGTGTGCAGCATCGATCAGAAAGCACGGGAGCCGGGTATCTTAGAGTTTTGCCATACGCAGGGGCTGCCTTATCAAACTTTTCCCGCACAGGAGCTGCTGGCGGTTCCCGGGATATACACCGCCTCTGCCTTTGTTAAACAAGTAACGGGCGTAGACAATGTCTGCGAGCGCAGCGCGGTGCTGGGCAGCGGAAAAGGCGGGCGTTTGCTCACAGGTAAGGACGCGGGAAACGGTGTGACCATGGCGCTGGCCATCTCGCCGTATACGATCCGCTTTGATGAGGGAGAGGCAATATGAAGAAACTGTATGTTGTCGGCATCGGACCGGGTGATGAAAGAAATATGACAGCAGCCTGCCGGAATGTTCTCAGGCAGGCGGACGTTATCGTGGGATATTCTAAATATGTGGAACTTGTGGCGCCGCTGCATCCTGGGAAGCGCACGCTGGATACGCCGATGACCCGGGAGACCGAACGCTGCCGCACGGCGCTTAACCTTGCGGTTCAGGGCCAGACCGTGGTGGTGGTCTGCAGCGGGGACGCCGGCGTATATGGGATGGCGGGACTGATTTATGAACTGTCGGGGCAATATCCGCCCGTGGAGATCGAAATTATCCCCGGGGTGACCGCCGCCCTGGCTGGAGCCGCTGTGCTGGGCGCTCCGCTGACTCACGATTTTGCCGTCATCAGCCTCTCCGATCTTCTGACGCCGTGGGAACTGATTGAAAAGCGGCTGGTTTGCGCGGCAACGGCGGATTTCTGCCTGGCCTTGTATAATCCCGCCAGTAAGAAACGGCAGGATTACCTGCAGAAGGCCTGTGCTATTTTACTTGAGTTTAAATCTCCTGGAACTGTCTGCGGCCTGGTGCGCAATATCGGCCGGGAGGGAGAGCGAGCTGAGATAATGACGCTTGAACAGCTTGGTCAGGCGCCAATAGATATGTTTACCACTGTTTTCGTGGGCAACGCCCAAACCAAGAAGTTAAACGGAAAAATGGTAACGCCGAGGGGGTATCGGCTTGACTGAAATCGTGGTGTTCGGCGGAACAACGGAAGGAAGGACCCTTTGCGAATTGCTGGGCAAAAAGCGCATCAAGACGCTCATCTGTGTGGCTACGGAATACGGGGAGACACTTCTGCCCCCTTTTGAGACGGTTCGGGTCCACACGGGCCGGCTGGATCAGGCGGCGATGAAAAACCTGCTTGAAGCGGGAAAACCGCGTCTCGTGATCGATGCTACGCACCCTTACGCCGCGGTAGTCAGCGAGAATATCCGTACTGCCTGTGAAAAGATTGGCGTCAAGCATATTCGTATTTTCCGTGAAAAACTGGATAGCGACGGTTGCGTAACATTTACCGGCTTAGACGAACTAATCTCTTGGCTGAACGAACGGCAAGGCACGGTTTTCTCTACGCTGGGCGCCAAAGAGGCCGCTGCTCTTGCCGCGGTAGGCGGTTACAGGGAGCGGCTTTGGCTGCGTATACTGCCTGATGCGGCAGGGCTTTCCGCTTGTCTCGCGGCGGGCTTTCCAGCACAGCGTATCATCTGTATGCAGGGGCCGTTTTCCCGAGAATTAAACGCCGCCATGTTTCGCGCAGCGGGAGCGGATATCCTGCTTACGAAGGAGACGGGCATTACCGGCGGGTATCCGGAAAAAATCGAGGCTGCCCGGGCGTGCGGTATGATTACGGCGGTACTCTCGCGTCCCCGGGAGGAAACAGGGCTGACGCTAGCTGAACTGGTCAAAATGATTGAGGAGGACGCCCTATGAAACAGGTAGTCATCGTGGGGTTGGGTATGAGCGCCGCCACCCTGACAGCGGAAGGGCTGCGCGCGGTGGAACAGGCGGATGTGCTGATTGGCGCGCCGCGCCTAATCGCTCCGTTTAAAAAACTAAATAAACCTTGCTTTGCCGAATATACACCGGAGGAGGTGACACGCCTCATCGACGGACAGGAGGGCAGGCGCTTTTGCGTTCTGGTATCCGGAGACACCGGCTTTTACAGCGCGGCGGAGGGGCTGTGTGCCGCGCTTCAGGGATACTCACCCACGCTGATCCCGGGTGTTTCTTCAATGAGTTATTTCTGCGCGCGTCTTTTACTTCCCTGGCAGGACGCAGTTGCGGTAAGCTGTCACGGTCACCAGGCCAATTTAGTAGATGCGGTGCGCCGTAACCGCCTGACTTTTGTCTTGACCGGGGGCAACGTGGCGGACCTGGGAGAAAAGCTGACCCAGGCGGGGTTCGGGGAGCTTACCGCTCATATGGGCGAATGTTTAGGGGGGCCCCAAGAGCGAATTCTGACGCTGCCGGTATACGATCTTGCCGGGTTGGGCGTGGGTAACCTGGCCGTATTGTTGGTGGAAAACCCTGTTTATGACAGGCGCGTTCGTTTTGGCATACCTGATGAAGAATTTCTCCGAGGCAATCTGCCCATGACCAAGTCGGAGGTCCGGGCCGTGACGATGAGCAGGTTAGCCCTCTCGCCGCAGGCGGTATGCTGCGATATTGGCGCAGGCACCGGTTCGGTCACCGTGGAGATGGCGCTTGCCGCCTACGAGGGGAAGGTATACGCGCTGGATAAAAGCGAGGAAGCGATCCGGTTGGTGACCGATAATTGCCGCCGCTTCCATCTGGGCAATGTGACGCCGGTATGCGGCGCTGCGCCGGAGGCCCTGGAGGGATTGCCTCCCTTAGACGCGGGCTTTATCGGCGGCAATTCGGGCCGGCTCGGCGGGATCTTTGAGGCACTATTGCGGAAGAATCCGCAGATCCGCCTCGTGGTCAACGCCGTCACCCTGGAAACCCTGCACGCGGCGACAGAGGCTTTTCGGGCCCAGGCCATTGCGCCTGAAATTATTCAGGTGGGCATAAACCGCGCCCGGGCGGTGGGGAACAGGCGAATATTGCAGGCGGGCTCCCCGGTATTCATCCTCAGCGGAGGCAAAAATGAATAGGATACTGATTACGGGCGCCCATTCCGGCTGCGGCAAGACTACCGTTACCTGTGCGCTCTTAACGGCCTTAAAGAACCGGGGGCTTCACCTGGCGGCTTTCAAGTGCGGGCCGGACTATATCGACCCGATGTTCCACCGCCGCGCCATTGGCGTGCCCGCCTATAACCTGGACCCTTTTTTCTGCACAGGGGAGCAGATGAAAAGCCGCATTACGGCGCATGGAGGCGGCGTCTCCCTGCTGGAGGGCGTTATGGGCTACTATGATGGTATTGGGCCTGAAGGGCGTTACAGCACCTGCGAGGTGGCGCGGGAAACCCAAACCCCCGCTGTGCTGGTGATAGACGTTAAGGGCATGTACGCCTCCGCCGGCGCTGTGCTTAAAGGATTTTTGGACTATCACGGGCCAAGCGGCATTCAGGGCGTACTCTTCAACAATGCCTCGCCTGCGCTGTATGAGGGACTTTGCACTATCGCCAAGAGAAGCGGGGTGACGCCGCTGGGTTTTTTGCCGTGGGAAAAGGCAGCCGCGGTGAAAAGCCGCCATCTGGGGCTGATAACAGCGGATGAAATTGCGGATCTGGAGCAAAACCTCGCTTTGCTGGCCAGTCTGGCCGAAAAATATATTGATATCGACGGCCTGCTGGCTCTGGCGGCCTCTGCGCCTGCGCTGGATGCCGCCGTACCGGAAATCCGTCCTCTGGGCGCGGTACGCCTTGCCGTGGCGCGGGATGAAGCTTTTTGCTTTTTATATGAGGAAAACCTGGAACGCTTGCGTGCCCTCGGCTGTGAAATCGTCTTCTTCAGTCCGCTCAGGGATACGGCGCTGCCCGTTGATGCAGCCGGGCTTTACCTTTGCGGCGGGTATCCCGAACTGCATCTGGAGAAACTGTCCGGAAACGCTGCTATGCTTGAGGCCGTCAGTGCGGCAATACGGGACGGAATGCCCACCATCGCCGAATGCGGCGGCTTCCTCTATCTGCACGAGACACTGGAGGGCGTCCCCCTGGCGGGGATCGTCCGGGCCGCCGCTTACCGGACAGAGACCCTTCAGCGGTTTGGCTATGTCACCCTGCGTGCCGGAGCGGACAATCTTCTTTGCGGCGCGGGAGAGGGCATCCGCGCCCATGAATTCCATTATTACGAGAGTACGGACGGCGGTGCGGATTTTGTTGCCGAAAAGCCGCTGTCGGCAAGGAACTGGCCCTGTGTGCACGCAACAGAGACACTGTATGCGGGTTTTCCGCACTTATACTTTGACGCCAATCCGGTTTTTGCCGAAAATTTTGTAAGAAAGGCCATAGCCTATGCGGAAAGAGGCCCTGGATGCTGATTATCTATGCAACAGCGGCCCTGGGCGCAGGATTTCTTATGGATCTTATCCTTGGCGACCCAACCGGCTGGCCGCACCTGGTGCGGGGGATGGGTGCGCTCATCGGTTGGCTGGAATCCCGTTTTTATCCCCTGGACAATAAACGTCTGGGCGGCGCACTGCTGACACTGCTGACGCTGTCGGTTTGCACCGCCGTTCCTGCAGTTCTGCTGTATTTTGCCTTTCATGTTTCTTTCTGGCTGTATTTTTTTCTGGAAACACTCTTCTGCTGGCAGCTTCTGGCCGTAAAGAGCCTGCGGGATGAAAGCGGCAAGGTATACGCGGCGCTCCGGGAGAAGGAGCTGGATAAAGCGAGAAAAGCCCTGGCCATGATCGTAGGCAGGGATACCGCGGAACTTGATGAGGCGGGCGTAACGCGGGCCGCGGTGGAGACCGTGGCGGAAAACACCTCCGACGGCATGGCGGCCCCGCTCTTTTATCTTATGCTGGGCGGCGCGCCGCTGGGCTGTCTGTATAAGGCGGCCAATACCCTGGATTCCATGATCGGCTATAAGAATACGCGCTATCTGGAATTCGGACGTTTTGCCGCCAAGCTGGATGATGCGCTGAATTTTATCCCGGCCCGGCTTTGCGCGCTTTTGATGATTAGCGCTGCGTGGTTGTGCCGACTGGACGCCCCGGGGGCCCTGCGCATTTGGCGGCGGGACCGCTTGAAACACGCCAGTCCCAATTCCGCGCATCCCGAGGCCGTGATGGCGGGGGCCCTGGGCATCCGGCTGGCCGGAAAGGCTTTTTACTTCGGCCAGCTGCAGGAGAAACCATTTATCGGTGATGATCTTCGTCCGATCGAGCCGAAGGATATTCGCCGTTCGCACCGGCTGCTTTACGTTACGGCAGGGCTGATGCTGGTTGTGGCCCTGATCGCAAGGGGGGTATTCTATGCAGCGCTATGAACATGGCGGGGATATTTATACAGACGAAGGTATTTCGCTGGATTTCTCCGTCAATACCAATCCCCTGGGGATGCCGGAAGCTGTCAAAAAGGCTGTTATCAATCATATTCCCGAGTATGCGCGCTATCCCGATCCTGCCTGCCGTGCGCTCAGAGCGGCGCTGGCGGAATGGTACGGGCTGGAGGCTTCCAAGATGCTCTGCGGGAATGGCGCATCCGAACTTATCTTCGCTTTATGCGCCTGCTGCAAACCCCGGCGGATACTCATCCCGGCCCCGACCTTCTCGGAATACGAGCGGTCCGCGGCGCTCTTTGGCGGAGCGATGCGTGAACACCGCCTTTTGGAGCGGGATGATTTTACCCTTACGGAGAGCATTTTGGCAGAAATCACGCCGGAGACGGAGATGCTGTTTCTTTGCAATCCCAACAATCCCACCGGACGGCTGGCTGATCCGGCGTTGTTGCGCCGCATAGCGGAGGCCTGCCGTCATAACGGAACACTGCTCCTCCTCGATGAATGCTTTATCGACTTTACGCAAGGAGAGAGTATGCTGTCCCGGCTTGAGGAATATCCCCACCTTCTGGTCTTACAGGCCTTTACAAAGATATACGCCATGGCGGGGCTGAGGCTGGGCATGCTCTATTGCGCCGATACGCGCCTCCTTAGGAGAATCGCCGCTTTCAGCCCGGAATGGAGCGTTTCAGGCGTGGCCCAGGCTGCGGGAATCGCCGCATTGCAGGAAAACGGCTGGATAGAGAAGACCCGGCGGCTGGTTGAACAGGAACGGGAGTTTATGACGGCGGCGCTTCGGGACCTCGGACTTATCGTGTATTCAAGTGAGGCGAACTATTTACTGCTAAGGGGTCAGAGCCCGCTTTATGAACCGCTCCGGGCGCGGGGGTTCCTCGTACGTTCCTGTGCAAATTTTACCGGTCTGGACCAACGGTATATCCGCATCGGGCTTAAGACCCACGATGAAAACAGGGCGCTCTTGCGCGCCATAAGGGAGGTACTTTATGGCTAAAGCGATTATGGTGCAGGGGACCATGTCCAACGCCGGCAAAAGCCTGATCGCGGCCGGGCTGTGCCGGGTATTCAAGCAGGATGGGTATCGCGTGGCGCCCTTTAAGTCCCAGAATATGGCGCTTAATTCTTTCATCACGGATGAAGGCCTGGAGATGGGGCGGGCGCAGGTGGTGCAGGCGGAGGCATGCGGCATAGCGCCCAGCGTCTGCATGAACCCGATCTTGCTGAAGCCGGTGAGCAATGTCGGTTCTCAGATCATTGTGAACGGTGAAGTGCGCGGCAACATGAACGCGCAAGAATATTTCGCCCTGAAGCGCGCTCTTCTGCCGGAGGTCTTGCACGCCTATCAAACTTTGACGGAGCGTTATGATATCGTCGTCCTCGAGGGTGCGGGCAGCCCCGCCGAGATCAATCTGAAAGAGGACGACATTGTCAATATGGGTATGGCCAAGCTGGCCCGGGCGCCCGTGCTGCTGGTCGGGGACATCGACCGCGGCGGCGTCTTTGCGCAGCTCTATGGCACCATAGCTTTATTGATGGAAGAGGAACGAAGTATAATCAAGGCCACGGTTATCAATAAGTTCCGCGGAGACATGAACCTGTTGAGGTCAGGGCTGACTATGCTGGAGAACCTCACGGGTAAGCCCGTGGCGGGAGTGATTCCTTATTTGCCCGTGGATATAGACGATGAGGATAGCCTGTCCGAGCGGCTGACCCGTAAGACCCGGGCTGCGGCGCTGGATATCGCGGTGGTCCGTCTGCCGCACATCTCTAATTTTACGGATTTTGCGGCGCTGGAGGCCACCCCGGACATCGCCGTACGCTATATCAACAGGGTCAGCGAGCTGGGCGCTCCTGATATGGTGATACTCCCCGGCACCAAGAACACGATTTTTGATCTGAAATGGTTGCGGGGGTGTGGCTTGGAGGCGGCAGTCAAAAAGCTCGCCTCCCAGGGAACGGTTGTGTTTGGCCTGTGCGGCGGATATCAGATGCTGGGTGAATGGATCATTGACGCGGAGGAGGTGGAAGGGGGCGGTGAGATCGAGGGAATGGGCCTGTTGCCTGTGCGGACCGAGTTTGCCGCCGAAAAGCGCCGCTCCCGCACTACGGCGAGGTACTGCCAACGGGAGGGATATTTGAACGGCTCACCGGCGCAGAACTGGAAGGCTATGAAATCCACATGGGGAGGACAGTACCGGCAGAGGGCGCGAAACCGTTCCTGCTTTTGGAAAGCGGCGCGAAGGATGGCTGCGTACTCGGTAATACCTACGGCAGCTATCTGCACGGCTTCTTCGATACAGCGGCCTGCCGTCAGGCTGTACTTGCAGCACTAGGCGAAAAGAAGGGTATTTTTCTGGAAGCGGAAGCCTTCGATCTGAAAGGCTATAAGGAGCGTCAGTATGACCTGCTGGCGGCGGGTATCCGCAAAAGCCTCGATCTGGAGTTAATCTATCGGATATTGGAGGAAGGCCTATGAACCCGAAAATTGGAAAACTGCCGCCGGAGGAAATTGAGCGGCGCAGCTTTGAAATCATTGAAAGTGAACTGCCCCATCAACTTGAATCTGAGCTTGCGCCCATTATCAAGCGGGTTATCCATACAACGGCGGACTTCGACTACGCCGACACACTGTGTTTTTCCGAAACCGCGCTGGCGGCGGCACTGACCGCTCTACGCGCCGGCGAGCGGATAGTGACCGATACGAACATGGCCAAAGCGGGTATTAATGTTGCGGCCTTGACCCGGCTCCATATTGAGGCGCTCTGCTTTATGGCGGATGAGGATGTCGCTATGAGGGCGAAACAGCTTAACACTACCCGTGCCATCGTTTCTATGGACAAGGCCGCTTTGTTATCCGGGCATCCTATTTTTGCCATCGGAAATGCCCCCACTGCGCTTATCCGTTTGTACGAGCTGATCAGCGAGGGCCTTTTATCCCCGTCGCTGATTATCGGAGTGCCGGTGGGCTTTGTCAATGTGGTGGAGTCCAAGGAGCTGATTATGCAGACGGAAATACCCTATATCGTGGCGCGAGGGCGAAAAGGCGGCAGCAATGTTGCCGCCTCTATCGTTAACGCCCTGATGTATCAGCTTACGAGGCCGCTGTGAGCAAGGGAGGAAGAAGTACGATGAAGCGTCAGGAGAATCCGGGAAAAAAAGCGGAGTTTTTTCGCCATACGGAATGCGAATATTTCCCCTGCCATGCCACCGATCGGCCGGAAGACTTCAATTGCCTGTTCTGTTACTGCCCCCTTTATGCTCTGGGAGAGCGCTGCGGCGGCAACTATTCCTATACTTCCGCAGGAATCAAGAATTGCAGCCACTGCCTTTTTCCCCATGAGCGCAGCAGCTATTCCGTTATCATGAACAGGTTTGCGGAGATTGCAGAAATTGTCGCGAAAAAAGATACTTCCCAATAAAGCATTGGCAAAAACTGCGGGTTGTCACTATTTGACAATGATGATATCATAATGATATAGAAATGATTTGAGGGGGAAGTATCATGAAAGAGCAAAAGGCGATCAAGGTCAACGGTTTTCTGGGCTTATTGGCAGCAGTAGCGCTCATCGGCTTCGGCGTCTACCTGATCATAACAGGCGTTCAGTTGGATGCTCTGGGACGGATTATTTCGGGGATCGTTTTATTGGTGGTGGGGGTGCTGGCAGCCTCGGGGTTTTCCATTGTTCAGCCCAATGAGGCTAAGGTGGTTATTTTCTTCGGCAGCTACCTGGGAACTATCCGGGAAAGCGGCTTCTGGTTTACGGTGCCTTTATCCACACATAAGAAGGTCTCCCTGAGAATAAGAAACTTTAATAGCAAGATGCTCAAGGTCAATGACATCGACGGTAACCCCGTGGAAATAGCGGCAGTGGTAGTGTTCAAAGTGGTAGATTCGGCCAGGGCCGTCTTTGATGTGGACGATTACGAAAAGTTTGTAGAGATACAAAGCGAGACGGCGCTGCGCCATGTGGCCACCCGCTATCCGTACGACCTCTTTGAGGCGGAAGGATACTCCCTGCGCGGCAACGCTGAGGAGATTGCCGGCGAATTGGCCAGGGAGCTGCAGGAGAGACTGGGCCTGGCGGGGGTGGATGTGTTGGAAGCCCGGCTGACCCATCTGGCCTATGCCACTGAAATCGCCCACGCCATGCTGCAGCGTCAGCAGGCCACCGCTATTTTGGCCGCGCGCGCGAAAATTGTGGAAGGCGCGGTGGGCATGGCCGAAATGGCCATATCCCAGCTGGAGAAGGACCATGTCGTCCATTTGGATGAGGAGAGGAAATTTAACATGATCAATAATCTTTTGGTGGCCATTGTCTCCGACCGCTCCGCCCAGCCTGTCATCAATACCGGCAGCCTGTATTAAGGATAAATCAAGATGGAAGCCAAAAAAAGTTTTCCTCTCCGGATGAATCCCCAGTTATATGCGGTTATGGAACGCTGGGCCGCCGATGAGTTCCGCAGCGTCAACGCGCAAATCGAATTTGTCCTGCGGGAGGCCGCCCGAAAGGCCGACCGCCTGCCGGGGAAAGAAGCAAAAGAAGGGCGTGTCGCAAAACGTTAGTTTAAAAACGTTGAGCGGCCCGTCCTTTTTGTTCGAGACGGGCTATAAATTACGCCAAATGCGAGTGAATTTAACCTTTGGCTCCCTGTTTTAGGCACAACA
>JAVEYA010000008.1:0-42582 GCA_034003745.1 Clostridia bacterium
GGGGGATATATATTTATGCTGGAATTTGAAACAGATCTGCATCAGGGCGCTCAGATTAAGGTAATCGGCGTTGGCGGCGGCGGCAGCAATGCCGTGAACAGAATGATTGACAGCGGCTTAAAAGGCATCGACTTTATCGCGGTCAATACGGACGCCCAGGCTTTATATCTTTCCAGAGCCCCGCATAAGATACAGATAGGTTCCAAACTGACCAGAGGTCTCGGCGCCGGCGCCAATCCGGAAGTGGGCGAGAAGGCTGCGGAAGAAAGCCGGGATGAATTGGCCGCCGCGTTAAAAGGCGCCGATATGGTCTTTATCACCGCCGGGATGGGCGGCGGCACCGGTACCGGGGCCACCGCGGTTATTGCTGAGATCGCCAAGGATATCGGCGCCTTAACGGTGGGCGTGGTAACCAAGCCGTTCCCCTTCGAAGGCCGCCGGCGGATGTCCCATGCCGACCACGGGATCGCCACCCTCAGAAGTAAAGTCGATACCCTGATTATGATTCCCAATGAGAAACTTCTCCATGTGGCGGATAAACATACTTCCATCAATGACGCTTTTCGGATTGCCGATGATGTCCTCAGGCAGGGCGTGCAGGGTATCTCCGATCTGATTGCCGTCCCCGGCTTAATCAACCTGGACTTTGCCGACGTCAAGACCATCATGCTGGAAACCGGCTCGGCTCTAATGGGCATCGGCATAGCTTCCGGCGAGAACCGGGCGGCTGTGGCTGCCCGCTCGGCCATTTCCAGCCCTTTATTGGAAACTTCCATTGAGGGGGCCAAGGGTGTGCTCCTGAATATCACCGGCGGTTCTAATCTGGGTCTGTTTGAGGTGAACGAGGCCGCTGAAATCATCGCGCAGGCTTCCGATCCGGACGCCAATATCATCTTCGGCGCCGTCATCGACGACGACCTGGGCGACGAGGTGCGGGTAACGGTTATCGCCACGGGCTTCGATCGCTCCGGCGGCATCCGGGAAAACCCCATCCATGTGGACGTCAAGCCCTTTAAGACCGAGGAACTGTATATTCCCCCATTTCTTAGAGCAAAAAAATAATAAACAAATCGATAAAATAAATTAAAACGTAATCAATGAAAGCTGTCGCAGTCTATAGCCAAAAGACTGCGGCACTTTTTTGTTGGTTACAGGGCGTTACTTTTCAAATTCCGTCAGATGCGGGCGGTAGCGCTGGGGAATGAACTGGGCCTGAAGCCGGGGGTTATAACGGGTTTCAATGCTGATATTCCGGAAATAGAGCTTCCACAGTTCCTGGTACCAGTCATCTTCCGGCAGGACGGACTCGGGCTTTTGCTGCAAATCAGTCAGATACCAGCGGGGCCCGGGATATGGGACAAGGAACCTGTCCCTGTGTCCCATGGAGGACCTCTCTTCAGTCACCTGCCCGTCGTAAATGACGGCCAGATTTCTTTTTTGATCATGGATCATCCAGCGTTCAGCGGCCAGCCGGTCCGCGAAATGATCAGCCAGCAGTTCCAGAACCGCATGATCGGGAGAGCAGGGGGCGTATAAATAGCCGCCTTTGTCGGAAAAACGGAGCAGGCCCAAGAGACGATGGGCTTCTCCGCCGACCAGACGGGCCAGCTTATGCACAGGGCGGACCTGGGGATGGGCATGCAGGTAATCAATTTTGCCGCCCAGGCGAAAACCCAGGCGGAGGTAGTCCAGAATCAGATTCTCTTTCCCGGCGCCGGAAGAAAGGGCGGCATAATAGACCAGACGCAGGGCAAAGGGAGAGATTTTCCCCCGGATGCCCCGGGAGACCCGGTCTGCGCAGGCGGGATCGGTAGTTACGATACAACTGGAGTGCAAGAGCGAAGGCTGATACCCTTGGGCGGGATAGATCCCGTCGGCGGCTTCCCGGTAATAATGGTGGTAAATGCAGGTCAGAAGTCCCTCGAAACTGCCGTCATATAAATAATCCATGAGCATTTGACTCCTATTCAGGGATGTCATTCTGAGACAGTAACATTGTTGAAAAATCTTTCTATTGCAGTAGTTCAAGATTCTCCACTGCGTAAGATCCTTCGCAGGTTAAGATCCTTCGCAGGTTAAGATCCTTCGCAGAGCTCAGGATGACAAAATTATTAGAACAGGCTTAACTGCAGCGTCTCCGGCCGCGGCGGAACGAGGAGGCGACGGACCAAGAGAGGGTCAAAGGGCCGGTCGCCGGGATAGCGGCCTCTGCAGGTGATGAAATATTGGGCGCGTTTGTAGACCACGCCCAGCTTCTGCAACTGATCGGCGGAAACCGCCGCGTGTCTCCGCTGGGTCACAATGCGCCAGGCCGACTTAGGGCCGATCCCCGGGATACGGAGCAGTTCTTCGAAGGTGGCCCGGTTTACTTCCAGCGGGAAATACTCCGGATGGCGCAGGGCCCAGGCCATTTTGGGATCGATCTCGGTCTCCAGGTTGGCATGCTGGGGGTCAACGATTTCTTCTGCGGTGAAAGAATAATAGCGCAACAGCCAGTCCGACTGGTAGAGGCGGTGCTCCCGCAAGAGCGGCGGCGCGGTGTAGAGGGCGGGCAGATGGGTATCTTCGTTGACCGGGACGTAGGCGGAATAATAGACGCGTTTTAATTGATAGGTCCGGTATAAAGCCTGGGTAGTGGTCAGGATCGTCAGGTCGCTGTCGCCGGAGGCCCCGATAATCATCTGGGTGGATTGCCCCGCCGGCGCAAATTTGGGAGGACGGAGACGCCGGCGGCGGTCTTCCCGGTTGACGACGATCTGGTCACGGATCTGCTCCATAGGCAGATAGAGCTGAGGTAGAGTTTTCTGCGGCGCCAACAGGCGCAGACTTTGCTCGCTGGGCTGCTCGATGTTGACGCTCAGCCGGTCGGCCAGGAGTCCGGCTTGTTGAATCAGGAGGGGGTCGGCGCCGGGGATGACTTTGACATGGATATAGCCGTGAAAGGCATAGTCTTGGCGAAGCAGCGTCAGAGCCCGGATGATTTTTTCCATCGTATAGTTGGGGGATCTTTCCACGGCCGCGCTTAAGAAAAGGCCTTCGATATAGTTGCGCCGGTAGAACTGGATGGTTAAGTCCGCGATCTCCTCCGCGGAAAAGCTGGTCCGGGGAATGTCGTTGGAACGCCGGTTAGCGCAGTAACGGCAGTCATAAATGCAATCATTGCTTAAAAGGACTTTCAAAAGGGAGATGCAGCGGCCGTCCTCGGACCAGGAGTGGCAGATGCCGCACGACTGGGCGTTCCCGATTCCGCCTGCATTCTTGCGGGATATTCCGCTGGAAGAGCAGGAAACATCGTATTTGGCGGCGCCGGCCAGGAGCGCCAGCTTGGCCATGGTATCCACGGGAATCACCCTTTCACTTGACTTATTTACGAACGTATGTTCTAATATGTTTAGAGTATAGCATATGAATGCTGATTTGAAAACATATGTTCTATATCAAACGCCAAAAATTTGAAAAAGGAAAATAAATATTTATAGAGAAATTGAAAAGAGTTTGAATCTTAAATAGTAAATAGGGCTAGGAAGGTGCTTGCTGTTGTTTATTGCGGACTTACATACCCATTCGAAATATTCCCGGGCAACGAGCCGGGAGTGCATACCTGAAACCCTGGAGTGGTGGGCGCGGCGCAAAGGGATCGGCGTAATCGGCACGGGTGATTTCACCCACCCGGCTTGGCGGGCGGAATTAAAAGAAAAGCTTGTCCCTACGGGGACAGGCCTTTATACGCTTAAGGAAGATTTGCGCCGGGAAGCGGAAGTCGCCGGATCCGGGGTCCGGCCGCAATTTATTATTTCGGGAGAAATCAGCTCCATTTATAAAAAAGACGGTAAGGTGCGCAAGGTCCATAATCTGATCCTGCTGCCCAGCCTGGAGCACGCCGAAACCATTGCCTGCCGATTGGAAGCGATTGGCAATGTGCGTTCCGACGGGCGGCCTATTTTGGGCCTGGATAGCCGGGACCTGCTGGAAATCGTCCTGGAAGCGGCCCCGGAGGCTCTCTTCATCCCCGCACACATTTGGACGCCCCATTTTTCCTTATTCGGCGCTTATTCCGGTTTTGACCGGATCGAAGAGTGCTTCGGGGATTTGACAGACCATATTTATGCCCTGGAAACGGGCCTTTCCTCAGACCCGCCGATGAATTGGCGTCTTTCCGCCCTGGACAGGTTTGTCATGGTCTCCAACTCCGACGCCCATTCTCCGGCTAACCTGGGCCGGGAGGCCAATATTTTTAAGGGTGAACCTTCTTATACCAGTATTTTTGAGGCTTTGAAAAACAAAACCGGATTCCAGGGCACCATCGAGTTTTTCCCCGAGGAAGGCAAATACCACTACGACGGGCACCGCCCTTGCAAGGTGTGCTGCAAGCCGGAAGAAACCAGGGCCACAGGGGGGGTTTGCCCGGTCTGCAGCGGCCGGATTACCGTGGGGGTGCTGCACCGGGTGGAGGCCCTGGCGGACCGGGAGGAAGGCTTCATTCCCGCAGGGGCCAAGTCCTATTCAATCCTGGTCCCGCTTTGTGAAGTAATCGCTTCCTCCTTGGGGTCCTCTGTCGGCAGCAAGAAGGTACAGAAAAACTATGAGAATCTGCTTAAAGAGATCGGGCCGGAGTTATTCGTCCTCCAGGAGGCTGCCTTAGCAGATATTGCGGTAGCGGCGGGCGTCCTGACAGCCGAAGGCGTCCGCAGGTTGCGCTGCGGCCAGGTAGCCATTCAACCCGGCTATGACGGAGAATACGGTAAAATCAAAGTCATTGAAAAAAGCGAAATCGGAATGTTGGCAGGGCAACTCTGTTTCCTGACGGAAGAGGACGGCAAGGGGCAAAAGCCGTCTGAAATAAAGGAGCCCAAGACTCAGGCGCACCCGCTAACTATACCGGATACTGTTCCGGAGGCGCCGCCGCCGCAGGCTTTGGCCGGAGGGGGACCCTCTCCCGTGTGATCCCTATGGCCTGAACGAAGCGCAATGGGAGGCGGTTTCCTCAGTCAGCCCGGCTATCATGGTAATCGCCGGCCCCGGTACGGGGAAGACCCATACCCTGACCAGCCGGATTATTTATCTGGTGGAAAAGCGGGAGGTTCCTCCCTCCCGAATTACCGCCGTAACTTTTACCAATAAGGCGGCCAAGGAGATGCGCGACCGCCTGGAGGGGCATTTTGGAGGAAAAGAGGTCCCCGGCGGCATGAACATAGGGACGTTTCATGCCATAGGTTTGCGGCTTCTGGCCCGGGCGGGGGGCCTAAAAAGCCCTGTAATTATTGGTGAGGAAGAGGCCCGTACCGTTATGGAGGAAATTATACAGGAACAGGGCCTGAAGCTTTCACCCCGGGACGTCTTAAGGAAAATATCCCTTTTAAAAAATAGCGCAACCATAGAGGGGGAGCCGGTAGAGGCAATCGTCCCCCGGGAAGTTTTTGACGCCTATTGCGCCCGGTTGGAGCAGTATGGCGTGATGGACTTTGACGATATTCTGCTCAAAGTCCTGGAACGTTCCAGCAATCAAAACTCTGGAAATCAAAACTCTGAGCCGGACCCGGATAATCCCTTTGCGTACCTTCTGGTGGATGAGTTCCAGGATATCAATGAGGTCCAATACCGCCTGATTAAAGAATGGGGCAAAAAAAGCGAGAGTATCCTTATTATAGGCGATCCGGACCAATCTATTTACGGATTCCGGGGTTCGGATCCGCGCTATTTTTCCCGGTTTAAAGAGGACTTCCGCGGCCTTTGTCCGATCCGACTGACGCAGAATTACCGCTCCACCCCGGAGATTATCGCCGGCGCCGCAGGGGTTATTGCTAAGCAGGAGACCGGGGGACCCGCTCTGGAATCCAAAAGAGGTAAAGGGAGTAAAATTCGTCTGATCGAAACCGGGGATGCGTTTTCCGAAGCGGTCTATATAGCGAAGGAAATTAACCGGCTGGTAGGCGGGATGGATATGCTGGATACGCAGGCCCAGGCGGCGCCGGGCGGAAAAAAATCCGGGGCTCTAGAGCCCCGGGGCTTTGCCGATATTGCCCTGCTTTACCGTACCAATCACCAGGCCCAGGTCCTGGAGCAATCCTGGCCAAAGAAGGAATCCCCTACATCATCGCCGGGCGGGAGGATTTCCTGGCGGAACAGCCGGTCCGTCAGGCCCTGGCCTTTTTCCGTTACTTATTGAACCCGGGAGATCAGGCGTCTTTGCGTCTCTATAAGAAAAACGCCGGGCCGGAATCAGGCCAACCCAACATGTTCCGGGAATCGTTGGAAAAATATAAGGAGGCCGTTCACCGGGAAAAACCGTGGAAAATTATCGATTCCTGGACCCGCGACCGGAACCTGACCGGCGACAGCGCCATGGCCAAGCTTTTTAATACGGCTGTAATGTATGAAACCATGGCGTCCTTGCTGCAGAACCTGACCTTAGGCAAAGAAAGGGATGTGGTCCGCAGCGGGGGCAGAGAATACAAGCCGGACGCGGTTTCCTTAATGACCATCCATGCCGCCAAAGGACTGGAATTTCCTGTTGTCTTCATCTGCGGGGTTAACGACGGACGGATCCCCTTAAGAAATAACAGCATAGACATTCCCCTGGATGAAGAGCGCAGGCTGTTTTATGTGGGCATAACAAGAGCCCGGGATGAGCTTAGCCTGCTGACCTCCCGTACTCCCTCGCCGTTTCTGGCCGACATTCCTTTAAGGCAGCTGCTGAAAGAGTCGGTTTTAACGCGGACCCGCTTTAAGCAAGCCGCGCTTTTTGATTGAACGCCAATGCGGTGACCGTTCACCGCCTCAGGTACAGAGCCTCCAACGTTTACCCAGACACAAGGGGCCGTGGTTGGCAGGAATGGGTTCATATGATAGAATTAAATAAATTTGAGCTGCGAAGGTTAATAGATACGCCCATGAAGAGTGAGGAATTCTACGCAAAAGTGTACGAACTGGTGGCGGAAATACCCCGGGGGCGGGTGGCTACTTACGGTCAGATCGCTTTCATGCTCGGCCGGCCCCAATGCCCGCGATGGGTGGGTCAGGCCCTGCGCCACGCGCCTGCCGACGCACAATTGCCTTGCCACCGGGTAGTTAACATCCAGGGCCGGATTGCTCCCTGCTGGGCCGCCCAGAGGGACTTACTGGTAAAAGAGGGCGTTATTTTTAAAGAAAACGGCTGTGTAAATTTAAAAAAGCATCTCTGGCAAATTTTTGTATGACAGTACATATGATATTAAAGAAAAGAATCAGGCGGTTTTTTAGCTGCCCAAAGCGGACACGGGGACGTTTCAAACGTCCCCGTGTTTTATACGATCTCAATAAAACTCGTGATCAGATCAACTACCGCAGCGACCAATTCTGCCGGCGCTTTTTCTTCAAAGCCGGCCTGGCGGCTCTCCAAGTCCAGCATGCGCGCTTGATCACACATCACGACACCCTTTGTCCCGGTTTTGCCGTCGAGCCGCACATGAAACGGATGCCCCCGGTCCGTCTGGGTTATGGGACAAACCATGGTAAGGCTGCTGACCCTGTTAAATAAATTATTGCTTACTACCATGGCCGGGCGGCGTCCTTTTTGTTCATGCCCGGTTTGTGGGTCAAAATTAAGGTAAATAATGTCGCCCTGTTCAAAAATTGTTACCATACTTCATTTCCCTCCGGCTTACCCCAGTATATTTCTGAGGAATCAATCCGGCCGATTTTGTCAATGGGCTTGCCGTAGAAAGCCGTTAGGTATTCCTCAAGGGTTTTGCGGTTAGCCGCATTTATTTTGCGAAGAGTGATGGACTCATCAGCTTGGGTCAGTTCTACCCGGTCATTTTCCCGAATATTCAAAGCGTCCAGCATAGCCTTGGGAATACGTATGCCGTGACTGTTACCCCATTTTTGAATTTTGGCGTACATATATTTCACCCCTTCCGGTAAGTAGTATATACATAATATATACATCGAGTCAAGAAATTAATTAAAAATCTATCGCAGAATCTGACAAAAATTGTAATTTGACAGGTGTATAATAAATAAGAAGTTGAGCGAAGGGTAGGCTCTTGTATCCGGGGTGATAGACTTGTCTGAAACAGGGCCGGTGGTGGAAGTATACGTCGACGTCGTTATCCTGGTGAATTTCCTGATGGATTATCTGATTCTGTGGGCTACAGGCAAGCTGGGCGGCGTCAGGATGAAAAAAAGGCGCCTGGCCCTGGCGGCAGGGACGGGAGCGCTGTATACCCTGGTTATCTTCCTGCCCGCCTATTCCCTCTATACGACAATGGCCGCCAAGATAGCGTGTTCACTGGCAATGGCGGCGATCGCCTTTGCTCCCCTCAAGAGGGGCGTATTCATCCGTTTGTTAGGCTATTTTTACCTGACCACTTTCGCCATGGGCGGGGCGGTTTTTGGGGCTGTCTGGCTTTTCTCCGGTACAGGCGGAATGATCCTGACGCGAAACGGCGCGGCCCTTCTGCCGGGAAACTTTCAATATTATTGGCTGGCCGCGGCCTTGGCGGCGGCCCTGTTCCTGGGAAACGGAGGGATGAACTGGGCCAGGAAAAGAGGACTGGAGCAAGACCTTACCGGTACGCTGGTTATCGGCATCGGGGAGCGGAAACTTTCTCTGGAGGCCTTTGTAGATACCGGGAACCAGTTGAGCGACCCCCTGAGCAAAAAGCCCGTGATCGTAACGGAAGCACGGACGCTCCGGGGATTTGTCCCGGAGGAACTTCTCGCAGCAGCAGCCGCGCCCCGGGAAACGCGTCTGCTGAAACCGGCGCTGCCGGACGATCCCCGCTGGGTCACCCGGCTGCGTCTAATCAATTATGAGGCGGTGGGCACGAAGTCCGGCTTAATGGTAGGCTTGAAAGTGGACTATATCGAGTTTATAACGAAACAGGAAAGCATCCGGGCGGAGGATGTGGTGGTCGGCATAATGGACGGTATTCTGGCCGGCAAGGGCAAATACCAGGCCTTAATACCGCCGCGGCTTTTGAAGGAATATGAAAACAAGGAGGCAACCTATGCTGCTGCAGAAGGAAAGGCTGGCGGAATGGAATTATAGTTTAAAGAGTTTTGTGGTCAAATTATTAAATTATTTCGGCATCGGTGATGATATCTTCTATGTCGGCAGCAGCGAAGCCCTGCCGCCTCCCCTAAGCGTGGATGAGGAAAATCATCTGCTGTCCTGTCTGGAAAACGGGGAGCAGGGGGTCAAAAGCACGCTGATTGAGCGCAATCTCAGGCTGGTGGTGTACATCGCCCGCAAGTTCGAGAATACGGGCGTAGGGATAGAGGACCTGGTTTCCATCGGCACCATCGGGCTGATCAAGGCGGTCAACACGTTTAATCCGGGCAAGAAAATCAAGCTGGCCACTTACGCCTCCCGCTGCATTGAAAATGAAATCCTGATGCACTTAAGGCGTAATAATAAGACCCGTTCGGAAGTCTCCTTCGACGAGCCCCTGAATATCGACCTGGACGGTAATGAGCTGTTATTGTCCGATGTGATGGGGACGGAAAACGATATCGTCTATAAGTCGCTGGAAGATGAGGTAGATAAACGCCTTTTGATCTTCGCCATGACCAAACTGTCGAAGCGGGAAAGAAAAATCGTTGATTTAAGATTCGGCCTCAAGGATGGCGAGGAAAAGACCCAGAAGGAAGTAGCCGATATGCTGGGCATCTCCCAATCCTATATCTCCCGCCTGGAAAAGCGCATTATCAAAAGACTGCGCCGTGAAATACAGCGTATGGAATAGAAGAAATAAATTGAATAATTATTCATCTGACTGTTGTAATAGGCTGAAAATTCTGCTATGATGTAGTGAAGAATTTGCAAGAGGTGATAGCAGTGATAGTCAGAAAAGCGCGGCTGACCGATGTGGAGGCCATGCACCAGTTGGTGAATAATTATGCAAACAAAGGCCTGATGCTCTCCCGGCCGCGCATTGTTTTTTATGAATGCATCCGTGATTTCGCCGTGGCGGAAGAAGCGGGCAAGATTTTGGGTGCAGGCGCCCTGCATGTAATGTGGGAAGATCTGGCGGAAATCAGGGCGCTGGCTGTCCACGAGGAATGTCAAGGGCAGGGTATAGGCAGAAAAATTGTGGAATTCTCCCTGCAGGAAGCCAAGAATTTGGGTATTCCCAAGGTGTTTACGCTCACCTATAAGCCGGAATTCTTCAAAAAGCTGGGGTTTCAGGAAGTATCCAAGGACAATATGCCGCAGAAAGTCTGGCAGGAATGCATCAACTGTCCCAAGTTTCCGAATTGCGATGAAATCTGCCTGGAATATAATCTTGATTTGTCTTAAAACCGCCAGAATCAAAGAGAAACGCCAAAGAGTCCGGAAATAAATTTCCGGACTCTTTTTTTGTCCCCATCTTAGCGATTTTTAAACGGTATATTTGCATTTTTTCACGGTAATAATGAAGCTAGACCGAATCATGGGGGTAAAAACAATGGTAAACAAGGTAGAAATCTGCGGCGTCAATACATCAAAGTTACCTGTTTTAAAGAATCCGGTAATGCGGGAGCTGTTTGTGCAGATGCAGGCCGGAGACCCTTCGGCCCGGGATAAACTCATTAACGGGAACCTGCGCCTGGTCTTAAGCGTGATTCAGCGCTTCATCAACCGGGGCGAATTTGTAGATGACTTGTTTCAGGTAGGCTGTATCGGCCTGATGAAGGCGATTGATAATTTTGACCTTTCCCAGAATGTTAAATTCTCAACGTATGCCGTGCCGATGATTATCGGCGAAATCCGGCGTTATCTGCGGGACAACAATCCCATCCGGGTCAGCCGCTCCTTAAGGGATGTGGCCTATAAAGCGCTGCAGGTCCGGGACAACTTGATCAACAAGAATTCCCGGGAGCCTTCCATTAATGAGATCGCCCAAGAACTGGGCATCCCCCGGGAGGAGATCGTTTTCGCGCTGGATGCCATTCAGGAGCCTATCTCCCTATTTGAGCCGATTTATCATGACGGCGGCGATCCTATCTTCGTGATGGACCAGATCGGCGATGAGAAAAACGCCGACACCAACTGGCTGGAGACGATATCGCTAAAAGAAGCCTTGCGCAAGCTGAACAACCGGGAAAAGCATATCCTGATGCTCAGATTCTTCGAAGGAAAAACCCAGATGGAGGTGGCCGAAGAAATCGGCATCTCCCAGGCCCAGGTCTCCCGCCTGGAGAAAGCCGCCCTTACCCATATGCGCAAATATGTGTGACACGGGGACGTTTCCTGTGTATGACCTCTGATAAGACTTAATGGAATCCCCATTAGCATTTAGATAAATATTGAGTACACCCACAATGTGCGGCCTCGTTACGAACATTGTAACGGTGTGCTTTATTTTTATATGGGGAACTTTCCAGCAGAATCTTTAGTCTAAATATGTTATATATAAGTCATCAGCCCATCAAGAAGGGCCAAAATGGAGAGGACATATGATCAGCAGAAAAGAAAAACGGGAGCAGGAAAAGCAGGCTAAGCGAAGCAAAAGAAGTATATGGGGAATTGTAAAAAAAATCATACTATTCTTTCTTATATTCATTTTGCTTATTACGGGGGTAGGGACCGCCTATGCGGTGCATTATCTTAAAAATCTGCCGCTTCCCGATACCGGCGGACTGGATAACTACGCGATGACGTCGTATGCATATGATAGCAAGGGCGATCTGATAACCGAACTCCACGGCGAGGAAAACCGTATCCCGGTGGAACTGGGGGAAGTGGCGCCGATTATGATTCAGGCTATTTTAGCCATTGAAGACCAGCGCTTTTATACACACCCGGGTATCGATCCGTACCGGATTGCCGGGGCCTTTGTGGCCAACGCAAAAGCAAAAAAAATCATCCAGGGGGGCAGCACGATCACCCAGCAGCTGGTGGGGATGACCAAGCTGGACCGCCGGGAAAAAACGTACCGCCGCAAGCTGCAGGAAGCGCTCACTGCCATCAAGGTGGAACAGGAATACAAAAAGGACGATATCCTGGAAATCTATCTGAACCTGGTTTATTTCGGCCACGGTTCTTACGGTATTGAAGCGGCGGCCCAGACCTATTTCGGCAAGCGCGCCAAAGACTTGAACGCAGTCCAGAGCGCCCTTTTGGCCGGTATCGTCCAGAATCCTTATAAACATTCGCCCCTATTGCATCCGGAGGCCGCGAAAGACCGGCGGGCCGTTGTCCTGTCCGCCATGGCGGATTTTCTGGCCATCACCCCGGAAGAAGCGGCGGCACTTGCGAAAACGCCCCTGGACCTGTCCGAAGAAAGTACAAACAAGGTAGCGGTCTATAAATACCAGTCCTTCAGCGATCATGTGGTGGAAGAAGCCCTGACGGCGCTGGGCCTGGAAGACGAGCCGGGGCGGCTTTACACCGGCGGCTATAAGATTTATACGACGCTGGACACACAAATCCAGGAAAAGATGGAAGAGGTGTATGCCAATCCGGCCAATTTCCCTCAAGGGAAGGGGGACGAGATCATCCAGTCCGCCATGACGCTGCTCGATCCGCATACCGGGGAAATTAAAGGCATCGTCGGCGGGCGGCAGCAGGATAAGAGAAAACGGATCTTCAACCGGGCCACCCAGTCTTACCGGCAGCCGGGTTCTGCTTTCAAACCTGTTGTGGTGTTTGGCCCGGCGTTGGAAAGGGGCTATTCACCCGCGAGCGTGCTGGATGATTACCCCCGAGCCTATAATGCGGGCAACAATAAGATATGGGCGCCGCGCAATTACGACAACCGCTACCGCGGGCTGGTTTCCATGCGTACGGCGGCCAAGTATTCGATTAACGTCTGGTCGGTGAAAATGTTAAACCTTATCGGTGTCGAGGCGGGCTATGCCTTTGCCGAAAACCTGGGATTCTCCGGGCTGGTCCCCTCCGGCCGGTCCAACGATAAAGGCCTCGCCATCGCTTTAGGGGGGCTGACCAAGGGCGTCACACCGCTGGAAATGGCCGGGGCGTACGCTGCGTTTGCCAACGAAGGGGAATATCTGAAACCCTATGCCATTACAAAAATACTGGACCAGGCCGGCGAGATTGTCTATGAGCACGAGCCTGCTCCCAAGCGTGTTATGAGTGAAGAGACGGCATACCTGGTGACCGATATGCTCCGTACCGCGGTGACGGAAGGGACCGGGCGGCAGGCTCAGCTGGGGGACCGGCCGGTGGCCGGAAAAACCGGGACTTCTACCGATACCAAAGACGCTTGGTTCATCGGCTATACTGCGGATCTGATTGCCGCCGTATGGCTCGGTTACGATCAGCCCAAGGAAATGGTCGGGGTGGTCGGGGGCGGCTATAACGCCGGCCCTATCTGGAAGCAGGTCATGGAGACTGCCCACCAGTCCAGGCCGGTCCGTGATTTCGCCCAGCCGGACGGTGTGATGACGGTGGCAATCGATCAAAAGTCCGGGCTTTTGGCGGGGGAGAATACACCTCCTGAAGCGGTAGGGACCGAACTGTTTAATAAGGAGAATGTCCCCAAGGAAATTTCTGCGGCGTGGGTACGGGCGGAAGTCTGCGCCGATTCCGGGCAGGCGCTTACCCCGGATTGTCCGGGGGCTGTCACGAAACTCTTCTTGAGACGGCCGGTTCCGTGGACCACGGAGGGTCTGCCGCCCCAATTCAGGGGGGCCGTACCGGAAGACGCCTCTTTGGAGATGCCAACCAAGTCCTGTGAAATCCATCAGCATTCAGATCCGGCCCAAGAGCAGGAAGGATATGAAGAAAATCCGGAAGAGCCCGGTGATTCGGATGTTGTCCCGGAGGAGGATCCCGGGGATGATGTTATTGTCGCCATGCGGTAGCGCCTCCAGGCTTGCATTTTCGCGAACCTCGCCGTGTCATAATTACACCCTATCCGCATATATTATGTTAGCAGTAAAGACAAGGGGGGCGTCGCATGATCATCAAAATATCCGACTTGCGCGACCGCGAGATTATTAATATTCTGGACGGCAGAAGGCTCGGGCCGATCAAAGATATTGTGCTGGATTTGGAGCAGGGTAAAATCAACGCGATTGTCCTGCCCGGTTTCGCGGGGGGGCGCTTTCTGGGCCTCTTCGGCAGAAACGACGACATCATCATACCGTGGGAAAAGATTAACCGCATCGGCGTGGATGTGGTGCTGGTAGAGGCGCAGGGACAGCACGTCGAAGTACAGAGAAGAGAATAAAGAATAAGATTTAAAAAATATCTCGCAAGAGATATTTTTTTATAAGGAAAAAAACATTTTTCAACGAATAAAGATTATGTATTTCTCACTAAATATGGTTTATAATAAAGGGCAAGACTCTAAATATGGGCTGAAAAGGGGGAGGCGAAATGCGCTGTCCTTTTTGCGGGTGCGGGGATTCCAAAGTGCTGGAGACCAGGCTGGCGGATGAGGGCTACTCCATCCGGCGCCGCAGGGAGTGCCTGGAGTGTCAGAACAGGTTTACCACTTACGAGAAGGTGGACGACCTGCCGCTTTTGGTGATTAAAAAAGACGGCCGCCGAGAGCCGTTCGATACCCATAAGATTTTAAACGGTCTGATCAAAGCCTGTGAGAAAAGACCGGTCTCCCTGGAGTCCCTGGAAAATATGGTGGGCGAGATCGAGCGGGACATGAAGAATAAATCCCTGAAGCGCGAGGTCACGGCTGCGGAAATCGGCGAGTCGGTGATGCTGCGGCTGAAGGATTTGGATGAAGTGGCTTATGTCCGCTTCGCCAGCGTCTACCGGGAATTCAAGGATATCGGAACATTTATGGATGAGATCGAGAGAATGCTGCGGAAAGCCTAGGAGGGGTCTAATGTTTACACAAATCAAAAAAAGAGATGACAGAATTGTTTCATTTAATGAAAGCAAGATAACGGATGCGATCTTTGCCGCAGCCAAAGCCGTGCAGGGAGAAGACCGTCAGACAGCCGTGGAACTGACCCTGGATGTGCTGAAGTTCCTGAAACAGAAATACAACGGGCATATCTTTGGGGTGGAAGACGTACAGGACGCAGTGGAGAAGGTCTTGATCGAAAACGGCCACGCTAAGACGGCCAAAGCCTATATCTTGCACCGGGAAAAACGTTCCCGTATCCGTGAAGCCCGCTCGGAGCTGATGGACGCGGTGGGGGAAATCCTGCGCGAGACCAACCGCGAGAACGCCAATGTGGGTAATTCTCCCTCGGCTAAAGTCCTGCAGATTTCGGAAGCCGCTTCCAAGAATTATTATCTGAAGCGGGTGATTCCGGAAGAAGAGGCCCGGGCCCATCTGGAAGGGGATATTTACATCCATGATTTGTCCTGGTACGGCAAGACGCTGACCTGCCTGCAGATACCGCTGGACAAGCTCTTACGGGAGGGTTTCAACAACGGGCACGGCTATATCCGCTCTCCTAAGGGAATCAAGACGGCGGCGGCCTTGGCGGCCATCATTCTGCAGAGCAATCAAAACGATATGCATGGGGGGCAGTCCTTCGCTTATTTCGATAAGGATATGGCGCCTTACATTGAAAAAGAATACGAGCGTCAGCTGCGGGTACTGCGGGATACGGCAGGCAAGCTGAACGCCGCAGTGGATGATCGGGAGCTGGAGGCTCTGGCCCTGGAATACACGGAGAATGAGGTATTCCAGGCGATGGAAGGGTTCATCTATAACCTGAACACCATGCACTCCCGGGCGGGCGCGCAGGTGCCTTTTTCCTCCGTGAACTTCGGAACGGATACTTCCCGGGCCGGACGCATGCTGACGAAAAACTTCCTCCTGGCGCTGGAAAAGGGGCTGGGCAAAGGGGAATGCGCTATTTTCCCCAATGTGATTTTCAAAGTCAAAGAGGATATCAATTTCGACCCCGGCGATCCCAATTATGACTTGTTCCAGCTCAGCCTGCGGGTAGCCTGCAAAAGACTGCAGCCCAATTATTCTTTTCAGGATGCTTCTTTCAATAAGCCTTATCGGGAGGAGGAAGTGGCCTATATGGGCTGCCGGACCCGTGTTATCAATGATGTCAACGGGGAGGCCGTTACCAACGGGCGCGGCAACCTTTCCTTTACGTCGGTGAATCTGCCGCGGCTGGGCATGAAAGCCCAAGGGGACCTCACCGCTTTCTGGCAGTATCTGGACGAGATGATTAATCTGGGTGTGAAACAGCTTTTAACCCGGTATGAGTTGCAGAAGAATCTGAAGGTACAGGATTTTCCCTTCCTGATGGAACAGCATCTGTATGTGGACAGCGAGGGCCTCCAGCCCAATGATACTATTGAGCAGGCGGCGCGGCACGGTACCTTAAGTCTGGGCTTCATCGGCCTGGCGGAGTGCCTGATCGCCCTGACCGGCAAGCACCACGGCGAGAGCCAGGAGGCGCAGGCTCTGGGGCTGTCTATCGTCAGTTATATGCGCCGGCGCTGCGATGAGGCCGCTAAGAAGTATAAGCTGAACTATACGCTGCTGGCTACACCGGCGGAGGGGCTCAGCGGCAAGTTTACCAAGAGCGACCGGGAACGCTTTGGCCTTGTTCCCGGAATTACCGATAAGGATTGGTATACCAACTCTTTTCATATACCGGTGGATTTTGAAATTTCGGCCCTGGATAAAATCAGTATCGAAGGGCCCTATCATAAATACTGCAACGCCGGACATATTTCCTATATCGAGCTGGCCTCGGCGCCGCATCAGAATCTGGAGGCCTTTGAAACGCTCTTAAGGGCGATGAGTGAGGCGGATATGGGCTACGGCGCGGTTAATTTTCCGGTGGATGTCTGCAAGAACTGCGGTCTCAACGGCGTTATCGAGGGGGATACCTGCCCTAAATGCGGGTCGCGGCAGATCAGCCGGGTCCGCCGGATTACGGGGTATCTTTCCACACTGAATATGTTTAACGACTCCAAGAAGGCCGAAGAAAAGGGCCGCAAAGTGCATCTGACGCTGGAATAAAGGAGTGAAAAATATTGCGTTTAGCCGGCATGCTGGATGAAAGTATTGTAGATGGTCCGGGCGTACGGTTCGTTGTCTTTGCCCAAGGTTGTCTGCATCATTGCCCGGGTTGTCATAATCCGGCCACCTGGGATGTGGACGGGGGAGAAGAATATTCGGTCAAAGAAGTATTGAAACGTCTGAAGAAAAGGAAGAAGTTCATTCACGGGCTGACCCTTTCGGGCGGAGAACCCTTTTTACAGGCCAAAGAGATGGCTGAGCTGGCCCGGGCGGCCCGGGGGCTAGAGCTGAGCGTCGTCACTTATACAGGTTATCTTTATGAAGACTTGCTGACCACCGGCCTGCCCGGCGCGGCAGACCTCCTGGCAGTGACAGATTTTCTGATTGACGGTCCTTTTATCGCGGCATTAAAAGATATCACCCTGCCCTTCCGGGGTTCCGCCAATCAGTGCATCATCGACCTGACGGAGCAAAGAACCTGCGGCGTGACTTATCAGATCGAGCAGGTCCCTATGGAAGGCCCTGTTGCCCTGGCTTAAATTAAAAGGGTGAAAAGAATCACGAACTTCTTTTCACCTTTTGGTTTATAATAGACTTAGTTCTAGCTTCGAGGTGTGTCTATTTGAATTTCCATACTATTATTAAAACAGCCCTCATTGCTGCAGTGGGGGGATTTTTATTCAATTTGATCCATATGCCGGTTCCGTGGATGTTGGGACCTTTGGCGGCTTTGCTGATCTATAAAGGGATTTTCCGGAAAAGTACCGCCTGGCCTCTGACTATACGCGAGGCCTCGCAGATTATCCTGGGTTTTGTCATGGGGAGATCTTTCTCTCCGGAAGCAGGAAGGGAAATCATCCATTCTTTTCCCGCAATGTTCGTGACAACGGTGTTGATCATCGCTTTTACGATGTTGTGCGGCCACATTATGTCCCGCCACAGCAGCTTTTCTTATTCCAGCTGCATTTTGGGAAATATCCCCGGAGGTATGACCCAGACGGCATTGCTTTGTGATGAGATTGAAGACGCCGATGTTTCGGCAGTGACGATTTTGCAGACGATTCGTTTGCTGACGGTGATATTTTTGGTGCCGTTTCTGGTGCTGCACAGTACATCGGCTCTGTCCGCCTTAAGTCAAAACAATCAGGGTATACCGGCGGCGCCTGTATTTGAACATTATCCGCTGCTGGTTTTGTATATTCTTTTATCGGCTTTGGCCGGTCTTGGGGCCAGGAAAATAAGGATTCCGACGCCGTATCTGCTTGGCCCGATGCTGGTTGTGGCCGTTCCCTCATTAATAGGAGTTCAGGCGCCGCATATGCCGTCCGTTGTTGTCAGTGCGGCCCAGGCTTGTTTTGGCGCTTATTTGGGCAATACGATCGATATCGGCAAGATGGAGGAATATAAGAAACTTTTGCCTTTTGCCTTTGGGATTACTTTTGCGGTGATCGCTTTGTCCATGCTGGCCGGATATATTCTGACGCTGATTACGCATATGGATTTATTAACGGCGTTTCTGGCCACTGCCCCCGGCGGCATGAGCGAGATGGCGGTGACGGCTATTTCGGTTAAGGCGGATCTGCCTACGGTGACAAGTTATCAGCTGTTTCGGGTGTTGTTTATCAATCTGCTGACCATTCCTTTTGTGAGTTTCATGCTGCAACGAAAAATGAAGCAAACCTTGCATTCCCAATAAAAATAGCGCTTTCGGAACCTCCCCTTTTCCTTATACATATAGTGTAAGGGTAAAAGAGGAGGAGGCGGGGCGCTTATGCTCAGTTTATATTGGGGGACGCGGTTGATCGGCCTTTATCCCCAACCAATAGAGCCTCTGTTCAAACGCTTTTGTGAGGAGCATAAAATTATTTATGAATATATTGACGGAGAAGGGGCATTTCGCTTATTTCCCGTCTTGAAAGGCTGCACCATCGCGTTGTATCCTCTGGAGAGTCCCGCGGGAGGCGCGCAAAAAGTGGCCGAAAGCCTGTCGGAGCAGTTGGCGCCCTGGGGAGCGCTGACAATCTATATCAAAGACAGAAAAAGAGTTTTCAAAATCGTTAAGATCCTGAAGGTGCAGATTCTTCTGAGTTTGGCTGATAAGAGTACACAGCCGGGCAAGAAAGGTTTGAAATTCTATTATTCGGTCAAAAAGAAAGAAGAAAGTCTGACCGTAATTGCGGCAATTGCCGAACGGCTGGTCCGTCATCAGTGCGAGGTTTCTTACGAGGTGGCGGATTTTTTTGATTTTTTAAAGAACCCCGGTTATCTCCCCTATGTCTGGACGGATGTACCTACTGTCCTGGTAGAGCTGAACGGCTTAAGGGAAGAGGAACTGGCCCAAATAGAGGAAGCGCTGTTGGATGGGCTGGTAGACAGATACGGTACGACAGCCTTGGAAGAGCAAGGGTTAAAAATAAGGGAATTAACCGCATATTTGGCAAAACAAGCAAACATTACTTACTGACAACTTCATTTCATACTGGTATCATGAGGTTAGGGCAAAGAGCGCCCTAATCTATTTTTTTGCCCAAATACATAGGAAAAGAGGGATAATGTGTTATCCGCAAAAAACAAAATCAGCGTATTCCTTGTTACCTTGTTGGTTTTCGCTCTTTTTTCCCCGGCAGCTTATGCGGCTGTCAAGGAACCTGCTAAAACTGCGGTTGCATACAAGACCGTAAATGCCGCCAAACCTGCAGTTGCTGCCAAAGCTTCCATCCGTTACAAGAGTGTTACGGTTGTCAATACGACAGCCCGGAAAACAACGGTCACGAAACCGACTGCGCCTACGCCCACCCCAACGCCTACGCCTAAGCCTTCCCCGACGCCGGCTCCGTCCAAGCCTGCGCCTTCCACCCCCTCGACGGTGAGTTTGTCCGCCGCAGAGCAGCAAATGGTCAATCTGGTGAATCAGGAGCGGGCCAAGGCGGGACTTGCGCCCCTTGTGGTCGACTCCGCTCTGGTGCAAAGCGCGCGGGAGAAGAGCAAGGATATGGTCGCCAATAACTATTTCAGCCACAATTCGCCTACATACGGCGGCTTTGCTGCACAGATCCGTTCACGCACCGCTGATTACACTTATGTCGGCGAAAACCTCGCCGGCAACAAGAACGTCAGCGCGGCCCATACTGCCCTGATGAACAGCGCCGGACATCGCGCCAACATCTTAAACCCCAATTATACCCATATCGGTGTAGGGATCACCTCCAGCGGCCAGTACGGTCTGATCATCACCCAGCACTTTGGCGGCTGAGCAATCAAAATAATAGTCAAACAAAAGAACCTTCTTGAAAAAGAAGGTTCTTTTGTTTTTACCCCCATAAATAGCGATTCCAAGACGAAAAATATAGCAAAATATAGTTGAGCGGCTAACAGACAACTTACAACGTCAGATGGGAGTGCCGCCAACTTTCCTTCATTTACCACAAGACTTTAGCGTTTAAATATGCTATTTTGTGGATAAGCATAAAATATTTTCAGAAAGAGGGGATTATCACCATGTCAAAACGAACCAAAGTCTTCTTCAGCATCCTGCTCCTTCTAGTCTTCTCGGCTACCTTCGTGGCCACGCCGCTTTTAGCGGCAAGCAGCACCGACAAGATACCGAAACCAGGTACTTCCGGCAACCCCATTATTGCCAAACCGGGTGACAATAAGGCAATAGTGAAAGATATCAAGGTTATGCTCAAAGGGCTCAACCTGATGGGCTATAGCGGGACCCCCACTTCCTATTACACCACGGTTACCACTATCGCGGTTACCAAGTTCCAGCGTGAAAACGGTCAACATGTGACCGGAATAACGGACACCTATACATATGTTGCTTTGCAGACAGCGTATCTGACGAAAATCGGCAAGATAAAGCCGGACCCAACACCGACACCCAAACCAACGCCGACACCCACGCCTACACCCAAACCCACACCTAAACCCACACCCACACCGACGCCCACTCCGACCCCAACCCCAACCCCTACGCCAACCCCCACACCCACGCCTGAACCTACTCCCGGCTTAACGGCGGAAGAACAGCAGATGATTGATCTGGTGAATCAGGAGCGGGTCAAAGCCGGCGTGCCTGCGTTGAAAGTGGATATGCGGCTGGTGGAAAGCGCCCGGATCAAGAGCCAGGATATAATTGACCATAACTATTTCAGTCATACCTCCCCCACCTGGGGTTCCTTCTCGGCAATCATCCGGCAAAAGGTCGGCTCCTCCTATGGGTATCTGGGGGAGAACTTAGCCGGAGCGCCGTCCGTATCGGTGGCCCACACCAATCTGATGAACAGCGCCGGTCACCGTCAGAATATCCTGAGCACTAACTATAAGTATATCGGCATCGGCATTAAAAAAGGCGGTCCCTATGGGATGATGTTCACCCAGCATTTTGGCGGCTGATTACAAAATATAAAAATAAATAAATTTTACGCCTAAATTTGTAAGCCAAGTTTCTCCTGCCAAACCCCCGTCATATTATAGGGTAGATATGATTTAGAAGGGGGGAAAAATATGAACGAATTTAATACAGAGTATTTAAAAAACGGTATTAAGAAAATATGGAATGACCCGGAAATCCAGGCGCTAGCCAGACGTTGTTTCTTCAAAAAATTTAAATGTACGCCGGTTATTATGGAAAAGGTTTGCGCCTCCGGTTCGAAGTGTTTTCACGATATCCATTATCTGTTTTTAAGTGAAGGCGGTGCGCCTATTCCTGCGGACGCCTGCCCCATCAACTGTGTGGTCAGTAACTTTATCATCTATGGCGTCAATGGGGGAGTGAATGAAGCCGGTCTGGAACATCATAAGCCGAAACCGGATCCGGAGCCGGTGGCCCCGCACCGTATCGGAGACTGCGTCTATTTCACCGTAGGGTACAGGGTGCGTGTATGGTATGAGTATTTTGACACCACCACCAGCAACCTGGAGGTTGGCCTAACCAGTGAGTTCTTCCAGAGGGAATTGGCAGTTCCGATAGAAGAAATCGACGGCGGATGCGTCTTGTGTCAGCCGGAAGCACTGGATCTGTGCATCAGGAGACTCAACCTGGATTGTATCCGTGCGGTAGTTGTACCCAGACCCAGCGGATTCCCGACGACCTTCCCGCCGTTTGCCATTGAAACCACGGTGGAAAAAGAATTCTTTGCGCTGGAGTCCGGCCGTGCGATCATTTGTCTGCCCACCTGTGTTCAGGATTGCATTGACCTGCCGTTCCCCGTTTCGCCGGGTGAATGCGTGCCTTTTGAAAGACCGGCTCAGTGCACCGAATTCTGTGAGGAATCCGACCTGAACCCGGGCGAATGCGCCGAATGCCCGCCGCTCACAACTTTGTAACTACCTAAAGGAAAAACCACTCCGCGGAGTGGTTTTTTTATGCAAAAAATTGTAGAATGGTAGTGAGCAGGAAGGGAGGAATATTGTTGGGCAACTCCTTTACAGCGCATCAAATAGACGGTGTTTTGTATTATACGGCAGACGCTTTCAGCGAGACCGGACGGATTATCCATGCTTTCAGCGCAAGAAAGGGCGGGGTAAGTACGGGTAAGTATGAGAGCCTGAATATGAGCCTATTGACTGCCGATGACCGGGAGAATGTGCTTGCGAACAGAAGACGGTTGTGTCAGGTTATAGGCGTCGAGCCTGCTGATTTGACCGGTGCGCAGCAGGTGCACGGCGATCAGATTTATCATGTTGGTTTAAAGGATAAGGGAGCAGGCGCGCTGGTTCCCGGCACTTCCATCGCGGCTGTGGATGCCCTGATTACGAAGGAGCGCGGCATTCCCCTGGTTTTGTTTTTTGCCGATTGCGTTCCCGTATTTTTCCTGGACCCGGTCCGCCAGATCGTTGCTCTGGCCCATGCAGGCTGGAAGGGTACGGTGGCCGGGATCACCGCAAAAACTGTGCGCGCTATGCGGGAAAATTATGGTTCTGATCCTCGGGATATTCTGGCGGCTGTAGGGCCGAGCATCGGCCCCTGCCACTACGAGGTGGATGGGCCTGTGATAGATGCAATCAAAGAAGCTTTTCCGGGAAACGATCCGGGGCTGCTAAGCCCTTCGGATAAGGCCGGGCATGCCCAGTTGAATCTGTGGCTGGCCAATACGGTGCAGCTTTTGGAGGAAGGTTTGCCGCAGGACAATATCAGCGTAGCCGGGTTATGCACATACTGCCTGGGGGACAGCTTCTTCTCGCACCGCAGGGGGATGGCCGGGCGGCAGGCCGCTATAATTATGCTGAAGTAATCGAGGTGAGCGTTAATGGTAAAAATCATGGTAGTGGATGATGAAGTCAGTATCCGCGAACTGGTTAAATTCAATCTGGAAAAATCGGGTTATGCCGTGGAATGTCATGACGATGGCCTGAAAGCGTTAAAAAGAATTATGGATGAGCCGCCGGATTTGCTGGTCCTGGATTTGATGCTGCCGGGCCTGGATGGGCTGGAAATCTGCCGCCATTTGCGCCAGCAGGAGAAAACCCGCACTTTGCCTATTATTATGCTGACGGCCAAAGCAGAAGAAATTGACCGGGTGGTCGGCCTGGAGATCGGCGCGGACGACTACCTGACCAAACCGTTCTCCCCCCGGGAGCTGGTGGCCCGCATTAAATCCTTATTGCGCAGGAGCCAGAACAATAACCACCCTGTGGAAAAAGCGAACGCCCCGGTTATCCGGGGAGCGCTGAAGATTTATCCGGAAAGATATGAAGCTACTTTAAACGAGACTGTGCTGGAACTCACGCCCAAGGAATTCCAGCTTCTGATGCAGCTGGCGGCGAATCCCGGTAAAGTCTATACGCGGGAGTTCCTGCTGGAAAACATTTGGGGGTATGAATTCGCCGGGGATACCCGGACGGTGGATGTACACATTCGGCATTTGCGGCAGAAACTGGAACAAAATGCGGATGAGCCCGCCCTGATTGAGACAATCCGGGGTATCGGCTACCGCTTTAAAAGCTGAAAATGAGCAAACTTTCTTTAAAGGTAGCGATGGCCGCCGCCGTTTGTGCGGTCCTGACCCTGGGGATCATCGTATATATCACGCATGCCCGGGAGGATGTCTCGCCCCTGCCGGTGATTCTACTGACGGGTTTGTTTGGCGTGCTGATGTTTTATATTTGGTTTGACAATAACCAGGCCGCCTATATCCGGGAAATGGATGAGATGGTTCAGGCTTTTGCCCGAGGCGATTTCAGCGGGAGCGTCTTTAATAACAAAGCCGATGAACTGGGAAATTTGAATAAATCTTTGTATATCATGGCCGATACCTTAAACCGCCGCCTGCTGCAGACCGAGCATGAAAAGGACCAGATGGCGACCATTTTGACCAGTATGGTGGAAGGGGTCTTGGCTTTTGACGTGTCCGGGCGGCTCTTATTAATGAATAAAACGGCCGAGGATATGTTGGGGATCACTTTCCAGGAAGCGGGGAACCGGTTTTTCCTGGAGATCCTGCGCAATCATCAATTGGCCGATTTGCTGAAAAAGGGCTTGTCCGACGGCGCCCGGCAAGTCATTGAGACCACTTTGTCTCCTGCCGATCCGGAGTATTACCGCATCTATATTACGCCGATTATCGGCAAAGAAGATATTTCCCAGGGGGTCATCGTGGTACTGCGCAATGTAACTGAAGTGCGGCGCTTAGAGCAGGTCCGCAGTGATTTTGTGGCCAATGTTTCCCATGAATTACGGACACCCCTAACCTCTATCAAAGGCTATGTGGAAACATTAATGGACGGCGCCGTCGAAGATACGGCAACAGCGCAGAAATTCCTGAGCATCATTAATTCGGAGGCTGACCGCTTAAACCGGCTGATCAGCGACCTGCTGTATCTCTCGAGACTGGAGACGGGATGGGTGGAGCTGGCCAAAAAGTGGATCAATTCCCGCCAGTTGGTGGACAGTGTAGCCGAATTATTGGAGAAGGCCGCCGAGGAAAAAAATATTACCTTAGAAAGCGTTATTGAGCCCGGCGCCGCCAATATCTACGGGAATCCGGGCATGCTGGAGCAGGTGCTGATTAATCTTTTGGAAAACGCCATCAAATATTCTTATGACGGCGGCGTCGTGAAGGTAGAGATCGCGCCGTATGAACAAGGTTCCGCCATCAAAGTGATCGATAACGGTATGGGGATTCCGGCGGAGAGCCTGAGCCGCATTTTCGAACGGTTTTACCGGGTAGATAAAGGCCGCTCGCGTAAAGCCGGCGGTACGGGCTTAGGATTATCAATCGTCAAGCATATCGTGGAACGGCACCGCGGTCAGGTCCGGGTAGAATCGGAAGAGGACAAAGGAACGACCTTTACAATTATTCTGCCGGTGAAATAGGATACTCTAACAAAAAATTAACCTGTCTTTAACAGGAGCTTAAATATAAACAAACACTCCTTTTTATATAATGATGGCAGTGAAAAGGGGTGTCCGAAAAAATGGAGAAAACGAGCGCTAAGATTGCAGTCAGAAATTTAAACCTTTTTTACGGCGAACAACAGGCCTTAAAAGATGTAAGCATTGAAATCGTCTCCCATAGCATTACCGCGTTTATCGGACCTTCCGGCTGCGGAAAATCGACTTTCATCCGGGTTATCAACCGGATGAACGATTTAATTGACGGGGTCAGAATTACCGGTGAGGTCTATATTGATAACCGGGAAATTTACCAGCCGGATGTCGATGTAGTGGCCCTGCGCAAGAAGGTGGGAATGGTTTTCCAGCGTCCCAATCCGTTTCCCATGTCCGTATACGATAATATTGCCTACGGCCCGCGCATTCACGGGATCAAGGAGCGGAAGAAGCTGGATTTGATCGTGGAAAAGAGCTTGCGTCAGGCGGTGCTGTGGGACGAAGTGAAGGACCGGCTGTATAAGCCGGCCCTCGGTTTATCCGGAGGGCAGCAACAAAGATTGTGCATCGCCCGGCTCCTTGCGGTAGAACCGGAAGTGCTCCTGATGGATGAACCCACTTCCGCTCTGGATCCCATCTCCACACTGAGAATTGAGGAACTGGTCCAGGATTTAAAGAAGGAGTACACCATCGTGATTGTCACGCACAATATGCAGCAGGCGGCCCGTATCTCGAACGCTACGGCGTATTTCTTGCATGGGGAAATCATTGAGTATGACGCTACCGAGATCATTTTCACCAATCCCCGCAGCAAAGAGACCGAGGATTATATTACAGGACGTTTTGGCTGAGACGGGTTCCGTCCCTGGGCGTATTTGACCGGATGCGTGTTTAGACATAGGGATGACGATTATTGAGATGGAGTGATCTAAAATGATGAGACATAGTTTCGATGACAGTCTGGACTCTCTGGTGCAGGATATCCTGCGTATGGGCAGTTTGGTGGAGAAAATGCTGGATAAGTCGGTAGAATCATTGAAGCAACAGGATTTACAGGCGGCGCAGGAAGTTCTAAAAATGGAAGAAGAAATAGATCAGGCGGAACACGTCATCGAGCAGAAATGCCTGAACCTGATTGCGACCCAGCAGCCCCTGGCCAAAGACCTCCGCCGGATTACCGCGGGCTTTAAGATTATCACCGACCTGGAAAGAATGGCGGACTATTGTGAGGATATCGCCAAAGTGACTCTGCGCATTGCCGATGAACCGCTGATTAAGCCACTGATCGACATTCCGCGGATGAGCCGGATGGCGCAGAAGATGCTGAGGGATGCGCTGGATTCGTATGCGCATGAGGATGTGGAGCTGGCCCATCAGATGTGCAGGGACGATGATGAGGTCGATCATATTTACGCTCAGATCCTGCGCGAACTGTTAACCTATATGATGGAGAACCCTAAAACCATTACGCAGGCCACCAGTCTGTTGTTCGTTGGACGCTATATCGAAAGAATTGCCGACCACGCCACCAATATCGGCGAGCGGGTTATCTATCAGGTGACCGGGGTCAAGAAGGAACTGAACGGTTAAGAGAAGTAAATAACCAATGCGGAGCATGAAATCAGCCTGCCGGGGATACGCGAATAAGGGTATCCGCCGGCAGGTTTTTGCTTATATTATCAATATTTACCCGGTTCAAAAGAAGGATAAGTTTTCCTGACTGTAGAATATAACAATGTTAATGGCAAAAAAGGCGGGATAGAATTGGCTTCCAGGAAAAGTACACGCGGGGCGGAAAATAATAAGGGCGGTAAGGCGCAGAACGGCCGTTTTTCGGAAAGATCCAAGACGCTGCTTTTGATTATTGTGGTCCTGTTCATTGTCTTCTACGTCCGGGGACCTTTTAGGGCCTTTGTGCAGCAATTCTTCGTCAAAACCACCCAGGTAGAGGTCTCCGTCCTGGAAGACAAACAGGACGCGGAGTTTTTGCTGATCCGCAATGAGAAGGCGGTTTCTTCGGAACTGCGGGGGACTTTTGAGAAAAGCAGCGCGGAAGGCGAACGGGTCAATAAAGACGCAGTGGTCGGGTATCTCACGGTAACGACGGGGACAAGCCTGGAAAAGACGGAAAGGCTGCCGGTGACGGCGCCTTATACCGGGATTGTCTCCTATCATACGGACGGCTATGAAAGCATCTGCAATCCCGAAACGTGGCCGGCCCTGGATTTGAATAAGCTGGTAGAATTGCAAAAAGGATTATCCTCCGGAAAGAGTGGAGAGAATAAAAAAGAGGGCGCCATCGCGCCCGGACAAGCTTTATTTAAGATCATGGATAATTTGGCCGAAGCGTACATTTTTACGGAAATCCCGCTGCCGGAGGGGCATGAGCTGACCGTAGGCGGCAGCGTAGCGCTGGATTTAGCCGAGGGGGCTCCCGGACGTATCCGGGGGACTGTCACCCAGCTGGAACAAAAAAATGAGCTGACCAGGCTGCTGATCGAGATGCCGCCCATGCCGCAGTTGAACGAATACCGTAAAGTCAAGGGCAGTATTGTGGTAAAAAGTATTGAGGGCGCCATTGTGGATAAATGGGTATTGGCTGAAAAGGAAGGCAGAAAAGGGATCTATCTGTTGGAAAACGGAATAGTGGTCTGGCAGGAAGTGGTCATTATCAGTCAGGTCGGGGATAAGGCGGTTGTGGAAGGACTGGAGAAGGATGATTGGATTATCACGATGCCGGCTTATGTCACCGAGGGACAAAAACTAAGATTCCACAGGTAACGATGGAGATACACTTATGGATAGTATCAGGGATAGATATAACGAGGTCTGGGCTGAGGTCGGGGCGGCCTGCCGCAGAAGCGAGCGGGACCCTGACGGCGTAAGGATTGTCGCCGTTACGAAGACCCAGCCGGTGGAAATTCTTCAGGCTGCCCGGGAACAAGGGATTACGGTCTTCGGCGAGAATCGGGTGCAGGAATTGCTGCAAAAACAAACAGCGCTCTCCCCGGGGATAGAGTGGCATCTCATCGGAACGCTCCAGCGCAATAAGGCCAAGTTTGTGGTCGGCCGGGCAGCGCTGATCCATTCGGTGGATTCGGCAAAACTGGCCCGGACTATCAGTATGGAAGCGCTGGCCACAGGCGTGACGCAGGATGTACTTTTGCAGATCAATATTGCGGAAGAACCCAGTAAGCATGGTTTTTCCGCTGAAGATATATTGACAGAAATTAAGGAAATTTCCGCGTTAAAGGGAATTAAGGTTAAAGGGCTGATGACAATGGCCCCGTATACCGATGAGCCCGAATCGGTAAGATTTGTGTTCAAAAAATTGAAGGATTTATCGAAGAGGATAGCGGAGCTTCATTTACCCGGCATAGAAATGCGGGAACTCTCCATGGGCATGAGCAATGATTTCGCCGTGGCCGTGGAAGAGGGGGCCACCCTGATTCGGGTGGGCAGCAGAATTTTCGGGGAAAGAAATTATAAGGAGGAGAAATAAATGGGCGTCGTGGATAAGTTTCTGGATATAATGGGATTTACGGAGGTCCGGGAAGAGGTTATCACCGAGCAGGAAAATATAGTGGAGACTTTGCCGGAAATAAAAACGCGCAACAAGCCCAAGGGACAAATAGTGCCTTTCAACGCCGGTAAGGAACAGATCCGGGTGGTTCTGGTCGAGCCGGTGGTATTCGACGACTGCCAGCAGATCTCCGACAGCTTGAAAAGCAGAAGAACCGTGATCATCAATCTGGAAAATATGGATATGGTCACGGCGCGCCGGATTATCGACTTCGTTGGCGGAACGGCCTATGCACTGGGCGGGACGCTGCAGAAAATCGGAGCGGGCATCATTATCGCCGTACCTAATAATGTGGATATCTCGGGGGATTTGGCTTCGATGAGCCAGCCTAAGGATATTCTCTCCTGGATTAATAAAGTCAATCAGGGTACAGAATTAAGGGGAAGGTAGTGCATCATCCTTGAAAAAGATTGGTTTTATCGGCGGCGGCGCGATGGGCGAGGCGCTCATCAAGGGCATCCTGGCCCAGGGCTTCGAGCCTGTACATATTACAGTCAGTGAAAAAGATGCGGCGCGCCGGCAGTACCTGCAAAAAGAATACGGCATTGCCGTGGCTATAGATAATGTGGCGCTGGTGGAACAGTCCGAGATCATTATTCTGGCGGTAAAGCCGCAGAATCTGTCCGCGGTGGTGGAAAGCTTTGCCTTGAAGTTGGGCAGGGAGAAAATCCTGGTCTCCATTTTGGCGGGGGTAACGCTGGCCAAGCTGGAAAAACTGCTCCCGGAGGGCAGCAAAGTGGTGCGCGTAATGCCCAATACTCCGGCCTTGATCGGCGAGGGGACGGCTGTTTTATGCGGCGGAACCAACGTGACGGAAGAGGAACTGCAAGCGGCAGTGGACATTTTTGCCGCAGTGGGCAGCGCCAGCGTTTTGCCGGAGAATCTGTTCAATGCGGTGACCGGACTTTCCGGCAGCGGACCGGCTTACGTTTATTTGATGATTGAGGCCCTGGCCGACGGCGGGGTGATGGCCGGGCTGCCCCGGGATATCGCCTATAAGCTGGCGGCGGAAACGGTTAAAGGCTCAGCCATGATGGTCATCCAGACGGGCAAGCACCCGGGCCAATTGAAGGATCTGGTTTGTTCCCCGGCCGGCACGACGATTTGTGGAATCCGTGAGATGGAAAAGGCCGGCGTCAGGGGCGCCTTGATGGACACGGTGCTTGCTTCCGCCAGGAGAGCGGGAGAGCTAAGTTAGTGAGCATAAGTTAACAATACACCGGGAGCGTGAAAAATGTATCAGCTTATTCCTTATGTCCGGATCGCATTTGATGTTTATTACTGGTTGATCATTATCAGAGTAATTTTGTCCTGGGTGCCGCATGATCCTTATAAGCACATTTTCAGATTTATCTACGAAATCACCGAACCGGCCCTGGCGCCGTTTCGCCGCTTGATGGGACGCAGAATGATGATCGATTTTTCCCCGCTGTTTGCTCTTATCGTACTGCAGTTGCTTGAGACGGTAGTCTTAAATATCCTCAGCTACTTTTAAGATGAAGATCATTGAAAGAGGTGACACGTGTTGTTAACACCTTTGGATATTCATAATAAAGAATTTAAAAAGAGCCTGCGCGGGTATGATACAACGGATGTCGATGATTTCCTGGATGAGGTCATCAAGGATTTTGAGAGGATCTATAAGGAAAATCTCGAGTTGCAGGAAAAGATCAAGAAACAAGACGACCATCTGCAGCGCTATAAGGAAATAGAGGAAACCCTGCAGAATACCATGGTGCTGGCGCAGAAGATGGCCGAGGAAGCTAAGCGCAACGCGGAAAAAGAGACGGAACTGGCTATCTGGGAAGCCCGCAAGAAAGCCGAACAGATCGTCAGCGGGGCGCATGACGACGTCACCGAAGCCATTCGCAAAGTCGAAGCCCTCAAAGCCCAGGAGAAGCAGATGAAAATGAAGCTGAAGACGTTCCTTGCGACCCAGATGCAGATGCTGGAAAATGATTTTAAGGAAGAAGGGGACGACCCTTTGATTAAGAAGGAGTATCTGGTCAAAAATGAACTTCTGGAAGATAACTGAGACGGACGGAGGCGTGCAGTTTTCCTTAAAGATTCAACCGCGGGCCTCCCGAAATGAGATCGTCGGGTTGCAGGGAGACGCCCTGAAGCTCAGGATTACCGCGCCGCCGGTAGACGGCGAGGCCAATGAAGCGTGCATCCGGTTTATTGCGCAAATGCTGAAAGTACCTAAAAGCGCCGTAACGATCGTCAGCGGTCTGACCGGCCGGAACAAAACAGTGCATGTAGCCGGCCTGAATAAAGGAGAATTGCTGGAATTGGTTGAGACGAAGGGCAAGTAAGCTTGCTCTTTTTATTGACTTTTAAGGGCGATATGTTTATACTTTTTGGAAGTAATAATGAGGTGAGAGACATGGCAGATATAAAGTACAACGAGACACTGAACCTTCCCCAGACCGAGTTTCCGATGCGGGGGAATCTCCCCCAGAACGAACCGGCCATCTTGGCAAAGTGGGAGGAGATGGATCTATACCGTATTGTGCAGGAAGCTTGCAAGGATAAGCCCAAGTTCATCCTGCACGACGGCCCGCCATACGCCAATGGCAATATTCATTTGGGCACAGCCTTCAATAAGATATTAAAAGATATGATTATCAAGTATCGGACGCAAAACGGTTATGATGCGCCCTATGTGCCCGGCTGGGATACTCACGGCTTGCCCATCGAGCAGCGGGCCATCAAGGCGCTGGGCCTGAAAAGACAGGGTGCGGACGTCCTGGAATTCCGGGACAAATGTAAGGAATTCGCCCTGAAATATCTGGATGAGCAGCGTACCCAGTTTAAGCGTATCGGCGTGCGCGGCGACTGGGCCCACCCCTATATCACCCTGGACCCGCAGTATGAGGCTGTCCAGGTAGGCGTCTTCGGAGAGATGGCCAAGAAGGGCTATATCTATAAAGGCTTAAAGCCGGTATATTGGTGCCCCGACTGCGAGACGGCCTTGGCTGAAGCGGAAATCGAATATGCCGAAAAGAGATCGGCTTCGATTTACGTCAAGTTCCCGGTCATTCAGGGGCAAGGGCTTTTGGGCCAGGACAATACCTATTTCGTCATCTGGACGACGACGCCCTGGACGCTGCCGGCCAATATGGCGGTATGCGTACATCCTGAACTGGATTACAACCTGCTGGCGGTAGGCCAGGAAAGATATATCACGGCCAATGCGCTGAAGGATGCTTTCCTGGAAATGCTGGGCCAGCCGGAAAGCTATATTGAGGAGACCTTTAAGGGGGCAGACCTGGAAGGCATCGTCTGTAAACATCCCTTCATCGAGCGGGAATCCGTGGTCATCTTAGGCGAGCATGTCACCACCGAGGCGGGGACGGGCTGTGTCCATACCGCGCCCGGACACGGGGTGGACGACTTTGAGGTAGGCAAGAAATATCATCTGGACGTGCTTTCCCCGGTGGACGACAAGGGCCGCTTTACGGCGGAAGGCGGGAAGTTTGCCGGCCTGTTCATTGAGGACGCCAATAAGGAAATCACCAAGGAATTGAAAGAGCAGGAGAAGCTCCTATCCATGGGCTTTATCAAGCACCAATTCCCGCATTGCTGGCGCTGTAAGAAGCCGGTCATGTTCCGGGCCACAGAACAGTGGTTCGCTTCCATTGACGGCTTCCGGGAAAAGGCTTTGGAAGCCATTGACAAGACCACCTGGATTCCTTCCTGGGGAAGGGACCGGATTCATAATATGGTGGCCGACCGCGGCGACTGGTGTATTTCCCGCCAGCGTACCTGGGGCGTGCCTATTCCCATTTTCTACTGTCAGGACTGCAATAAGGAAATCGTCAACGACGAGACCATCCAGCATATACAGGGGCTGTTTGCCGAATATGGTTCCAACGTCTGGTGGGCCCGGGAGACGAAAGACCTTATCCCGCCGGGGCTGACCTGTCCGGAATGCGGCAGTACCCATTTCCGCCGGGAAACGGATATCATGGATGTTTGGTTCGATTCCGGCTCCAGTCACTTTGCCGTACTGGAAAAAAGACCGGAATTAAGATGGCCTGCCGACCTCTATCTGGAGGGCAGCGACCAGCACAGAGGCTGGTTCAACTCTTCTTTGTCCACCTCGGTGGCGGTGCGCGGCGTCGCGCCCTATAAGGCCGTCCTGACCCACGGCTTCCTGGTGGATGAGCAGGGGAGAAAGATGTCCAAATCCCTGGGCAATGGGATTGATCCGCTAGACGTCATGCAACAGATGGGGGCCGATATTCTAAGGCTGTGGGCTTCTTCGGCAGACTACCGCAATGACGTAGCTGCTTCACTAAATATTTTGAAGCAGGTCACCGAATCCTACCGTAAAATCAGGAATACTTGCCGTTATCTTCTGGGCAATCTCTATGATTTTGACCCGGAAAAAGATAAAGTATCTTATGCGCAAATGCTGGAAATCGACAAATGGGCCATGATCAAGCTGCAAAGATTGGTGAAGAAGGTTACTGACGCTTACGAGAATTATGATTTTCATGTGGTCTACCACAGCATCCATAATTTCTGCGCCGTGGATATGAGCGCCTTTTATCTGGATATTATCAAAGATAGGCTGTATACGGCCAAGGCGGCTTCCCCCGAGCGCCGGAGCGCCCAACAGACCATGTCTGAGATCATCTATGCCCTGGTTAAAATGCTGACGCCGATTCTGGCGTATACCACAGAGGAAATCTGGCAGTACCTGCCCCATAAGAAAGAAGAAGTCACTGTGCAGATTGCCGGCTGGCCGGAATACCATGAGGAGTACTTGGACGCCGCATTGGAAGCGCGTTGGGAGAAGATCCTGCAGGTACGGGAATTTGTGGCCAAGCCCCTGGAAGAGGCCCGCAAGATCAAGCTGATCGGCCATGCCCTGGATGCTAAGGTGCAGTTGTATGCGGCCGGGGAGTGGTATGATTTCTTAAAGGAACTGGCTGAGGAACTCCCCACCATCTTCATCGTCTCGGACGTTGTCGTGGAAAAAATGGAGCAGGCTCCGGCCGGAGCGTATACCCATGAAGAGGTTCCCGGTCTGGCTGCAGCCGTGGCCAAGGCCCCGGGCGAGAAATGCGAGCGCTGCTGGAATTACTCTGAAAGTACCGGTGAAAGCGAAGCGCATCCCACGTTGTGCCATCGCTGTGCCGCTGTGCTGGAGAGCTGAAGCCGCAATGAGTTAAGATAAGTATGTATGTGAAGCAGCCCTGGTAAAACTACTACCAGGGCTTTTCTTCAATTGTGTCATTGTTATGAGTATAGCGAAGAATCTTTTTAGGGGGTCTGTAAATGCCACGAAATACGGTTGTGGTAGTGGGCGGGGGAGCCGCCGGAATGCTGGCGGCGGGACGCGCCGCCGAAGCCGGAGCCCAGGTTATATTGCTGGAAAAGAATAAGGCGCTGGGCCGCAAAATCAATATTTCCGGCAAAGGCCGCTGCAATGTAACCAATGCCGGGGAAATCCGGGATTTCATTGAGAATTACCCCGGCGGAGGCCAGTTCCTGTACAGCGCCCTGAGTAAACTCTCCAACCGGGACTTAATGAAATTGCTGGAGCAATACGGCGTAGAGCTGAAAACGGAACGGGGCGGGAGAGTCTTTCCCGTTTCCGATACCGCCGGGGATATTGTCGGCGCCCTGGAAAAATATATGAACAAATATGGGGTCGAAGTACGTAAGGAAGAGGAGGTACTCGGCCTGCTGATAGAAGATCAGGAAGTCCGCGGCGTGAAGACCGCCAAGGGAGAGGTGATAGCCTCTCGTGTGATTGTCACCACGGGTGGCAAGTCCTATCCCGGAACCGGTTCCACCGGCGACGGCTACAAATGGGCCGAAGAAGCCGGGCATATGGTTGTCCCGTTGAAACCGGCGCTGGTTCCCTTGAACATTCGGGAAGAGTGGGTCAAGGGGTTGCAGGGTCTGACCCTGAAGAATGTCGAAGCTGCCGTCCTGGATGGAGAGAGGGTCCTGCAAAGCGAATTTGGCGAAATGCTGTTCGCGCATTTCGGCGTTACCGGACCGATTATCCTGACGCTGAGCCGTGCGGTCGTGAATGCAAATAAAGCCCCGGGAAGGCTGCAATTGCGGCTGAACCTCAAGTCCGCGCTGGATGAAGAGACGCTGGATAAAAGGTTGCAGCGGGATTTTCAGAAGAACCAGAAGAAACAGCTTAAGAACGCGTTGGACGAGCTTTTGCCGAAAAGGCTGACTGCCTGCGTCATCACTTTGAGCGGGATTGACCCGGAGAAATTCGTGCACCAGATTACCCGGGAGGACCGCCGGGAACTGCTGCATGTCCTGACCGGGATGACCATGACCATCGAAGGGCCGCGTTCTCTGACGGAAGCCATTGTTACCGTGGGCGGGGTTTCTTTGAAAGAAATAAATCCCCGCACCATGGAATCCAAGCTGGTGCGCGGATTGTATTTTGCCGGCGAAGTCCTGGACATCGACGGCTACACGGGAGGATATAACCTGCAGGCCGCCTTCTCCACAGGGTTTGTGGCCGGAGAGAGCGCTGCGAAGGACTAATTGTGTTATGGGAAGAATGCAAATGGAGATACCGGCTGGCATGGCTCTCACCTTAAGTATTGTTTCTCAACTTCGAAGATTTCCCCCTTTTTATTAATAACTTGATAGAGGCTTTTCAGCTCTTGCTTTACGAGGGATTCCAACTGGAATCCCAAATCTTTTATCAGGGCGACTTTTTGCGCTTCCTGTCCGGGCAGTTGCAGGGTTTTGCTCTCTAAGACAAAGCACTGCCATTCTTCATTCCAGATGTAGACAGCTTCCACTTTGCGCTGTATCTGCAGCTCGAATTCATAAGGCGGGGGGAGTATTTCGAACTCCTTAAAAGGTGCCTGATGCAGGTATTGCTCCCCTTCAATTTTTATCATGGGATCGGGCGCAGCCTCATAAGTGACGCTTAAATCCTGGACAAGTTTCGACCATAATTGAGAGTCTGCCTGTGAATCCTGCCAGGTATTGAGCCAGCTCATTTCCCAATAGGAATGCTCGCTCCAGACAGCTTGCAAGGCATTTTCCCGCCACTTCCACAGCTTCAGCGTCTTTGTCTCTGAATAGATGCCCATCTGCTCATCGTGTTCTTCCCGTGTGACCAGCAGATTTTTGTGCCCCGGCAGATCAAGCTTGCTGATATTGCCCAGCGGCAGGAGATTATCCAGATAGTAATAGAGGGTATATTGACCGTTCTGCCTGGCGATAATGGCCAGATAGCCTCTATCGGGAGGCAGGGCCAGGGAGATGGCCAGTTCCTCTTTTTCATCGCCAAACAGGTCCAGGAAGACAAAGCTGGGCTGCCACGCTTCATTGGTCAGCGCCGGGGAGATATAGCGGGCCAGCACCCGGGCAGTCTGGTTAAGCGCGTCTTCCACGATGACCGGGTCCTGGGAACGCAGGAAATCAATCTGGATACCGGGGAAAACGGGCAGAGGCGCGCCAATCTTTGCCCCCGTCGGCAGTGTCGCCCGGAGGTCATTAATATTCCACCAGGTCAGAAGGAGCAGACAAAAGAAGAAGAGTTGCGATAGAAGCTTATTTCTCATATAACCCCCGAAGATGTGATATAGGTACTACATATTTATTCAGGGGCGACGATTACTTGATGAATATTTTAGGTCCCGTATTTTTGTATTTGTCGCTAAATTATGACATTTACTCTAGGAAATTTATAACAAATATGAGATAGTAATATTATAATGTCAAATTAAAGGGAGGGTTCTTAATGGCAGTTATTCCAGCTAAAGTTCAGGCGAGACTTATGATGGGGATTAAGAAATTCCAACCAATTTTAAACGCGGCAAAAACAAAAGATATTAATGAGTCCGACACCGTAGTTATAATTACTGATATGCTCACTGAATTATTTGGATTTGATAAGTATTCGGAAATTACTTCGGAATATGCAATTAAGAAGACATTTTGTGATTTGGCAATCAAGGTTAATGGTAAGTTAAGATTTCTACTTGAAGCTAAAGCCGTTGGTCTGGATTTAAAAGACGACTATATTAAGCAGGCAATAGATTACGGCGCAAATGAAGGAGTAGACTGGGTAATCTTATCTAACGGTTATATTTGGAGAGTATACAAGATATCGTTTGCCAAACCCATTGATAAAGAAATGGTTTATGAAATAGACTTTCAGAAACTTAATCCAAAAAAACAATCTGATTTGGATATGCTCTATTGTATCTCAAAGGAAGGCTTAGGAAAGTCTGTTCTGGAAGAATACCATCTGCAGAAACAAGCTTTAAGCCGATTTTTTATAGGACAAATCATTATTACTGAAGGGGTACTTGATTCAATCAGAAGAGCACTTAAAAAAGTGTCGCCTGATGCTAAGATTACCAACGATGAAATTAAGCTGGTGTTGCTCAATGAAGTACTTAAACGAGAAGTGCTTGAAGGAGAAAAAGTTGAAGAGGCTAAAAGGAAGGTAAATAAAATATTTAAACCCATTGTAAGGAAAGTTGTTGAAAAAACATCAGAGCCAAATAAAGATCACTTGAAAGATTAATTGGAGAGGGGTTTATGTCTAAATTAAATCTTGATGCAATTGCAGTAATTGCCTCTTCAATGTCAGCCAATTTAGGAGTAATAGAATGGAGGAATTATAGTGCAAGTTGAAGGACAGATTAAAAAAAATGAGACAACGGAAAAGAAGGAGGATATGATTTCACAATAAAAAATACCATTTATTTTTGTAAGCCATGATACCAGAGATGCTGAACTTGCAGAGTGCTTTAGTAAATTACTAAGCAGTGTAAGCGCAGGTGTATTAAAATCATTTCGTTCTTCTGATAAAAAAGGTTCTCAAGGAATAGAATATGGAGTTGAGTGGTTCCCTGAAATAATGAAAAAACTCAATGATGCATCGGATGTTGTATGTTTATTGACAAGAAACAGTGTGGACAGGCCATGGATATTATATGAAGCCGGAGTAGCAAAAGGAAAGCTCAATGCAACAGTATTAGGTATTTCTATAGGAATACCATTAAGTAAAGCCAATAATGGCCCTTTTGCACAGTTCCAAAATTGTGCTGATGATGAAGACTCATTGTCAAAACTTGTAATGCAGCTTGTTAAAAGAATACCAGGCTCTGAACCTGATTTAGAAGTAATCAGGGCGCAGGTCATAGTTTTTTTAACAAAAGCAAAAGAAATAATAGCTAATGCACCGAAGACAACATCAATAGAAATTGAAAAAAAGAATACCGGATTACAGGAGTCAGATGTAGCTAAGTTGTTCGAAGAGATAAAGCTTATGTACTCGGATTTACCTGATCGTATTGGGAAGAGAATGCAACCAGAATATAGGAAGTTAAGCTTAATAAGAATGAATCCTAGAATAATTGAGGAATTGTTATTTGGGGCGAGGAATAAAAATATTGGATTTTTAATTGTTTTAAGTATGCTAAAAAATGATTTTCCGTGGCTTTTTGAAATGGGTAATGATTTAATTAAATTAGCCAGAAGAAGACCTACAGCGGAACTTAGGAAGGCGACAATTGAATTTAGACACGTGTTAGAATTTACCTTCGAACATCCAATAATGAGGGAAATATATAATAATTCTTATGAATATAGAGATATCCGAGAATTTTATCATTTATTAATGAAATTTACTGATATTTCACTAACGGATAATAGTTTTGGTGAATATTTAGTAGTAGAGTCAAAAATAAAATAAAGGATTTTTGGCAATGGCCTTTATACTAGGGATGAAATTGCCTAACTGATATAAATTTCGGAGAAGGATTTTTTCGAATATGATAAAAGCATTATTAATACTTAAATCTTTATGATTGAAAGGGGACGGGCTTCGCGGGTTCGACTTAGGGCGTCGTGAAATTGGGACTGTTAGCCAAAATATGCTCCTAATAGAAAGAACTCTCCCAGAAGAGGAGAGTTACAGGTTTAAACTTGGAAGATATCATTTAGGTCTATGGCAGGATTTTTGAGCTTTTCAAATAGCTGGTGATATGCTTCAAGTCTTTCTTGAGCAATACGATACACCTTGCCTTTATCACGTTTATTAACAGCAACCACAAGAATAATTAATCTGCCTTCAAGAATCATGAAAACTATCCGGACTCTTTTATTGTCTACATAGGCTTTACGTAATCCTGTAAGATTCATATTCATTTTTTGTCCAAGGGGTTCACTATAAGCCAGCGGGTCTTTGGAGAGTCTTGAAAGAGTTTTCGTTACCTTTAAGAATAGATTATTATCAAATTGCGTTATCTCATTTTCAGCTTCTTTCAAAAACTTAATCTTGTAAAGATTCAAAAGGGAAACCCCTTTCCGCGACAATATCTTCAAAATCCTTACCTAATATAGGTTTTTCAAGTCTACGAAGAGCAATATCCGCTAATTCAAGTTCTTCAAACATTGCCTGGGCTTCAATAAGTTGCTCGTAATCCTCAACATTGAGCATAACAGCTTCAATACTATTGTTTTTCATAATAAATAATGGTTCGGATTGATCTTTGAGTTTACGGAAGTACTTTGAAAAACTATTTGAGATATCAGAAATTGGGACTAAACTTTTTCTATTTATAGTAATTTTCATAATGATAGTCTCCTTAACATAATATCTTATCTATTATTTTACCTAAGATATTCAATAAAAACAAGGGGAATACTTCAGCTAACATTAAAAGAGGATTCTATCCCGCTTAATATAATGTAGAGAATTTTCGGGGTTATTTAGATGTAAGGGGGGCCAATGAAGAAAATTAGTGTATATCTATTCTATGTGTTAGGTCTTGCACTTCTTGTTTATTATGGTGTTCGTTAACAGCAAGAACTACGTATCATAGGAGGTAGAAACTTTAATCCGTTGCTACCAATGCTATTTAGTTGCATTTATTCAATTTTGGTTGGTATATATATTGCCGTACCCGGGTTTATAAATAGTTTGAAAATGGAAGGCAAGTTTTCTGTTAACTGGTTAAAAATCTTGGTTATCGGAATACCTATGCTTTTAATTGCTGCTTCAGGTGTCCTTAGTTATTCTTTCGCTTCATTGCCATTTAGTTCACAAATTGGATGGATATACGTTAAGTATAATGTGATGGGAACTACTCTAATTGGAGTAGCTTGTGGATACGTATTGTTAAGTTCTATTACCAAAAAAGAGAAAATTGAAAACACTGTCCAAGTTATTGAATGTCGTATCGCTAAAATCATGGTTCTTTTCGTACTTATATCTTCTGTATTTATATCGCTTTGAGTGGATTCATTCATCCCTTAAAGCTTGTAGATGTTCAAGCAGATATAGTACAAAATGACGACGAGTCTGGCTACCTGATAAACGACGGAAAGGATACCGTTTACTATAAATTAACACAACCCAATTACAGTTTGAAATTTGAAAATATGCCCATCAGCTTTATTAACAAACCTGATAGAAATAATGATATTTGGATTGAACCTAAAGAAGAATTACAGAGCCTTTTAGCAGAGGATATCTTTGCCCAGCCGGCTAGTCAAGGTTTCTCCAGAAGGGGTAACGAGACAAAGATAGAACTTGTCTATACGATTGGGTCCATTGACCCGGAAAGAGAATATCGCAGCATTAATCCGCCTCCCCTAGAGCTTTTAGAAGAGATTAAGGATTCATTATATAATGCTGATTTAGTCATTAAAAATTAACGATAAGGATATAAAACGTTTTAATTTACTTGTTTATAAAGTGAAATAATTACTATAACACTTTGTTCCCACAAGATCGCGGTCTGATAGGATGAGGGACATGTTAATGCGCTGAATCCGCGACACATCCCCGGCTAAGTAGCCGAAATGTCCTTAATTAGAAGAAAAAGTACTGAAAATCAGTACTTGAAATCAAATATATTCAGATATAGCTTTTCTTGTATTAAAGAAGTAATGGATAATAATCTGCTTATTGAGTTCATCGATGTCAAAAACCAGTTTGAACGGGTCTTCTATCAAATAATAATAAAGATTGGCTTTTTTAGCTTTCAATGCACAGAAGCCGGGATTATATTTTAAGGTTTGCGTAAGATGAAAATCAAGTTCTACGGCGACTCTTTCGGCAAAAGATTCACTTTTTTGTGACCAGAAATCAAGTTCAGTGATTGATATCACCTTCAAAATTAATATCTATCGTAAGCGTCAAACCGCCGGTCACTCCCGATTCCAAGGAAGTAGACTTTCAACATCCGCGCCATTCGGGGCCTCGGTGAAAACTTTTGTCAGGTACTCGAACGGCAGAAGCCCATTTTCCTTGGCGGAAACGATCAGGCTGTAATAGACTGCACTGGCCCTCGCACCGTTGGGCGTATTGGAAAAAAGCCAATTCTTTCGCCCCATCACAAAGGGACGGATGGAGTTTTCCGCACGGTTATTGCTGATTTCCAACCTGCCGTCTAGCAAATAGGCTTTCAGATATTTGCGTTGGCTTTGGGAGTAATAGACTGCCTTTCCCAGCAAAGACTTTGGCAACGCACGAAGTGAATCCGCCCACGCGAAGAATTCGTCCATCAGCGGCTTGCTTAGCCGTTCCCGCCCTTTCCGACGTTCTTCAGAGGACAGTAAAGCGAACTGTTTCTCCAAATGAAACAGTTTATCACAATAAGCGACTCCTTTGGCGGCGTTGGAGGTGTCTCGTTTATCTTTCGGCAGTGTTTGCAGCATTTCGTCGAATTTCCGGCGCAGATGAGCCCAGCAGCCGACAACGGTTATCCGATCGGGCAGCTTGTGGTAGCCGTCATAGCCGTCCGCATGGAGAAAACCTGTGAAGTCCTTTAAAAATGCTTCCGGGTGGGTGTGCTTTCGGTCTCGTTGGTAGTCATACAGCACTATCTGGCGCAGTGCCTCGCCGCTTGTGCGGTAGAGCCACATGTAGCTCTTGCTCTGGGCGGGCTTGCCGTCCTCACGCAGCACCTGCAGCGTGGTTTCATCCGCGTGAAGGACTTGCTGCCGGCATAATCGCCTTTTCATCTCTTGGTATATCGGCTCCAGCCAATCCGCACAGGCTTTGATGAGCCAGTTGGACATGGTCTGGCGGGAAAGCAAAATGCCGCTTAGCGCCCATTCCTGCTCCTGGCGGTACAGCGGGCTGCCCATCACAAATTTCTGCGCGGCGATGTGTGCGACCGCTTCCGGCGAAGCAAACCCGCCCTTAATAACGGGCCCGGGCATATCCGCCTTGACAATCGGCACACGTCCGGAGGTTTCCTCACAGTGGCGGCAAGCGTAAACGTGCCGCACATGGCGTATAATTACAGCCTTGGCCGGAATAATTTTCAGTTCCTCGCGGGTATCCTCACCCATTTTGTGCAGACAAGAGCCGCAATCAGGACAGACACGTTTTTCTGTCGGCAGTTCGTGCATAATGATCTCGACAGGCAAATCCTCCGGCAGTTTGTCGGTGGTCAGGCGGGTTTTCTTACGGTAATGCGCCTTGACTTCGGTGATTTCCGGCTCCGGCGCGGCCAACTCCGCGGACTGCTCCGCCTCGTTGAACAGGTAGAGCTGATAAAGATTGGTTTGTTCGCTGGAGGCGCCGAATTGTTTATGCTTGGCCAGGCGTAACTGTTCCATAAGCCACTGAACCTGATGCCGCAGCTCATCGTTTTCCGCCTTTAAGGCTTCATTGGTTTTGAGTAAATTTTCAACCGAAATCTCTTGTGTTTGCATACTCTAATTATACCGGAAAAGCCGCATGAAATCTAGGAAAACCGGCATTTTTCCCTCGCTATTTTACGAGACTTTGCGCTCGA
>JAVEYA010000009.1:0-39283 GCA_034003745.1 Clostridia bacterium
TACCCGAAAAATACCGATACATATTCAGCAGAGCGTCCGACATATCAATGGGCCGGCCACCTCCGTCCACCACCCGGCCGATGATTCTTCCCTGTTCCTCTAAGGAAAAGGTTACCGCTCCCCGGCGATGGTCATCCAGGATAGCCGTCTGCTCCTGACGGGGCAAGCCGGCTTCCCGCCCATCCACGGAAATCTTGATCTCCTCTCCCGGCGCGCCCCGCAACGGGAACGGATAACTGCTGCTGACTATCCCCCTGGCGTCTGTGGCCTTTAGTTTATAGTGCGCCGCCGAGGCCCAGTTGAGGTTGCGGGTGACGGTTTCCTCCCGGTCCAGATACTTGGTCCGGATGGTAATGTCGACTTCCACCTTTCCAATCGTGGTCAAAACCAAGTCCAGATTGCCCGAAAAGGTTTCCGTAAGGCCGATAAACCGATTATTCATCACATATTTTCCGTTGGGCGTACCGGCGGATACGGTCACCCCGCCCGCCGGCAGCGTCAGCGAGTAGCGACCGTCGTTTCCGGTTACGGTGGTGGCGGTGTAGCTTCTTCTGCCCTCCAGGAGCTGGGTCGTGGTCACAACCACGCCGCCTAAAGCCGGCCCGGTCGGCGTCTCCACTGTTGCTGTTCCGGAAACCGTGAACATAGGCAGGGAACGAAGCTTGATTTCTCCTACATTCATGCCCGCATCCAGGGTGTATGTGGCCGACTCTCCGCTGAAACAGGTCAGGGCTTCGCTCGGTCCGCTGAGGGTGATCACCGCCGTCGCTTCCTCCCCGGACAGGAAATCCAGCCTGCTTTCCGCCCACCCGTTTTCATCGGTTATGACTGTCATAACCGTATACGGATTGCTGAAGCGGACAGAAGCGCCGGGCACGGGGATTCCCCCGGGGGTCAGCACCTGAACACGCAGACCGGCCGGGCGGAGAGGGTCAGCCGGAACCATGGTCTCCTCGCCGGCGGCCACCGTTATTTCTTCCTGATTGATGAGCAAACGGTCCATATGATTGCGCAGCCTGACCGTATAATCCTCCGCCGGCTTCAGTCCGGTGAAGATATAGGCAGTGGCGTCGGTAATATTCCGGACAAAGCTCTGTCCCGCAGAGAGACTGGAAACTACCAAAGAACGGTAGGCCAGGTCAGTCAAAGCGTCGCCAGGGATTTCCACCCGCAGGCTGCCGGCTACCGTCAGGGGCAGACCGGCCGCGGTTGCCGCCGGGGAGACATGACCGGCCCCATCGCTGAGGGTCCCGCTGAGGGAACTGATCTGCGTCGTCTTGTCCGGCAGGGTAAATATCCCCTGATAGGTCCCCGGCAGATCCGGCCGTTCGCTGAGCGTAATTGGACCGGTGGTAACGGTGCGCGGCTCGCTTAACATACCGCCGTCGGCATCCAGCCAGTTGCGATATTCTACTACCGCACTCGCCTGCCGTCCCCGCTCACCGACGACCCGGATGGTCAGTTCCGCCCCCGAGTTGACAAAACCAAGATCCGCTCTCCCCTGTTCCAGGGGGAAGCGGTAACTGACCAGGGACGCGGTCAGCGCCGGGGTCGTTAATTCATAGGGGGTGCTGGGCGCCGACGCGGTCCCGGCGGCATTATACGCCCGTACGGTATAGGCATATGTTTTTTGCGACAGCAGCCCCGTATCGTGGAATTCGTATTCCAGCCGATGATCGGCTGTAATCTGGGGCTCCAGCGGAGCCGGTTCCCCGAATTGACCGCCGGCTTCCGCCGTGGCGCGGAAGACCTGATAATGGTCTACGTTAAGATCGTCCGCGTTGCGCGGCCAGTAGATATCCGCAGCCCCTCCCGGCCGGTAAACCACCTGAGAGATGACCGGAACCGCTGGCGGCGTGCCGTCCGTGCCGGGGGTTATTTCCAGCGAAGCCGTCGGGGAAAGATTGCCGGCTTTGTCTATCGCCGTCAGAGTATAGGTATAAGGCAGCCCTGCCGTTAAACCGCTGTCCTGATAGGTATATTCCAACTGACCGCTTACCGCCAAAACCTCCGCCAGGGGACTTTGGTTCCGCGTCAAACGGTAATAGTTTATATCCGCATCCTGAAGGAAGGGGCGTCCCACCGCAGCATAACCGTACTGGCTCCCGCTGTGGCGGTGAATCCGGCGGGCGTTCCGGGCGGGATACGGTCCAGAATTACCGTAACCGCATTGGATGCATCGCTCTCAACCTCATTTATCAGTGCCCGGGCGGTGAAGGTATAGCTGCCATCGGCCGGCAAAGTGACTTGCAGGCTGAAAGCGCCGTTCTCATCGGCGGTCACCGGGGAAAGGGGCTCCGTACTCTCCCCAAGGCGGTAAGAAACGGTGACCGCGGCGCCGGGGGCAGCCGTCCCGGAGACAGTCACGGTAGCCTGGTTGGTTATGTTTGGTACAATAGCGTTTAAGCGTGGAGCCGCCTGATTATTTTGAAGGGTAAAGGAGACCGGCAAACTGGCCACCAGTCCCTCCGGACCCGCCCCCAGTTCCAAAAAGGCTTGGTATGCTCCGCTGAGAAGATGGTCCGGCGCCGGGAAACTGCTCTTATAAAAGCTGGTGGTGGGCGCAAAGGGCCTGCTATCCGTACGGCCGTTCTGTATGCCGGTACGATCCGGATCTCCGTCGGACAGCCGGATGCGGGCCACATCGCCGTCCCCCGGCGTAATGGAAACAGGAAGTGCCTGGGCTCCCTCGCTCACCGTGAGTTGCCGCGACAGGAGATAGCCGGCCTCTGGGCTGGCCAGGCGTAACGCATAGTTCCCCGGTGTCAGCCAGACCTGCCCCGTCCCAACTGCGGAGAGTTGGCTAAGAGGTATCTCGAAGAGAGCGCCACTGGTTTCGATATAAGAATCTTCCGGCTGGGCCACATTCGTCAGGTCAGCCAGCAGCAAAGCCCCGGACAGAGCGTTGCCGTCGGTCTTTGCGGCGGTCACTGTCACCCGCCGGGCCAGGCCTGGATCCAGATCGGGATCCAGTACGTAGGTACCGGGGGAGCGCACCAGCCGGTGATAGAGGAAGTTGGGTTCCGTTCCCTGGGCCACCACCAAAAAGTCGTTGCCGTTCACCGCCAGGGAAGCCGGGAGAATCACTTTTCCTCTCAAGTCGGCTGCCCCCTGGTAAACCGGGCTGCTCTTTCTTTCGCCCATTAGCCGGTATGTGCCGTCAGCGTTCCTTTCGGCATGATAAACCGTTACCTTGGCCCCGGCAGCCGGTTCTCCACCCGGTTTCTTAATCGTCAAAGCGAGACCCCCGGCGATTTCATTGCCCACGATCAGGGTAATGCCAAAGCCGGAACCGTTCACCTTGGCCCGGACTGAGTACTCCCCGTCCGGGTAAAGAGGGAGACCAGTATGGTCTACGGCGGTCGTATCCCAGTCCAGGCTGCAGAGTCCGCTCACCGGAACAGAAACGGCGTCGCCCAGTTTAATGTCCTCCGGCCACGGATCCGCAGGAGAAGACGGGGGCGTAACAAAAAACTCCACCCGGGCGGTCAGGGTGACAACCCCGCCCACCCGGCTGTGCCTGGCCGGGTCAATCAAGGATGCATAGGGGGAAGCCGGTGTGCCTTGCAGCTTGGAAAGGGCTTGGGGCATACTAAAGACACCTTTATATCCCCCCCAGTGGTCAAGGCGTCCGTCAGTTCAGCCGGCGTTTTTCCGGGAAAAACGGACCAGAGCAGGGCCGCGGCGCCGGAGACAAAGGGAGCGGCGGCGGAAGTGCCCGTTATATTCTTATAGGCGTCTTCCTTGGCCGTGGAAAGGATATCCACCCCGGGAGCAACTACTTCCATTATTTCCGTCCTGCTATTGTAATTGGAAAAAGAGGCCGGATCATCATTTCTATCGGAAGCCATTACCGCAATTACCCCGGGCAGACAGGCCGGGTAGAAACCCTGTACTTCTTTGCCCTCGTTACCGCCGGCGGCCACCACCACAGCGCCCTTACCCTGGGCGTACCGCACCGCTTCGGCCAGGGTAACGGGATAGTCGGGCAGGCGGGCGCCCAGGCTGAGGTTAATGACTTGGGCTCCATTATCGGCGGCCCAATAAATGCCATTGGCCACGGACAGCATGCTGCCGACGTCGGCCGCATCCAGGACCTTGACCGGCAGGATGCTCACGGGATACGCTCCCGCTGTCCCGGCCACGCCAATCCCGTTATTGGTCGAAGCCGCGGCAATTCCGGCCACCAGAGTGCCGTGGCTGTTCATGGAATCGTCCTCCGAATTGCCGCCGCCCGTCAGTGCATTATGGCCGGACAGAACCCGGATGTTCAGGTCGTCATGACCGCTGTCCACCCCGGTATCCAGAACGGCAAGGGTCACCGGAGCGGCCGAGTCGGAGCTTTTAATCAGTTCGGCGGCAGTCCAGGCTGTGACCGCGTTGATACGCTGCAGACCCCACTGTTCGCCATAGTGGGTATCATCGGGGGCATCCAGGGCATACAGTTCGTAGTTGGGCTCGGCATACAGCACATTAGGGTCTTCCCGCAGCTGTTCCAGGGTTTCTTCCAGGCCTATTTCAGGCGAAGCTTCATAAACCACCGCCGTAACACTGACGGTACTTTGCCCCGCATTGAAGGACATCCGTCCGGCCTTTTGCGGCTGCTCCTTATAGCGGACAATGATTTCCCCCGGCTTGACCCGGGCTTCCTGCCCGCCTATGGTAATCACATCCAAAGGCTTCTCTTCCGGCGGGAGAGGGACAAGCTCAATGGGCAGCTTTTCCAGGTGAACCGTGCCTTCCGGTTCTTCTTCCAGTTCCTCAGGATTCAATTCTTCAGGGTCCGTCTGTTCAGGCTCTGCCGGCGGATCTGCAGGATCCGCGGGTGGTTCCGGCGGACCCGCCGACGGTTCTTCAACGGTAGAAACGGCGCTTCCGCCGGGCAGGCTTTCTTCAGCAAAGAGGCCCGGTACAGGGACCACCGCCTGTAATAAAAATGTCAGCATAATCAGGATTGCTGTCAGTCGTTTACCGTTTCGCAAATACGCTTTTATAAACAAAGTATCACCTCATCTGTTTTAACATCCCCCTTATTTTATAGGGCGGCTATAAAATAAATATGAAATGCTAAATTATGGAAAACGTGCTCCAATCCCCGTTTTTATGGTAATATTATGGTAATTACCTTTAAAAAAATCCGAAAAAAATGTTGATGAGGAGTCAATGCGATGAATGCCTTTCCCGTGTTAAAAAGCAAACTCATTATGCCGGAATTGCCTCCCCATTTTTTATTGACGGAGCGGATGAAAAAGCTGCACGCCGCCATGGATACCTCCCGGGTGGTCAGTATATGCGCGCCCGCCGGGTATGGCAAGACGACCCTGGCCGTTTCCTATTTTCACCGCCGGGCGGACCGTTCGGCCAGGATCTGCTGGTACCGTCTGGACCCGGAAGATGCAAATCTGCCGGTATTCATTGCCCACCTCGCCGAGACGCTTTTTCCGCCGGCCACCCCTCGTTTTGCCGAATCACGCAAAGCCTTACGGGACTATGCCGATGTGGAATTACAGCCCCGCAGCGCCATAGCCATGCTTTGCCAGGAAATGTGGTCGCACCACAGCGGTTCAGACAATATCCGAACCTATCTTGTGCTGGATGATTTTCAAAATGTGGTTGGGATGGCGGAAATAGGCGATATGATCAGGTTTCTGCTGGACAACATGCCGCCTTCCTGCATCCTCTTTGTTTTAAGCCGCCCCCATCACGCCGTCTTCTCAGAAAAGCAGAAACTGGAGCAAAAGGTTTTGGAGATAGGCGCCGAGGACCTGGTTTTCAGCCAGGCGGAAATAAACGATTTTATGCTGCAGATGGATCCGGTTATTTTGGATCGGCAATTAGCGGGTTGGATCCGGAAAAAAACCGAAGGCTGGATAGCGGGTATTGCCATCTTATACCAGGCCTTTAAAAGCAAGGGACTGGATTTGACCGGCCTCGCCTCCGGCAAGAAAGACCATGCGGAGGCCCTATTCCGCTATTTATCTTTGGAAGTATTCAAATCCGTGGAAGACGGGACCCAGGACGGCCTGGTCAGGCTGGCCCTGCTTCAGGAATTTACGGCGGAGGAGGCCGCGCAAATATGCGGCATCGCCGACATAAAGCCGCTGATTGACCGAAGTACGCAGTTTGGCCTGTTTATTCAGCGAATTCAGGATGACCCCGTGGTCTATCGCTTCCACGCGCTCTTCCGGGAATTTTTGCTCCATATTTTAAAGAGTCGTCTCTCCGGCGAGGAGATCGCGGGTTTGCATCTTCAGGCTGCCGCCTATTATATCGCCCGGGGCGCCTATATCCGCGCCGCCGAGCATTTGGCCCAAGGCGGCAATACCCCTTTGGCCGCGGAGCTGGTGAACCAGGCAGGCTTTAATAAGTTCCTGATCGGAGAAACCGCCCAGCTGAAGCTCTGGCTGGATCTGCTCCCGGAAGAAATGGTCCGGAACAACCCGGTTCTCTTACTGTTTCAAGCGCAGCTCCTGCCCAACAGCAGGCAGGGAGAAATGGTGGAACCCCTTAAAGAATTGCTGCGGCAATGCTTGCGGGAGAACAAGCCGGAGATGTATTTTCATGGGGCGACGGTCCTGATCTATATCCTCACCTGCCGCAACGATATGAAAGAATTGCGGGCGATGGCCACGGGACTTTCTTGGCAACCGGATGCCGTTTCCGAGGAACTCAAAAATACCCTGATCATCCTGGACATGGTGCGCTCCATCGGGGAAGAACGGTTTTCCGAGGGGGAGGCTTACAGTGAAAGCGTCCTTTACGCCCTGCTCCCGGAAGACAGTCAATGGCTGTATTTAATCCTCTCCTGTATCATTTATTACAGCCTCGGCAAGCTCGCCCAGGCGGAACGTTGCATGAACACGGCCCTTGCCTTGGATAATTTCAAAAATATCGAGCCCGCCCGGGGTTTTATCCTGCTTTTCCTGGCGATCACCCTGGCTCTTAAGCATGACAAAGAGCGTTTGCCGGGGTTCGTCGCGGAAATAACCGCTATTGGCGAAAAATACGATTATGACTACCTGTCGGCCGGGGGAAGGCGTGTGGCCGCTTTTGAACGCTACCTGTCCTTTGATACGGAAAGCGCTGTGGAAATGCTGGATTATGCGGTTTTTCACCATCACCGGATGTACAATAAAGTGATGGGGGCCTCCTGCCGGCTCCTCCAGCGTCTTTGGTCCATCCGGCCCGGAGTTCCCGGCCCGGATCTGGCGCAAGCCCGCCGGGAGGCAAGCAGCATTAGAAAAGCCCGGCCCGGCATGATGGTGGCGGAGTCGTCCCTGTCCATTCTCGGCGCCCTGGCCCGGGAAGCGGGAGATTTTGCCCTGGCGGAGCGCTCTTTGCTCTCCGCCGTTCGGCTGGCCAAGGCTAAAAAAGGTTCTCAGACGCTCTGCGGCGCCTTGTTCCATCTGGCCCGGCTATATTACGCCCAAGAAGACCGGGAAAAAGGCCTCCGTTATCTGCGGCAGGCTATGGAACTGGCCGCAAACAACAAATACTATATGTTCTGGGATATCCACCTTCCCACCCTCACTGAAATGGCGCTCCGGAGTATCCGTTGCGGCTGCAGGGCCGATTTCGCCGAAGAACTGCTGGGTAGGTTTTATGATGGCAACACCGTCCGCTACCTGGCCGAAAAAGTAAAAAGCATGGATGAAAACCGGATTGCGACTTATGTGGATGATTTTGTTTTCCGGTACAAGCCTGACCAGGCGGAACCGCTTTACTTTATCAAAGCGGCGCTTTTTGGCAAACCGCAAATTTCCGTCAACGGCGTCAAGATTCCGGAAGCCGAATGGAAAACCAAAAAAATAAAAGGCCTCCTGGAATACTTGCTCTTAAACAGCGGGAAAACGGCTTCCAAGGATAAACTGTCGGATATCTTCTGGCCTGAGGCAGACAATAAATCCGCCCTGGCCTCTCTGCGGACAGCCCTGTACCAGCTCCGCAAAACTCTGGCCAAATACCAGGTCCCTGTCACGGGAAGCCGGGCCCTGATCCATGAAACCCTGGGTGGCCTGCAAATTAAAAATGAAGATGTATGGGAGCTGGATTATCTTGATTTTTTGCGTCTTCACCAGAAACTGGCCGCGTTGTCCAAGGCTGACCCGGAGCATGAAGACAAAAGGCTCGGGTTGCTGCGGCAAATGGTTTCTCTTTATCAGGGCGAGCTGATGGAGGATAGTGATTATGGGGAACTGGTTTTTTTAGAGCGGGAAAGATGCAAGATGATTTTTGAGGAAGCTTGCCTGGAACTTGGCTTTATCTATACCGAACGGGGAGAGCTGAGCCAGGCTGAAGAGACCCTTCGGCGCGCCCTCATTCTGGAACCTTACAGCGAGAACATTTGCCTGGAATTGTTAAAGCTGTTTATACGGCAAGGGCGGAGGAGTAAGGCGGTCAATCTCTATTACAGATTCAAAAAACGTTTTGAACAGGAGTTTGATGTCAGGATAGAGCAGCGCTTAACGGAGGCCATCCGGAATCCGGAGAGGGTTCGGGCTTAAGTCAAATCAAGAGGACAAAAAGTAAAAAGGGAGTATCTCAGAAGCATGGTTGCTTCCGGGATACTCCCTTTCTAGTACAAAAATACCACAAAACGTAGTATGAAAAAATGAGGGGCATCTCTTAAAATATAAAATAGTTTAAAGATTTAGGACTTCTGGAGGAGTTGGTGAATATCAACAGGACATGAAGAATGGAAAAGATGACTATACAGGGTAAGGAAGCAAATATAAGGAGGAATAAGATCATGAAAAATTTGAGTATCAGCAAGAAGCTCATAGTTGGATTCGGGATCGTCTTAATTATGATGATCGCAACAATCGTGATATCCTTGTTCAGCTTTAACAGTATATCGAAAATTATTGATACCAACGCCCAATACACGCTGCCCAACAATACAAACATATGGAAGATCCGGAGAGACACCGTATCCATCCAGCGCTATATGGCCCGTGGTCTTTCCGAAACCCACGCCAATAAGATCGATGAATTGTTCAATCTGGCCCAACAAGACAGCACGTCGCTTTTGGACACGTTTGATATATATGCCGGTAATCAGAGGGATACGAGCCGGGACGCTAAAATTGCGGAGCTGCGGGAATTGTTTTCTAAAGCAGGCGGAACAAGGAAGGAAATGGCCGCGCTGATGAAAAATCCGACAGAGGAGAACATCGCGCTGGCACAGAAAATGTTTGAGGACGAATACATTCCTACAATGGATAAATCTGCAGCGATCATGATTGAGTTCAGCGATACCGCGGAAGCGCGCGCCGCGCAGCAGACCGCGGACGCTAACGCCACTACAAAATTGGCCTGGATGATCCTGATTATCTGCGGCACTGCTTCCGTTTTGCTGACAATTGTTGTGATAATCGCCATCAGAAAATCCATCCTTACTCCGGTCAAAGAGATCGTAGCAGTCTACACGGAGATTGCCAAAGGGAACAAGCAGGTCAATATTGCCTATGAAAGCAAGGATGAGATGGGTCAGATGGCTGCGCTGATCCGGGCTGCCAATGAAAATGAAGGCCGCATCATCGGCGACGTCATCGATAAGTTCACAAAGATGTCCCAAGGCGATCTGCGGATACGTATAGATCAAGAATACCCCGGGGATTTTGTCGTGATCAAACAGACCATTGAAAATACTGTCGCCGCGCTCAATCAAACGATGCATACCATCAACACGGCCGCGGAACAGGTCAGCACCGGCGCTGCCCAAGTGGCCAGCGGGGCGCAGGCCCTGGCTTCCGGCTCCACGGAGCAGGCTTCCTCCGTGGAGGAACTGAGCGTCTCCATCACCAAGATTGCCGAACAGGCTACGGAGAATTCCGCCCATGTCAAGTCGGCAACCCGCTATGTAGAAGAATCTGTTTCAGGCGTCAAGACCGGAAACGAGCACATGGAGCAGTTGACGGAAGCGATGTCCAACATCGGCTCCGCCTCCGACCAGATTACCAAAATTACCAAAGCGATCGAGGATATCGCTTTCCAGACCAATATCCTGGCCTTGAACGCGGCGATTGAAGCCGCCCGGGCCGGCAATGCGGGCAGGGGCTTCGCGGTAGTGGCCGACGAAGTCAGGAATCTTGCCGCCAAGTCGGCGGAAGCCGCGCAGCAGACGGCGGAGTTGATCCAGGCTTCGGTAGCCACCGTGGCGGAAGGAGCGGAAATCACCGCCAAGACGGCGCAAATTCTGCATGAGGTGGGAGAAAAAGCGCAAATGGTCAATGAAAGCATCGTTAAGATTGATGCGGCTTCCACGGAGCAGGCGGTTGCCATCGAACAAATCAAACAGGGACTGAATCAAGTGTCTTCCGTAGTTCAGACCAATGCCGCCACTGCTGAAGAAAACTCCGCCACCAGCGAAGAAATGTCCGCTCAGGCTGCAACGCTCCGTGAAGAAGTGGGCAAATTCAAACTGAGTACCGGCAATGACAGAAAGAGCATGCCTGTTATTTCCTTGAGCAGGGACCGTTATATGGAAGCGCCTCTGTCGGAGGTCGGGGTATCTTTAGGAAAATATTAAGTATAGAAAGGACGGGTCAAGATGGCGCAAGCGGAAGTTCTGGATATACAGGAACAAGAAGAGGATACGCTTAAAGGCAAATATCTGATCTTCTCTATGGGCAAAGAATTATACGGCATGGAGATACGGTATATCACCGAAATTATCGGCATACAGCCTATTACGGTCGTGCCTGAAATGCCGGCTTATGTCAAAGGCATTACCAATCTCAGAGGCAAGATTATTCCCGTCATTGACGCCCGGCTGCGTTTCAAGAAGGAAGTCAGGGAGTATGACGACAGGACCTGTATTATTGTCCTGGATACCAACGGTCTTTCCGTGGGACTTGTGGTCGACAGCGTGTCGGAAGTCATTTCCATGAAGGATGAGGATATCGCGCCTCCGCCCGAAATCAGCAAAGGCGGGCATAAATATATCAAGGGCGTAGGCAAGGCCGGCGGCAGCGTGAAGCTGTTGCTGGATTGCCGGAAGATGCTGAATGACGATGAAGTTGAAGCGCTCAGCACGATCGGTTGATCAAGATTATATAGTCTAAATATACTAATTTGTTGAAAAATGTCGAAAAAAATGATATTATTTGGGTAATCAGTTTGAATTAATTAGTTGCATAGGGGACCATTGACGCAGACAATATTCCTCCCCTAAGACAAATTTGGAGGAAGCCTATGCGTAAAAAAGACAAACAAAGGGCGTATTATTTTTCGGACAAGTTGAAAAATCAGCTTGTCCGTATACCTCTTTATCCTGTGACCGTCGTGGAAGCCCCCTCGGGTTTTGGCAAGACGACGGCTGTGCGGGAGTATCTCCGGGAGAACCTCTCTTCAGAAGATTGCGAATATTGGTACACTTGTTTGGGCGAGCCCTCCGCCGTTGCCTGGAGAGGCGTCTGCGAGCTGTTTGCCAACATCAACGGCGAAATGGCGGAAAACTTAAAAAGCTTGGGCATGCCCACTATGGATACGCTGATGTATCTGCTGACAGCGTTCCGGGAACTTCGCTGTACAGCCGAAACCTATCTGGTCATTGATAATTACCATCTGCTGGATTGCGGGGTACCGCGGGAACTGTTCAGCGTTTTCGGCCTGCATGGGTGCCCTCATTTACATATCATTTTTATTACGCAACAGTTGGGAGCCACCCAGCAGTTCACTCTCCCCAGCGCCGACATTCATACGATTGATTCGTCGGCTTTTTTCTTTGACCGTGAAGGCGTCGCCGCGCTGTTTCGGATGGAGGGCATTCGCTTATCCGCTGAAGAAGTGGAAAAAGTTTTTATCAGTACGGAGGGTTGGGTATCGGCTCTTCGCCTGCAAATTATCAATTATGAAGAAAACGGCACGTTTGACCATAACGCCGGCATTGAACATCTGGTAGAGGCGGCTATCTGGAACAAACTGAATCCGGAAGAAAAGGAGTTTTTACAGGCGGTCTCTATTGCGGAAAGCTTTACGCCCCGGCAGGCTGCCGCCATGATGGGACGGGAAACCTTGCCGGAGCGGATAGAAGAGCTCCTGAAGACCAACGATTTTATCCGTTATTTTCCCGATAAGGGACTGTACGTTATCCACAGCATTTTAGGAAGCTATCTGCAAAACCGCTTTTATTACCATCAGCCGGAGGCGTTCCAGCAAACGATGCTCCGCCGCGCCGGCGCATCGTTTATGGCTATGGGGCAGTATTATCCCGCCGCCCAGTATTTTTTAAAAGTTAAAGATTATGACGCTATTTTAGCGCTGCCCTTTAACGCCGAATATCTGGGCAATCAAAAAGAAAAAAATTTCCTGGACTTTGTTATCGCTTTGCTGGAAGAATGTCCGGAAGAAACCCTGCTGCGCTATCCGTATGCCTTAATGACCTTTGCATCCCAGGCCTATCTGGGCGGGGAGCTCCAACAATATCAAAAAATTTGCCGGCTGATTGAAAAGATTATTGAAAACGACCATACTCTAAGTGAAGAAGAACGCCGGCGTATCCGCGGGGAATTTCTCATTCTGCAAGGGATTGCGTATTTCAATGATATCGGAGAAATGGGCGAAAGAATCCGGACAGCCGGGGAGATTTTAAAAGAGCCCTCCCGGCAGTTTGGTTATGACACGCCGTTTACTTTTGGCTGTCCCTCGGTCCTCTTTTTGTATTGGCGTGAATCGGGCCAGCTGGAAAATGAGTTGAACGCCCTGGACGCCTATTTGCCTGTTTACCGGAAGCTTACCAAAGGGCACGGCAGCGGCGCCAACAGTGTAATGCGGGCTGAGGCCATGCTGATGCGGGGAGACGACGAGGAAGCGGAAATATTATGCCATAAGGCGTTGTATGAAGCCCGCAGCCGGCGGCAAACCGCTATCTGCCTCTGTGCGGAATTGGTGCTGGCCCGTGTCGCTATTTTGCGGGGCGACGCGGACGGCTATTTTATTGCGGTAAAGAATATCCAAAGGTATACGGAAAATGGCCCCAATCTTTACATATTACGTATGGGCGCTCTTTGTTTGACGACCATAAACCTGGCCTTGGGCGATACGGAAAACGTGGCTCCCTGTCTTGAGAACATGGAAAATATCAAAAAAATTTTCTATACGCCGGCTCTTCCCTACGCTCAGATGCAATACGCTGCGCTTTTACTGGGGGAAAAACGTTATAATGAGTTTTACGGCCTGGCGGACCTGATCATGGATATGGACGGGAACGGGACGGGGAATATTCACTATATCCTGCCGCAGGTCTATCACTATAAATATTTGGCGGCAATAAAACTAAACAGCGGGAAAAAACAAGAGGGCCTGGAATACCTGCAGAAAGCCCTCGCTTTGGCGTTGCCGGATAAGATTTATCTTCCTTTTGTTCCGGAAAGCAGCAATTGGGATTCTCTGCTGGAAGAGGCCAGAAAAACGGTTTCCGACAAGGCGGGGATGAACGACTTGGTGGCGCTCTGCAAACGCCATGAAAAAGGGGTGGGCGTAATAAAAAAGGCTCTGCAGGCGAATAAATCGCCGTTGACGCCCCGGGAGCGGGAAATCGCCCTTTTATCCAGGGACCGTTTAAGCGCCAAGGAAATCGCCGAAAAGTTGTATATTGCCGAAGCGACCGTCCGCACGATCTTAAGGAGCATTTACAGCAAGCTGGATATTCATTCCCGCTCGGAACTGCAGAATATAGATTTTTAAAAAAGCGGCTGCAAGATAAAAATACCTCAAAATTGAGTATGCGCAAAAAAATAGACTATAGTATCCTCATTACAGAACGATATTTTCAAGGAATTTGGTCATCTTTCGGGGAAGTAAGGAGGAGAAAAGTTGTTGAACGGTTATTCCAATGAACCGATGCTGGATATCTTCATCTATGAAACCACCCAGAACATCGAGCAGCTCGAAAAAGCAATTCTGGACAGCGAAAAAACAGAAAGCTTTTCCCCGGATACTGTAAATGAAATCTTCCGTATCATGCACACCATCAAGGGTTCTTCCGCCATGATGCTGTTTAATAATATGGCTTCCCTGACCCATGTGATGGAAGACCTTTTCTATTGCCTCCGGGAGGAGAAACCGGATGCGATCGACTTCCGGCTGCTTGCGGACCTGGTGTTGGAGTGTGTGGACTTTATCAAAGTGGAATTGGAAAAAATCAAGAATCAGGATAGTCTGGACGGCGATGCGGAAGAGCTGATGGGGTGCATCCGAATCTATCTGGCCTCGATTAAGGGGAAAAAGTGTCTTCCGGAATCTAAAATCAGGCCGGAGGCGCCCAAAACGCAGAAATATTACCTTTCCCAAAGTAAGAGCCCCAACCTCTCCGGTCAAAAAGCCTATGAGGCGGTGATCTTTTTTGACGAAGGCTGTGAAATGGAGAACATCCGGGCGTTTGCCATTATACATAACCTCAAGGAAATAACCGAGGACTTCAGTTATTACCCGGAGGATATCATTGAAAACAACGATACGGTGGAGGTTATCCGGGAGCAGGGCTTTAAAATCACCTTCAGATGTGAAAAAGACCGGCAGGAGACGTATGATTTCCTGACGACGACGGCCTTTGTCCGGAAGGTTGAGCTGACCGAGCTGGAGGAGGGCGCTTTCACGGAGCGTCCCGCCGCGTCTTTGGAGACAACCCTGCAAGAATCGTCCGTCAAAATCCCCAAGCTGCAGCAAGTTTGGGAGCCGGGCGGCGGCGGTGCGCCGGAGACCAGGAACGCCCACCAAACGATCATCAGCGTAGATGTGGTCAAATTGGACAAACTGATGGATTTAATGGGAGAAATGGTCATTGCCGAAGCCATGGTGACGCAAAACCCTGACCTGCAGGGACTTAAACTGAATGACTTTCATAAAGCCGCGCGGCAGCTTAGAAAAATTACCAGCGAACTGCAGGATATGGTCATGTCCATCCGCATGGTGCCACTGTCTGCAACCTTTCGGAAGATGCACCGCATTGTGCGGGATATGGGCAGGAAGCTGGATAAGGACGTGGAACTCAGGCTGATCGGCGAAGAGACAGAGGTGGACAAGAATATTATCGAGCATATTTCCGATCCACTGATGCATCTGGTCAGAAATGCCGTTGACCACGGCCTCGAGTCCAACCGGGAGAGAGAGGCCCAAGGCAAACCGAAAACCGGCGTAGTTACGCTGGAAGCGAAAAACGCCGGCAGCGACGTCCTGGTTATCATCCGGGACGACGGCAAAGGATTGAATAAGGATAAGATTCTGCAAAAAGCGCTCCAACAAGGGCTGCTGAACAAGCCGCAGCAGGAGATGACGGATAAGGAGATTTTCAATTTGATTTTCCTGCCCGGCTTTTCCACCAATGATCAGGTAAGTGAATATTCCGGCCGCGGCGTGGGTATGGACGTCGTCGTCAAGAATCTGGAGGCCGTCGGCGGTTCCGTTTCCATCGAAAGCACAGAAGGGGAGGGGACGGCTGCCATCCTGAAAATTCCGCTGACCCTGGCCATCATTGACGGCATGAATATCAAAGTCGGCCGGAATAAGTATACGCTGCCCACCACTTCCATTCAGGAGACCTTCCAGGCCAAAGAAAAAGATCTGATCAAAGACCCCGGCGGCGCTGAAATGATTATGGTGCGCGGCGAGTGCTATCCTATTCTGCGGCTTCATGAGAAGTTTGCTATCAGCGCCGGTAAAACCGAGCTGACGGAAGGAATTATGCTCATGATCGAAGAAGATGGTAGGAGCCGTTGTCTCTTCGCGGATGAATTACTGGGCCAGCATCAGGTGGTAGTGAAGACGCTGCCCGCTTATCTTAAAAATACCAGGCAAGTGGACGGACTGGCAGGTTGTACGCTGCTGGGAGACGGCAGCATCAGTCTGATTCTCAATATTGGCGGCCTGCTGGCGATGTAAGGCGGTTATGATATGGTCAATATCGATGAACGGGAATTCAGAGAATTCGCCGAGTATATTAAAGCCCATTACGGCATCCATTTCAAGGAGGAAAAAAAGACCTTGGTGGCCGGCCGGCTGAACACCGTGCTGGCCGGTTTGAACATGGGCAGCCTGTCGGAGTATTTGCGTTATGTAACAGAGGATAAAACCGGGCAGGCGGCTTCGGCCATGTTGGATAAGATTACAACCAATTATACCTACTTTATGCGGGAGGCGGAGCACTTTTATTATTTTCGCGACGTCGTGCTGCCTTATCTTGCTAAAACCTTGCGGGACAAGGACTTGCGCGTCTGGTGCGCGGCCTGCTCCACCGGGGAAGAACCCTATACGCTGGCGATGCTGATTGATGAGTTCTTCGGTCCTGAAAAGGGCGCCTGGGATACCCGCATACTGGCTACCGATATTTCCACGAACGTCCTGGCGGCCGCACAGGCCGGTCTTTACGCCAAAGAGAGGCTGGCCGACCTGCCGGAACAGTGGCGCAAGAAATATTTCCGTAATGTGGACGCCGAAAGATGCGCGGTGACGGATAAGCTCAAGCAGCAAGTTATTTTCGGCAAAATCAATTTGATGGAAGCCGCATTGCCGTTCAAGCGTAAAATGCAGGTAATTTTTTGTCGGAATGTCATGATTTATTTTGATAAGGAAACCCGGGATACACTGGTGGAGCGTCTTTATGACCTTACCGAATACGGAGGATTCCTCTTTGTCGGGCATTCGGAAGGTTTAAACCGCGAGACCACGCGGTACAAATATATCAGGCCTGCTGTTTACAGAAAGGAGTAGGCGGATCTTGGAGAAACAAAGAAAAATCAGGGTACTGGTGGTGGATGATTCCCCGGTATCACGGGAAATGATCGCCCGCGGCATACCCGCCGACCCTTTAATTGAGGTGGCAGCCACAGCAAAAGACCCCTTTGAGGCCCGGGATAAAATTTTGGAAGTGCATCCCGACGTGATTACCTGTGATGTGGAAATGCCCCAAATGAACGGCGTTGAATTCATCCGCCAGCTTCTGCCCCAGTACTATATCCCGGTTATTGTCGTCAGCGCCGTGAGCGACGCCGTCTTTACAGCCCTGGAAGCCGGGGCGGTGGATTTTGTGGTAAAGCCCGGGACGCATGCCCCTCAAGATATGGACAGATTTATCCAGGACTTGACGCAAAAGATAAAGGCTGCTTCCCGGGCCAAGGCGCCGCTTTTCAAACCGGAGCGGGCGCCGGGCGGCAAAGCGGGCAACAGCGGCCGCGGTAGCGATCTCATCGCCATCGGCGCTTCCACCGGAGGGACCGAGGCGATTTACAGCATTTTACATGCACTGACTCCGGAAGTTCCGGGGATCGTCATTGTCCAGCATATTCCGCCCCTCTTTTCCCGCATGTTTGCGGAGAGGCTGGACGCCCAGACTCCGTTGCGGGTGAAGGAAGCCCGCAGCGGGGACTATGTGGAGCCCGGGAAAGCGCTGATTGCGCCTGGGGACAGGCACGTGAAAATTAAAAAAATCGGGGGCCGCTATCAGGTGGAATGTTTTGAAGGGAATAAAGTGAATGGACACTGTCCCTCGGTAGACGTCCTGTTTGAATCAGTGGCCCAGGAAACGGGCAGCCGCGCCATCGGAATTATTCTGACCGGCATGGGCTATGACGGCGCCAAAGGGCTGTTGTCTATGCGCCGTAAAGGCTGCCGCACCATCGGGCAGGATGAGGCGTCGGCGGTTGTCTATGGCATGCCCAAAGTGGCTTATGATATCGGGGCTGTGGAAATACAGACTTCTATAGAGAATATACCGAGAAAAATCTTTGAATTGCTGGGTTAGGTGAAGACATGGAATGGATAGTCGGGATGGGAGAATATGTTGTTGCCAACGGTGAGGAAGACGTCATCAGGACGTTTGCCCTGGCCTCCTGTGTAGCGGTTACCGTGTATTCCCCGTTGAGAAGAGCGGCGGGCATGATTCATGTAGTGCTGCCGGAACCGTTAAACGGCAGGGAAAACAGGGAACGCCCCGGCTATTTCGCGGCTACGGGGATCCCCTTATTGATCGGCGCTGTCTGCACAAAATTCGGCTGCCGGAAGGAAGAACTGCAAATCCAGATGTACGGCGGCGCAAGTTCCGGCCTGACCCAGGATGTCTTCAATATCGGTTCAAAGAATATCCGGGCTGTAAAAAACGCCTTGTTGGAGATGGGGCTGACTGTGTATAAAGCCGACTTACACGGGCAGGACAGCAGGACCCTGGCTATGGCGGTGAAAACGGGAACCGTGGAGGTTACCCGACAGCCCATCAGGATAGATTAAGGAAATAAGAGGAGGTGTGAAGGCTTTGCTTCATAACGTAAAACCGGCAGAACGCTTCAGCTTAATGGAACACGTACTCTCCAGCATGGGCGACGGCGTAGTTGTGACAAATATGCAAGGCCTGGTTACCTATATCAACCCGATCGGGGAAAAAATTACCGGCTGGGGAAAAGAAATGGCCCTGAATCAGCCTTTTACCAAGGTGTTTCCCCTGGTGGATTTTTTCAGCGGCGAGGCGCTGCCTGACCCGCTGACCCCTGTACTGGAGGAAGGCCGGGCCGCCGGCCTGAAAAACCGTTCCGCCTTGGTTACCAAAGAGGGTAAAAAGATTTTCGTTGCAGCCAATTGCTCCCCTTTAAGGAATGGCGGTGGTAAAGTGGAAGGCGCAGTAGTGGTTTTCCGTGATATCAACCGGATTAAAAATATCGAAGAAGAAATCAGAAAAGAGCGGAACAATCTGCAAAGAGCCCTGGAGGCGCTGCCCTTGGGAATTACCGTGGTAGGGGAAGACGCGGTCGTGAAATGGGTGAACAAACTCTTCCTGGCGTTGTTTGATCTGACGGAAGACCAAATCAGAGGCAGGCGTTTCGGCGAAGGCACACGGTGCTTCTACAGCCTTGAAAAAGGCTGCGGGGCAGACGAACGGTGCCGTTTGTGCGGTATCCGCGAGAATATTCTGGGGGTCGCCAAAGAAGAAAAACCCCGTCAGGATGTAGTCCTGCAGCAGGCTTTTATGAAGGAAGGAATACCCTATTTTTACTGGCTGAAAGCCAGTTTCATTCCGTTTTTTCTGCAGGAAGAAAGGCATATTATCATTACGCTGGAAGATATTACGGAGCAGAAAGAGTATGAGGACGTCCTGAAAAAGGGGCGGGAGGAAGCGGAATCGGCCAACCAGATTAAGAGCGAGTTCTTAGCCAACATGAGCCATGAAATCCGCACCCCCTTAAACGGTATGATCGGGATGCTGGATTTGCTCTTAATGTCGGATATTGACGAAGAGCAGGATGAATATGTCCACATGGCGAAGTTGAGCGCCAATGCCCTGCTGAAGGTCATCAATGATATTCTGGACTTTTCCAGGATTGAAGCCGGCAAAATTTCCATTGCCGATATTATTTTCGATATCAAGACCTTAATGGATGAAACCGTGAAGATCCAAACCGTGTTGGCAGAACAGAAAGGGCTCCTGCTGCAGTATGAATTTTCTCCCGGTATTCCCCGCTATATCAGCGGCGACCCCGACCGTCTGCGCCAGATCATGAATAACCTGATCGGGAACGCGATTAAGTTTACCAGCGCCGGGATGATCAGGGTAGACGTAAAAATGCTTGAGGAAAATGAGAAAAAGGTGGAATTGGAATTCCGCGTTTCCGATACGGGCATCGGCATCTCCGCCGCAAAGATGGATCTGTTGTTCAAAAGATTCAGCCAGGTAGACGGCTCGAATACCCGCAGGTATAGCGGGACGGGCCTGGGCCTGGCCATCTGCAAGCAGCTCACGGAGATGATGGGCGGCGCCATCAGCGCCCAAAGCCATCCCGGCGGGGGCAGTGTGTTTACGGTCAGATTAAGCTTCGGAGCGGGGAAAGAGGTTGCACCCGGCGCGCCATACGGCGATTCTCTGGAAACAGATTCGTCGTTATCCCTTTTGGTCATGGACGGAAGCGAGGCCCACCGCTTTATGTGCGAGCGGGCAATAGACGGTTCCGAAACGAACGTCCTTTTGGATAATCACGCGGCCCCCGAGAAATACAGCCGGATCAGGCTGGCCGAGAACGGGGAAATCGTCTTTGTCCCCGCGGACGATGCGGCGGGCTGGAACTGCGTCGCCAATGAGCTGCAGGAACTGGAGCAGGCCATTTTGAGTCTGCAGCGGATGATCCGGGAAAACAGTTACGCCCTGCTGGAAGAGACCGCCCATAAAGCGAAAAAGATAGCCATCAAAATCGGCGCCGACGATTTGATGGACCTGGCTTTCCGGACGGAGTTGGCCGCCAGAAAGAATAATTGGAATCTTGCGGCCTATTATGGTCTGCGCATGGCCAAGGAATTCAATACGCGCTATAAGGAGTGAATACGATGAAAATCTTAATTGCCGAAGACGATTTGGTCAGCAGGAATTTTTTACACAAATTTTTGTCCAAATACGGTGATTGCGACCTGGTAGTCGATGGTCTGGAAACGCTGGACGCTTTTCTGATGGCTTTAAAAGACAATGAACCTTATCATTTGATCTGTCTGGATATCATGATGCCGAAGATTGACGGCGTAAAGGCGCTGAAAGCGATCCGTGACTTGGAGAAGCAGTATGGTATTACACCGGAGGAGCGGGTCAAGATTATTATGACCACCGCACTGGCCGAAGCCCAACTGGTGAAGACGGCCTTCGACTATGGCTGCGAAGCGTACGCGGCCAAACCGATCGATACGAAAAAGCTGCTGGAGGTTATGGGTAAGCTGGGGTTGCTTGCTGAAGCAACGAAGGAACCCCCTGCTCCTGCCATAAACAACGGACCCAGCCAGAATCAGGAAGCTTATTTTCTTGCCGTCAAGGCGCTGCCGGACTATCAGCTGGATGTGGACATGGCCACCGGCACGACAATTCATTTTGATTTCCGCAACAGATTAGGCACGGCGCGTTTCGGGACCCTTAAGGATGAAGCCTTCTTTAAGAGCGTGACTACGGACGGCAACTATCTGATTTTCCAAAAAACGGGCAAAATGCCCGTCAAGATCACGGCAGCGGAGTTTATGGACCTGGTCCTGGTGGATCGCACCAGATAAGGATACTGTAAATATTAAGACGGAGTTATTGGGTGTATGAGTGAAGCGTTTACTTGGAATGTTCCGAATATTTTTACCCTGGCGCAGCGGCTGCAGGCGATGTTTGACCAGCATAGCGCTATGATGATGATTGTTGAGCCCGATACCGGGAAAATCGTGGAGGTCAATCCGGCTTCCTGTGATTTTTACGGTTATTCCAGGGAAGAAATGCTGGAGCTGTGTATCCAGGATATCAATATGCTTCCCGATGAAGAAATAGAAAAATATCGTCAGCTGTCTTCTGCAGAAAAACAGCAGTTCAGCATTTTTCCGCACCGGAAAAAAAGCGGGGAGCTCCGTCTGGTGGATTCTTACAGTTGCCCCATCTTTGACGGAGAAAAGACCCTTTTTTATAACATCATTTTTGACGTAACGGACCGGGAACTCTATCGGCAGGAACTGCTCCGGGAGAAAGAACGCATTGAGTATTTAAGTTATCATGATACCCTGACCGGGCTCTATAACCGGCGTTATATCGAAGAAATTATCCATCGCCTGGACCAGCCGGAAAACCTGCCGCTTTCCGTCATCATGGGCGATGTCGACGGGTTGAAGATCACCAATGATATTTTTGGGCGCCAGGCCGGGGACCTGCTCTTGAAGCATGTGGCCGAGGACTTGACCAGAAACGGCCGTCCGGACGACTTGATTGCCCGCTGGGGCGGCGATGAATTTATCATTTTTATGCCGCGCACCTCTATTCAGGCAGCCGAAGAGATTATCCATAAGATGAAGACACACCATGTTCAAGTGAAAGGGAATACCCTGCAGATGACCCTCTCCCTGGGTTATGCGGTTAAAGAGACGCCGGAAAGGGATTTGCAAGACTTTTTGCGTGAAGCCGAAGAGAATATGTACCACCAGAAGCTGTTAGAAGGCAAGAGCTATCGCAACGCTATCGTCAATACGCTGCTGGCCGCGCTTTATGAAAAGAGCCTGGAAACCGAGGAGCATGCGGAAAGGATGAACCGGTACTGCTCTTCCCTTGGTCTGAAACTCCAGCTTTCTTCCAGGGAAATGGGCGAACTTTCGCTCTTAGCGATCCTGCATGATATCGGCAAAGTGGGCATTGATCCCAATATCCTGCAAAAGCCGGATAAACTCACGGAAAAAGAATGGGCGGAAATGAAACGGCATCCTGAAATCGGCTGCCGCATCGCCCAATCCACGCCGGAACTGGCAGTTATCGCCGACTATATTTTTTCACATCACGAACGCTGGGACGGTTGGGGCTATCCCCGGGGTTTAAAAGGTGAAGAAATTCCTCAGATTTGCCGGATTATGGCCGTGGCCGACGCCTATGACGCCATGACCAACGATCGCGTTTACCGTAAAGCGCTCAGTCATGAAGAAGCGCTGGGCGAGCTGAAGGATAATGCCGGCGCCCAGTTTGACCCGCACATAGTGCAGCTGTTCATAGAAATATTCTGCGCCGGCAGCTAACGCTTGTCCAGAAACGCCCATCTGCTTAGTGTAACTGGTAAGCACTTGAAAATTTGCGAATATGGTTTACAATAAAAGGAAAGCGGGAGACTTTCCTTTTTTCTCTTTCAATGGAGGCGTACATCCTATGGACATGACCAATAACATCATAGATACGGCCCTCCTTTTCGAAGGCGGCGGCATGCGGGCCAGTTATACCGCAGGATTTTTGAACAATCTTTTGGAAAATGAAATCTATTTTGATTATGTAGCCGGGATCTCGGCCGGCGCCAGCCACAGCGTCAATTATTTATCCCGGGATATCGAACGCGCCAAACGTTCCTTCGTGGACCTGGTCCTGGATCCCCGATTCGGCGGGTGGCGCTCCTTTTTGCGCGGGGAAGGATTCTTCCGGGCGAAATATATTTATGAACTGACGCCCTTTCCGGACGCCGCCCTGCCTTTTGACCTGGACGCCTTTATGGCCAATCCGGCCAGATTGAGAATCGGCGCCTTTAACCGGGACAGCGGGGAGATGAAATATTACAGCAAAGCGGATATTCACGCTCTTTCCGATTTGATGAAGATCGTCCGTTCCTCTTCTTCCATGCCCATTTTCATGCCCCCGACCTATTACGGGGGAAGTTATTACGTCGATGGGGGCCTGGGCGGGGGCATTCCCCTGGAGATCGCCCGGCAGGATGGGATGAAGAAATTCTTCGTGGTGCTGACCCAGGAAAAGGGCTACCGTAAGAAGCCAATGCGCTTTTCCGGCGCGGTCAAGGCATATTACCGGAAGCATCCTTTCGTCTATGAAGCCATGCGGGAACGCTGGCAGCGCTACAATCGCATTCTGGATGAACTGGAGCAGCTGGAAAGCGAGGGAAAGGCCTTCCTGGTTTATCCCGAGGTCATGCCGGTTTCAAATCGGGAGACGGATTACCGGAAGCTGGCCGCCAGCTATGAACTGGGTTATGCCCAGGGCAGGCGCGATGCGCCCAAATGGAAGGCATTTCTTGACATCGAATAAACTAGTGAATATAATAAAATTAGCTAATTTAAAATATTAGCTAATTTTATTTTCTATTATGAGGTGAGTGCTGATGGAAGTACCTTCTACCGAAGTGCAGAATAATTTTGGCCGCTATCTGAAACTGGCCTGGTTTGAAGACATTATCGTGACGAAAAACGGCAAAGAGACTGTAGTCATCAAGCGTTATGAGGCCCCCGGCCAAAAGAAAGCTCCGATTGTGGCGGAGCAGGCTGAGGCCTACGTCTGGGATAAAGAAAAGATTACTTATGAGGACTTTGTGCAACTGCAGGAATCCTCCGAGAACCGCTATGAGTATATTGACGGCGAGGTCTATCTGCTTTCCTCGCCTAATTATGACCACCAGCGTATAGTCATGGAATTATCCAATATATTGTACAATTATTTCAAAGGGCAGTCCTGCCGGCCGCTCACGGCGCCCTTCGATGTCACGCTGACCAGGGATAATAACAAGAATGTGGTGCAGCCGGATATTGTCGTGATCTGCGACACCGAGAATATCAGCGAAAAAGGCAAATATACCGGGGTGCCCGCCCTGGTGCTGGAAGTGTTATCCCCCTCCACCCGGAAGAAGGATATGCTGAAGAAGCTTCATCTCTATGTGGAAACCGGCGTCAAAGAATACTGGATGGTCTCTCCCTCCGCCAAAGAGGTCTATGTTTACAGTATTGAGGAATTGGATATCACAGAATATCATGCCTATAAAGGCGGGGATACGGCAGTTTCCCTGGTCTTCGCGGGGTTATCCGTCCCGCTCCTGCAGCTGTTTTCCTGAACAGTATCCTAAAATTGTGATAATTTTGATAGATGGACAAGGGCGTCTTAGAAAAGTATGTTCTTTTTTAGGGCGCTTTTTTATATGATTCTACCAAGGGTATTTCGGTGCATAGAATAGTTGAATAAGAGCTGTAAGCTGGCTGAGGGAACTTTTGAGGAAGCGCCCGAGAAGACCGCTGCGTTACTTTTCTTAAGAGGAAAATGTAAGCAGCGTTTCTTTTTTTCAAAATAACACGTAAATATAACATAAAGGGCAGGTGAAGCGATGGTGGAGACAACGGAAACCGTGCTGGAAGTAAAGAATTTAAGCACGTCTTTCTTTTTGCGTGAAGGAGAAGTCAAAGCAGTGGACGATGTATCCTTTCACATTAATAAAGGTGAAGTTCTGGCTATTTTGGGCGAAAGCGGCAGCGGCAAAACCGTAACCGCCCTTTCCCTGCTCCGCCTGATTTCCTGGCCGCCGGGCAAAATCAAAGCAGGCAGCGTGAACTTAAACGGGCAAGAAATCCTGAATCTGCCCCTTAGCAAGATGCGTAAGCTGCGGGGCCGCGGCATCGCCATGATTCTGCAGGAACCGATGTCCTCGCTGAACCCTTCCCAGACCATCGGCTCGCAAATCATGGAGGCTGTGCAGATCAACCAGGGTCTCTTTGGGGAAGAGGCCCAAAAGAAGGCTGTTGATATGCTGAACATTGTGCGTATCCCTTCCCCGGAAAAGCGTTTTTATAACTATCCTCATGAGCTCTCCGGAGGAATGAAGCAGCGGATTATGATTGCAATTGCCTTGTCCTGCCGGCCGAAGCTTTTGATTGCCGATGAGCCGACCTGCTCTTTGGACGTGACGATACAGGCGCAAATCTTAAAATTGATGAAGCAGCTCCGTTCAGAAATTGATATGACCATTTTATTCATTACTTCGGATCTGGGGATTGTTTCCGAGATGGCCGACCGCGTGGCCGTCATGTATGCCGGGAAAATGATTGAGATTACCGACGTCTTTACCACCTTTGAGAAACCGGCCCATCCTTATACCCGGGGCGTCATGGGCTCTATTATGGCGATGAAAGCGGGCGGCCGCCTGAATATTATCCCCGGTGATCCGCCCAATTTAATGAACTTGCCCGCCGGCTGCAAGTTTCATCCGCGTTGTGAATATTGCCGGGATATCTGTAAAGATGAGGAGCCGCACTATACGGACTTAAACGGAGACGGGAGCCATTTCGTCAGCTGTCATTTCCCGCTGGGAGGGAGGCGTTAAAATGGGTAAATACATCCTGCAGAGACTGGCCTTCACCGTTGTGGTTATCTTCTGTATTTCGATTATGGTTTTTGTCATTACTCACGTGGTGGGCAATCCCGTAGATATCATGCTGCCGCTGACGGCTACCGAACAGCAGCGGATCGAACTGACGCAGCGGCTGGGATTGGATCAGCCTTTACATGTGCAGTTGATTACCTACCTGAAAGATTTGGCCAGGCTGAATTTCGGCGTCTCCTGGTGGCAGCGGGTGGCCTGCGAGGAAGTCATCATGAAATTCATTATTCCCACGGCTTTCCTGGTAACCCTTTCTTGTCTCTTTGCTCTCATCATAGGGGTGCCGCTGGGGATCATTTCCGCTTACCGGCCGGGTTCGCTCCTGGATCGGACCATCACCATACTCTCGCTCTCCGGCGTCTGTCTGCCCCCTTTCTGGATCGGGCTAATGCTGATGCTGGTCTTCGCGGTAAACCTGGGCTGGTTTTATACTTCCGGCTTTGGCGCCTGGAAGCATTTGATTTTACCCATGATTACCCTGGCCTGTAACCCGGCGGGGCACGTGGCCCAGATCGTCCGTTTCGAGATGCTGCAGCAGCTGAATTCGCTGTATGCCATTACGGCCCGGGCCAAGGGCGTCTCGGAAGTAACCCTGCTCTTTAAACATTGTCTGAAGAATATCATGGTGCCGACGGTGACGATGCTGGGCGTGGATTATGTCGCCCTGATGGCCGGCGGCTCCGCTACCGTGGAAGTGGTCTTCGGCTGGCCGGGCTTCGGCAACCTGATCACAGGCACCATTGAGAATCTGGATTTCCCCCTCTTACAGGCGGAAGTATTCTTTGTCGCCGTCTTTGTCTGCATCATCAATCTGCTGATCGATTTTATGTATACCGCCTTTGACCCCCGCATCCGCTTTTAGGAGGCTTCTGTTATGCATGTAGAAAATAGGCCGGTGGAAAAGAAGAAGAGAACCACCCTGTGGCTCAGATTCCGTAAAAATAAGGGCGCCTTGGTTTCGATGATCGTACTCTTAATTATTTTGATTACGACCATTTTCGCGCCCTTCTTTTCAACCTATGATCCAGGCAAGACCAATCTGCGAGGGCGCTTGTCCCCGCCCAGCCTGGCGCCGATGACGGAAGGAGCCGCCCCGCATATCCTGGGCACCGACCAGCAGGGGCGCGACGTATACAGCCGTCTGGTGCACGGTTCGCGCGTCACCTTAAATGTCGGGATCACGGTAGCCACTTTCGGCGCCATTATCGGCATTATCCTGGGGCTTTTGGCCGGTTACTTCGGCGGCTGGACGGATATGATCATTATGCGTATCGTCGATATCTGGGCCTCTTCGCCCATTTTTCTCATCTCCCTGACTTTTGTCATGGTGCTGGGACCGGGGGAAAGAAGCCTGATTATCGCTTTCCTTTTTAACAGCTGGACGCTGTTTTGCCGGATGGCCCGTTCTCAGGCGATGGCTATCCGCAATTCCGATATGGTGGAATCCGGCCGGGCTATCGGGGCCGGTACCGGGCGCATCCTGGGACGGCACATCATGACCAATATTATTTCTCCGCTGATTACCACTTATGTTATGGAAATTGCCCATTATATCAATGCGGAAGCGAATTTGAGCTTTCTCGGGTTCGGGGTTCAGCCGCCGGCTACTTCCTGGGGCCTCTTGATCGGCGAAGGCCGCACCTATATCACCTCAGCCTGGTGGATCGTGCTCTTTCCCGGTCTGATGATCGGCATCACCGTACTTTGTTTAAACCTGGTAGGCAATTGGGTTCGCGAGGAATTTGACCCCTTGTCTATCAAACAGTAGGGGGGAAGGAAATGAGCAAAGTAACGAAAAACCATATCCTGCTCTCCCTGCGCGGCCTGAAGAAATATTTTCCCATTGGCGGCGGCCTTTTGACCAAAGCGAAATCTCACGTCCATGCCGTGGACGGCGTTAACCTGGATATCTATGAAAAACAGACCCTGGGACTGGTCGGGGAAAGCGGCTGCGGCAAGACGACCATCGGACGCCTCTCCCTGAAGCTCTTGCCCAAGACGGCGGGGGAGGTTTACTTCAACGGCAGGAATATCTTCAAGTTCACGAAAGAAGAGGAACAGAAATTCCGGGAGCAGGCGCAATTGATTTTTCAGGATTCCTTCAGCTCTTTCGACAGCCGCAATACCATCGGAACGATTATCGGGGAGCCCCTGGCGGTGCACAAAATCGCCAAGGGCAAGGAACTGCAGGACCGGGTCGCGGAACTCCTGCGCACGGTAGGTTTGAAACCGGACTTGATGTACGAATACCCGCATACCCTGGCAGCCGGGCAGAAGCAATGCGTCGGCATCGCCCGCTCCATTGCCTTAAAGCCTAAATTCATCGTGGCCGACGAGCCGATTTCCGCGCTGGATGTTTCGGTGCGGGCCATGGTGCTGAATCTCTTAAAGGATTTGCAGAATACCCACAATCTGACCTATATGTTCATCTCCCATGACATCCGGGTGGTCCGCTGGCTTTCTTCCCATGTGGCCGTGATGTATCTGGGCAAGCTGGTCGAATATGCTCCAACCGAAGAGATTTTTAAAAACCGCCTGCACCCCTATACCGAAGCTTTGCTTTGCGCCGTGCCGATTGAATCGCCGCGGGATAGGCACATCCAAAGGGAAATTCTCCTGGGTGAAGTGCCCTCTCCGGTGGACCCGCCTCCCGGCTGCCGGTTCGCGCCGCGCTGCAAGCTGGCTGAAGAGCGTTGCTTTATAGAAGATCCGATTTTGGAGGAACGGACCCCCGGACATTTTGTTTCCTGTTTTGTTGATTTCCGCGGCGACGCTGAGATCAGTTAAGAGGCCATCGTCCCCAGGTCATAAATATTCAAACGGGAGGGGATGTAAGAGAAGCGAATTGAAAAATTCAGCATATAATTCTTTAGTTAAAGGATTCTATTTTTAAAAGTAAGGGGAGGAAAGAAAAAATGAAAAAAAGATTGGCCGCCTTCTGCATCTGCCTGCTGGTCTTCAGCCTGGTGATGACAGCCTGCGGCGGCAAGCAGGAGAGTCCCGCGCCGGCGCCCACGCCCGCACCCGCCCCGGCAGCGCCGCAAACTGACATTGTTATCGCGCTGCAGGGAGAACCCTCGACCCTGGATACCCAGTACGCCGATGACGGCAACATGCGTATGGTGACCTGGCAGGTCTTCGAGCCCCTCGTCAAGCTCGATGCCGCCACACTGAAACATGTCCCCGTTTTAGCCGCTTCGTTTACTAATATCGATGATATCACTTGGGAATTTAAGATCCGTCCGGGCGTCAAATTCCATGACGGTTCCGCTTTCACCGCCGAAGACGCCGCTTTTTCCATCAACAGAATTATCTCTCCAGACTTCCAGTCCCAGATCATGAGCGACTTTGACACTATTAAGGAAGCTGTGGCCGTGGATGCTGAAACTGTCCGCGTCACCACTGTACAGCCCGATCCGCTTTTCCTAAACCGCCTGCCCAAGCTGGATATGGTTTCCCGGGCCTTTACCGAAGCGCACAGTGCGGAAGAACTGACCACCCTGGCCAACGGCACCGGTCCCTATAAATTGGATGGCTGGAACCGCAGCATCGATATCAAGATTTCCGCTTTTGACGGTTACTGGGGGAAAGCGCCCGCCATTCAGACGGCCCTCTTCCGCTGGATTGAAGAATCCAATACCCGTTTGAACGCTTTAAAAAGAAATGAAGTCAACTTTGCCGTCAACATGTATCCGGAATATGTGGCTGAACTGCCCAAGGTCTTCACCCAGCCCAGTACGGAAAGCTACTTCTTCCGTTTCAACCTCTTAGACGGCGTCATGAAGGATAAAAACCTCCGTTTGGCTATGCAGTATGCGGTCGACCGCGACGCCATCGCCGAAGAGCTCTTCTTAGGCTATGCCGCCCCCACCACCGGACAATGGGACCGCGCAGGCGCCTTCGGCTTCACCCCTGAGCTGGAAGCCTATCCGTATGATGTGGAAAAAGCCAAGGAATTGCTGGCCGCAGCCGGTTATAAAGGCGAGAAAATCCAGCTCGTCTCCGAAAAAGGCCGCTGGCTGAAAGACGGTGAAGTGACTGAGGCTGTCGCCGCGATGCTGACCGAAGCCGGTTTCAATATCGAGACCCGGTTTGTCAGCTGGAACGAGTGGCTGGATACCCTCTTCGACAAGACCAAGAGCCCGGATTTGATCTTCTGCTCCAACTCCAACGAATTCCTGGATGTTGACCGCAACTTCTGGTCCTCGGTCCATTCCAGCGGTTCCCAGAGCACCGTGGCTTCCAAGGAAATCGACGCCATGATTGAGGAAGCCCGCTATGAAATGGATAAGACCAAGCGCCAGGCTCTGTATGATGAATTGAACAAATATCTTTACGATAACCCCGTTAATTTAAACATTATCATTGCCAATGAATTACACGGCGGTTCGCCCAATCTGAACTGGGACATGAGAAAAGACAACCGTTTGTATTTGTCGGAAATGTCCTTTAAATAAAAAGATTCTTCATTGCCTTCAGAATGGCAAAAGGGGCCGCGCCGAAAAAGTCTCCGTGGCCCTTGAATTCCTTGAAAGCCCGTGAAGCGAGGGGGAGGGAAATGGCCGTGCAGGTGCGTGATGTATTGACCGTCTTAGACAGAATTACCAACGGACGCTGTATCAAAACCGCCCATGATTATGTCAGCGGAAAGAACCCCTATGCCCTGACCCGCTCCTCCCACATTCCCGGCAAAGCCGTTACGGAAATGCCCGGTTTGGTTTACGGGGATCTGAACATGGAAATCAAGAAGATTGCCGTTATGATGACCCTGACCGAAAGCGCCATTGAACTGGCTGCGGCAACCGGCGTGAACATCCTGGTAGTCCATCATCCGGTGGCGGACGCCGCCAATTCCGGCGGCACCCTGATCAAAACCTATTTCGGCGCCTATAAAATGGCCTTGTTCGAGCTGCATGAGGCTTTTCACGGGCTGCATAACGGCGTACCTTTCCTGCACGGACACAGGCCCTTTTTTACCAGCACGTCTTTCGGCGGCGTCCCCGGCAATGTGGTTTATGTCGGGGAGGCTTTGCCGGAGGTCAAAACGGCAGGGGATTTATTGCGCCGTCTAGATAAATTGATGAATGTGCAGGCCGATGAGCAAATGCTTCTTGCTGAAAGGAAAATCAGGCAAAGCGGCGATATTCAGGAAACCCGCGTCGCCGCCCGGGGGAAAATTCTGGCAGGCCGGCCGGAGAATCCGGTCCGGCAGATTATTCATATGTTTCCTCACGCCGGATTCACGGCGGAACATCTGCTGCGTTTGGTCAAGGATTATCCGGACGCGGATACCTTATTGGCAACATCCAGCCGGGTCTATCCCGGACATGCGCTGATTAACAAAGCCGGGCAAGTGGGTTTGAACTTTCTTTGCGGCAACTCCCATGCTATGGAAATCTACGAAAATGGGCTGCCTTTGGCCAAGGCGCTCCAAAAGCACCTGCCGGAAGCGGAGGTGGTCATTTTCCACGAACGCATGACCAGCGTACCGCTGGAGCAGTTTGGAGCCGGGGAAATGCAGGCTTACGGGAATTATATTGCAGAGACGTTTTTAACCGGGCAAAATGACTGAATTATGGCAAAGCGGGAGGCGGACATGTTAAGGTTAAGAAAAGACCAACGTACGGAATATCGGGAAAACAGTTTCGGCGGACGGGGGACGGTGGAAATACGGCATCTCATTGAGCCCGCCGACCATACGAATTCCCATCTGCGCCTGCTTGCGAAAATTACGCTCCAGCCCGGCGTTACGGTGGGAGAACATTCCCATGAGGGAATAACCGAATCCATTTATATCCTGGAAGGCCGGGCCATCTATAACGATGGTGCGGAGAGACTCCTGGAGCCGGGCGACGCGGCGGTGGTCTCGGAAAGTGACCGCCAGTCCATCCGCTGCGCGGAGGATACGCCTCTGACGTATCTGGCCGTAATCGTTCTTCCCTAGAATAAATCAGGATTAACGGGGTGTGAGACGCTTGCGTCAGCATAACAATATGCAGTATGAGGCGGCTTTTTACGGCAAAGATTTGCAGACGGTGGGCCGGTTTTACTACAAACCTCAGGATATGCCGGTTCTTTACCCGGATATTCTCTTCTTTTGTTTATACGCCACCCGGCTTTTGACTGATAAGAGGCTGAATCTGGCGGCGGCCCGGGAGATTCAAAAGCGCCTAAGCCTTGGTTCCGGGTGGGGAAAAGTCTTGCGGGGCGAAAAAGACAGGGCCTTTGCCATGCCCGTCGGCGTCGTTGCCTATCAGGGCTTGATTCAAAGCGCCTTTTCCGCCGGCATGATTGTCGGTAAATCCGTCTATTTTCGTCTGGGCTATTGCGGTTTCGGCTTTTTTGCCAATAAGAAAGCCTTTGACCGGTGTGCCGCCGCTTCGCTGTATGTGCTGGCGGCCGCCGTCTACAAAGAGTATGCCCGGGAACCCCAGCGCCTGGAACTGTTCTGGCAGGCTGTCGTCGAAATCGGCCGGCTGGAATTCGGGAAGGCGTTGCATCAAAAAAACTGGGCCAAGGCCGCCCGGAAGCTGTACCGGGAAATTACCCGGGATTCTTTTCCCGGCCTGGACTGATTCTGAAATGCAGATGAATATCTGTGCAACTTATACGATACTATTAAAATAGAGTATAATCGGGCATCTTTTTCGGAATCGGATAAAGAGCAGGTGAGTTTATGCAATTGGGAGATTTCAAACAAGCCTTTATGAAGATCAATAACAAGGTGAACATGGAGGTCTTCGGACAGGGACTCGTTTCCCAGCGGCTGGAGATCTTTAACGATAAAGTGCTGGTGATCGGACATAATAAAAGAGCCAAGGTTATCTCCACCATTGAACGCAAGGACAGCATCACTTCCAAGCTGATCGACATCGCCCTGATTGTCGAATATAAGGAACTGTTTATTAAATATATGCAGGAGGAACTGGGCGTCAAGGTGCTGACGCATCTGAAGGATTATGACGGCGATTCGGAACTGTCCTTTTCCGTAACCTTTTTAGAAAAACCGGTGGAAGAACTCCTCAAAGAATTATAAACGAAGGGTCTAAGCGCATGGATAAGAAGATTACAGCGCAAGATGTGCTGGCTGTGTTGGATAAGATGACCGGGGGAAGACTCACCGTCTCGGCGGAAGATATCGCGGGTCATAACCCCTTCGTGGTGGTCAAATCCTCCCATATACCCGGCAAAGCTGTTGCGGAGCTGCCGGGCTTGGTCTACGGCAGGCTAGACCAGAAAATCAAAAAGATTGCCGTTATCATGACGCTGACGGAAAGCGCCATCGAATTGGCCGGCGCTACCGGTGTTGATGCGATTATCGCGCATCATCCTTTTGCCGACGCCTGCAATACCGGCGGGGTCCTGCTGAAAGATTATCTGGACTTATATCATATTGCCGCTTTTGAACTGCATGAGGCTTTTCACGGTCTGCATCCGGGCATTGCGCTCCTGCACGGGCATACGGTCTATCACGCCGATATCCGCTACGGCGGCATTCCCGGTAATGTGCTGTATATCGGGGAAGCCTTGCCGGAGATAAAAATCCTTGGGGATATGCTCTCCCGGCTGAATACTCTCCTGGGCCAGGAGACGGAAGAAAAGGCCCTGGAAATGGACCGGCGGCTGCGCAACTGTGCGGCCATCGAGGAGACGACGGTCGCCGCCTGCGGCAAGATCCTGGTCGGCCGGCCGGAAAACCCGGTTAAAAAAATTCTGCATATTTTTCCCCATACCGGCTTTACGCCGGAACACCTGGCCCAGGCGCTGTCCGAACATCCCGGCCTGGACACCATGTTAGCCAGCATCAGCCGGGTTCACCCCGATCACCTGCTGGTGGAGAAAGCGCAAGCCGCCGGCTTGAACTTTATCTGCGGAAATTCCCATGCTGTGGAAATCTTCGAAAATGGCCTGCCGCTGGCCCGCGCGCTGCAGCTGTATTTGCCCGGAGCGGAAATCGTCTTGTTCCGGGAGCGGATGTCCAGCATACCCCTGGACGCTTTCGGCTCGCGGGAGATCCGGGACTACGCCGGGCACATTGCGGAGAAGTATCTCTATAACAAATAAGTGGGACAGGGGGACAGGTCCTTTGTCCCATTTTGTCATACTGAGCTTTGCGAAGGATCTTTTCTAAGAACAATAAGATTCTTCACTTGCGTTCAGAATGACATATGTGTAAGACAAGAGGTGCGTCCCCCCGTTTTATACAAGGTGCTTCCCCAATGGGATGATGAAGTCGCCGCGCCCTTTCCAGTAGACCTTCACGTCAGGCTGGGAGAGCGGCAGGCTGAGGACTTGTTCGTCCCGGCGCAGGCGCAGGCTGAAACCATGAATCAGTTCGGCGTGGTCCAGGATACGGTTATTTTTAATACGCAGTTGCAGATTGGACAGGTCATTCTCATGTACGGATATGGGGATGGCCTGCCGCATCTGCGGCCTGTCGGGGCAGGAGGTAAAGACTTCATTTCGTCCTGTGGCTGCCAGAATCTGCTGGGGGAGGATCGTGCAGATAGTCTCATAACGGCAGGAACCGGCCGAGATGGGCAGAGGAATGTCGCCGTGGCAGAATTCCAGATGATATTCATCCCGGGGATGCGCTTCCCGCGCCGTTTCTGTAATCAGTTCCGCGCAAATATATTTCATGGACAAAGCCCTCCTTTACACTACAACAGTATGCAGTGAGGAAGAAAAAAGTGCTTGTAGCCGTTTTGGCGTTAAAAAGGCTAAATTTAGCGCCCGTCTTATGGTAAAATACTATACAAGATACAACCAGTTCAAAACAAAGGGCGCAGCCGCATGAAAGGAAAAATAAATTGAAAAAGGCTTTAGTCGTAGACGATACCAAATCAAGCAGAGTATTATTAGCCAAATGCCTGGAACATGAAGGCTACGCGGTGACAACCGCCGGCAACGGCAAACAGGCGCTGGACCTCTTGCAAAGCGAAGAATTTCAAATCATTTTTCTGGATATTAAAATGCCTTTTATGAGCGGTACCGAAGTTTATAAATGGATCTTGAAAAATGACATCCATACCCCGGTGGTGGTCACCACCGCCTACGCCACGGTGAAAAACGCGGTGGAGTGTACCCGTATGGGCGCTGTGGCTTACCTGCAAAAACCGTTCACCCTGAACCGGTTTCGGGAATTACTAGCTGAAATCGAGCCGCAGATTTACGATAGTGGCTTGCTGCAGGAAAACACCGGCAGAGAGAAACAAGGCAGTTTGCAGATTGCCCGGCAGGAATTGAAGAAAGGCAGTCCTGAGACCGCTTTGCGGCATTTAAAGCAAACGCTTCTCCAGGACCCCGCTAACCCGGAGATATACTTTTTGTTAAGCGAGGCTTACGCTCTTCTCGGCAATGCCGCCTATCAAGAAAAATTCAAAAAAGCCTACGAGGCTTTGCAGGAAACAAAGGGGGATTGATTTGCAATGACCGGTTTGCCTGGTCAGGCCGAGACGCAGTTTGCCCCGGCGGTTCGTTTAACGGATGAAGAGATTCTCCGGCAAGCGGCGGGAATAAACCAGCAGAATATCATACCGGAAATATTCAATATCATTCCTTATATTCTGTTTGTTTTAAATAAAGAGCGACAAATCATCTATTCCAATCAGGTTTTATTTGCCGTGTTGGGGGTTTCTCCGGAGAAAGTCCTGGGGTTTCGTCCCGGCGAGGTTTTGGATTGCGTCCACGCCTATGAGCAGCCGGGAGGCTGCGGGACAACGGAATGCTGCAGCGTCTGCGGAGCGGTCCTGGCCATTCTGGAAGCCCAGAAGACCAAAATGGCGGTAAGTAAGGAATGCCTCCTTACAGCCCGCAGCGACAACGGCACAAAATGTTTTGAGCTGGCGGTTCATGCCGTACCCGCGGGAGTGGTCAACGATGAATATACGCTTTTCATCGTACGGGATATCAGCGAAGAAAAGCGGAGGCAGGTCTTCGAACAGATCTTTTTTCATGACTTGCTGAATACATCGGGCGCGGTCAAAGGCTTTGTGGAGATCCTGCAAGAGACGGCGGACCTGGAGGAGGTCAGGGAACTGTCCTGTCACGCCAATGAAACCGTAGATATTCTGATCGACGAAATCAATAGCCAGAAGGAATTAATCGCCGCTGAAAACGGAAAGCTGGTTCTCAACCTATCTACCTTTTCGGCCCAAAGCCTGCTCGCCGGCCTGACGGAATATTATCGTAAAAATGACGGGGCGCCCACGCCCATTCGCCTGCATTGCCGGGAAGACGTAGCCTTGACGTGTGATCCTGTCCTGGTGAGGCGGATCGTGCACAATATGCTGAAAAATGCCGTCGAGGCTTCCGGGGGAGAAGCGGTCAGCCTCTGGGCGGAAAAAAAAAGAGGATTATGTTGAATTCGGCGTGCATAACAACCAGTACATTCCGCGGGAGGCCCAGCTGCAGCTTTTCAAACGTTCTTATTCCAGTAAGGGCAGTGGCCGCGGCCTGGGGACCTACAGCATGAAGCTTCTCGGTGAAAGATATCTGGGAGGTTATGTCCATTTTATCTCAGAGGTTCATAACGGGACGACCTTTATTTTTGGTGTACCCGTTCAGCCTAAAATGGATAGAATTGTTAAAGGAGAGAATTAACGAGAAAATTAAAGGAAAATTACGACCGCAGGAAATAAACTTGTTTTATCGCAATTGGAATCATTGGATAATTTAGCAGAAGGGAAGCAATCCGAGTTTAAATTTTAAGTTGAGTCCAGTAGGCAGGGCAAAAGAATTGCCTAAAAAATAAGGACTTTTAGCCTTGCCGATAATTACAAAGTAATTGCCGGCATTTTAATTTACACAATGAGGAGGATTTCCACAAATGAACTTTCAAAACATTCAGCTAAGCATCCGGACAAAACTGGCTCTAGTAATCGCACTATTGATCATCCTCGCCGTTACGTGTGCAGAAATTTACAGTTATCAAGCCCGGGTCTCGGAAATAGAACAAATAGAAAAAGAGCGTCAATTGGATGTTGCGGTCCTCACGGCGGCCAGGCTGGAAACGGAAATAGCCAAAACTGTCTCCGTTCTGGAAACCTCCGCCTATAATTCCGCTTTCTTGTCAAAAGACGAGGATGTCCTGGTACAGGCGTTATTGGCGATTAAACAGCAAAATCCGATCTTCTCTACGGTTTTTATGACGGATGCCGCCCTCACCAAGCTGAATGAAAAAGGGGAAGGGGGTTCTTTAGCCGGCCGGGAATACATGCAAGAGGTGCAAAAAACAAAGCAAACAGTCGTCTCCCGTGAGATTCTCATCTCCCAGACTACCCAGAAACCATCGCTGATGATCGCTACGCCGATTAAAGTGGCCGGCGCGCCGGAAAGATATTTGGGGATCTCCGTGAATATTGACAATTTGCAAGGAATTGTAGCTGAAGGGAAAAAGAACGCCGGCAACTATGCCTTTGCCTTTGACGGCACAAACGGGCTGGTCTTTGCCCACCCGGTCCAGGAATATATCGGCTCCCTTAAAATCCTCCATCCGGATGAAAAAGATAAAACCCTGGTTGCGCCGGAACTGCGGACCATGGCCCAAGAAGCCCTCGCCGGGCATTCCGGCAGCCAGGTTTATACCTTCAACGGCGCGAAAACAATTGCCGCGTATACCAATATTCCGGGAACCTCACTGGGGGTCGCCTCCCGGATGAGTTATGACGAAGCCATGGAACCGGTCAGAAAAGAACGGAATTCCGCCGTCATTATTACCCTGGTCACCGCAATCATCAGCCTGATCATCGCTTGGTTCAGCGCTCAATACATTACCGAACCCATTAAAAGGCTGGCCGACCAGGTCAATATTATCGCCTCCGGTGATTTTACCCAGGCGCAAACGATTCAGGTGAAGGGTCAGGACGAAATCGGCCGCCTGCAGCAAGATTTCAAAGGGATGGCGGACATGCTGCGGTTCACTATGGGGCAAATTGGCGAAGCGACAGCGCAGATTGCCGCTGCCAGTGAAGAACTGGGAGCCAGCGCCGGGCAATCCGCCCAGGGAGCAACCCAGGTTGCCGAAACAGTTTCTCAGGTGGCGCTGGGGGCAATGGAGCAAGCCACGGAGGTTGACGGTACGGTCCAAACCGTTCACGGTATTGAAGATGAAATCAACGGGATCGTCCGGCATGCCTCCGCGGTCGGACAAGTCTCCCAGGCGTCGGCCACGGCCGCCTTGGAAGGCGGAGAGGCGCTCCGCCAAGCCGTTGATTCCATTACCAATATCAACGGAATTGTTCAGGACACTGCCGGCGATATTCGAAACTTAGGGACTTTCTCCGAGCGGATCGGCCAAATTGTCGCTACCATTACGGGAATCGCCTCCCAAACCAATCTTCTGGCTTTAAACGCGGCCATTGAAGCCGCCCGGGCCGGTGAACACGGACACGGCTTTGCGGTGGTCGCCGATGAAGTCCGGAAGCTTGCCGAACAAGCCAAAGAATCGGCGGGCGATATTGCACAGATTATCAATGAAATCCAGTCTCAAATCCGAGTAGCCATTGAAAGAATGGATAAAAGCGCCCAGGAAGTTTTTAAAGGCCAGGAAGTGGTTTTAGAGGCGGGTAAATCCTTTGAAACCATTCAGCAGCAGATTGATAATGTCCATCAGGCGGTTTTAGGGATTACCGGAAGCGCCCAGGCCTTAGCATCTTCCAGCGGCAAGGTGACGGCGGCGGTAGAAAAGATCCGGGATATCTCCAAGGAAACGGCAGCCAGCAGTCAGACCATTTCCGCCGCTACCGAAGAGCAATCCGCGGGGATACAGGAAATCGCTTCTTCAGCCGAAGCGCTGGCCCACTTGTCCAGTCAACTGGAGTCTACGATCAAACAATATAAATTCTGAGATGTAAATAGTCCCTTAGAGGAGCAGGATTCATGGAATATGCCGGTAGTTGTTCTTCTGGTTGGGATATACAAAGCAATTGGAAAGTTTTTTCAGATAGACCGTACTTATGTGTTATTATTTAAGTATGACTGTCACATTATGTCATATATGCGCGAGCGGGGGTGAAGAAATGGAAGCCTTTCTTGCCAGACAGCCTATTTTTGCTAAGAATATGAAAATTTTCGGGTATGAGCTATTATACAGGCAAAGCGGCACGGACAATTTTTTTTGCGGTATTGATGACGATCAGGCTACCACAGAATTGATTTACAACACGTTTCTGGTCATGGGTCTTAAGGACTTGACGGACGGGGCCAACGCCTTTATTAATTTCTCCAAAGAGCTGATTGAGACGGACGTCCCTTTTATGTTGCCTAAGAAGAATATCGTTGTAGAAATCCTGGAACGTAAAGAAGTGACCCCGGCGACCATCAATGCCTGTAAGAGAATTAAAACCATGGGGTATAGTCTGGCCCTGGACGACTTTGTTTTGAGTCAAAACAATTTACCTTTGATCGAGCTGGCGGATATTATTAAGATTGAATTTCCGGCTGTCAGCAGATTTGAACAGCAAAGCCTGATCCGGAGGTACGGTTCCAAGGTAAAGTTTTTAGCGGAAAAAATTGAAACCAGAGAAGAATACAAACAAGCGGCCGAACTAGGCTATAGCCTGTTTCAGGGATATTTTTTCAGCAAACCGGCTATCGTCAAATCGAAAGATATGGTGACGCTTAACACCAATCTCTTTAGTATTCTTGAAGAGCTGAACAATCCCGAACCA
>JAVEYA010000010.1:0-38771 GCA_034003745.1 Clostridia bacterium
ATTCGGTTATTGAACCGAAAAATTATTTGAATGTAGCCATAAAGAATGAATCCGAAAGAAAGCAAATTGAAGACTTAGCGAATAAAATTACCAAAGATGCCAAATCTGATTATGAGAAGATTTTAAAGATTAATGATTGGGTTGCCCAAAATATTTATTATAATTGGGATGATTATACAACCGGAACCTATGGCAGAACGGATGCATATGGAACTTTAGAATCTAGAAAATCAGTGTGCCAGGGATATGCTGAATTAACCGATGCATTGTTAAGAGTGGTAGGAATACCTTCTCGCTTAGTAACCGGGTATGCTTTAGGAATTGGTACGTCGGGAGAGTGGAATGACGTTAATCATACGCAACCTAATCATGTTTGGAATGAAGTTTTTGTAGATAGCAGATGGATTATCCTGGACACGGCATGGAATAGCGGAAACAAGTATGAGAATAAAACATTTAATGAAGGAACGATGAATTATAGATACTTCGATCCGAGTTTAGAGGTTTTTTCTTATACGCATAAGATTGCAGATTATTAATAAGGATACTTAAAAAAGCAAGAAAAAGTCTACAATTCCCCCAGCCTTAACAGCAAAATCAACCAAGCGCTGCAGTCCAACACGACTGCGGCGCTTTTTTTGTCATACTTACTCTCCCTCTTTAATATCTTTTTTAAAGAACCCGAATGAAGGGGAGAAGTGAATGAGAAAGTTCGTCCATAACAAGAAAAGCATTATTCTTCTGGCTGCGCTCATCTTGGTGTTGTCCGTTTTCGGAGTCAGCCGGCATCTTGGACCAAATCAGAGTGTTCAAGCCATCAAAGCGATGTCCTGGGTCGCGGCCGGACGGACGATCATCGTCGATCCCGGACACGGCGGGGAAGACCCGGGGAAAGTCAGTCCGGCGGGAATTTATGAAAAAAATATTAACCTGGCTGTGGGCAAAAAACTGTATGCGGTCTTAAATGACAGCGGCGCCCAGGTAGTGATGACCCGGGAAGAAGATAAAGCCTTAAGCCAGGGGGAAGACACCATCCGCTTAAGAAAACGCGCCGATTTACTGAACCGGATGGAATTGGCCAGGGAACACCGGGCTGATTTGTATATCGCGCTGCACTGCAATTCTTTTCCGCAAAGCAGGTGGAAAGGGGCGCAGACTTTTTATGCGCCCTCCGTTGCCGGAAGCAAGGAATTGGCTGAATTTATTCAGGTGGAACTGGAAGCTTATCTGCGGAATACCCAGCGTAAGCCTAAGAGTGATACGACTTCCTTGATCTTCAAAGAGGCCCATTTGCCCATTGTCAATATCGAGATGGGCTTCTTATCCAATCCGGAAGAAGAAAAATTATTACAGGACCCGGCTTATCAGGATAAGATTGTTTGGGCAATCTATTCCGGCGTGGTGCGTTATCTGGCTGAATACGGCGATAGTTTCAGGCCCGCTATGAAAATGATGGAGAAATAGAAGCTAAACAGCAAACCAGGCTTGCTGCAAAAGCGTAATAGCCGGTATGATATCTTCTTTACGGATGCCGGCATAGGACAGGAGAATTTGCGGGAAATTCCCGGCAGAGGCGTCCAGATAATAATGGGAAACCGGCGTAACTTTGATCCCGGCCTGGGCAGCCAGCTCGACGAGTTGGGCGGATGTCAGGCCGGTTTTAATTTCCAGCAACAAACTGATGCCCGATTCCTTACCCTGGACAGAGACTTTGTCCCCCATACTGGAACGGATGGCATCGACCATCAGCTGGTTTTTTCCGGCATAGAGCTTTCTTAATCTTTTAATGTGTTTTTCCAGCCAGCCCTCTTTAATAAAGGCGGCCAGGGCGATTTGTTCAATGGCGGAGGAGGTTTGATTGTATTTAGGCAGAGTATGCTGTAGAACAGGTAGATATTCGGGCGGAATCACCATATAACTGATTCTTAAAGAAGGAATCAGGATTTTGGAAAAGGAGCCCAGATAAAAGACCCGGCTGCCGCTGCTCATTCCTTGTAAGGAAGGGATGGGCCGACCGAAATACCTGAGCTCGCTGTCATAATCATCCTCAATGATAACCGCCCCGCTGTCATGGGCCCATTTCAACAGTTGACTGCGCTTGGTCACCGGCATGGCCGCGCCCAGGGGAAATTGGTGCGAAGGACTGACATAGACTGCCTTCGCTTTTGTTTGGATCAGCGCTTCAATGCTCAGGCCATCCCTTTCCAGCGGGATGGGCAAGAGCGTATATTGATGGTCTGAAAAGATATACTGCGCTTTCTTGAAACCGGGATCCTCAAAAGCAATGGAATGGTAGAGCGGGCCGAGCAGCCCGCAGAGAATATGGAGCAGGCTTTGGACGCCGGCGCCGATGACGATTTGTTCAGGTGTGCAGTCCACGGCGCGGGATTGACGCAGGTAGCGCGCTATTTCAATTCTTAAGGCAGGTTCGCCCTGATAATGGCCGTAGTTCAAGAATCTTTTATTATTGCGCAGCGCCTGATTGATGAACCTGCGCCACAGGGAAAAGTTGAAGCTTTCCTGATCGATATGGTCACTGCGGAAATCATAAAGGCACCCCTGTCTTTCGGTAGCGTGGCTTTGTTCATTGTCTGCTAAGTTGGAACGCGCGGCATAGAGGGCATTTTCAACAGCAGCCGCGAAATAGCCGGATTGGGGGCGGCTCGTGATATATCCCTCCGCCAGGAGCTGCTGATAAGCGGTATCAACCGTATTTTTACTGATATTCAGCTGCAGCGAGAGCGCCCGGATGGAGGGCATTTTCCTGCCGGGTTCCAGTTTTCCCGTCAATATCTCTTTTTTAATCTGTTCATACAGTTGGATATAGAGGGGAAGATTCTTATGTCTGTCCAGGTCGATCAGGTATTGCGTCATCGCGGACACTCCCATCTGTGCCTAAATAATATAGTATAACTGTACCTTTCATAGGGTACAGTTATACTATATTATAAGAAAAAATCATAAAAACAGCAAGACTGGGGGTAATACAATGAAATACAGCACCAAACAGCTCGTCGCCGGTGGGTTAATGGCAGCCTTGGTTGTCGTGGGAACCATGTTGATTCAAATACCGACGCCCACCAAAGGATATATTCATTTAGGAGACAGTATGGTCTACCTATGCGGAGCCCTGCTGGGCCCCTGGGTAGGGGGACTGGCGGCCGCCGTGGGCTCGCTGCTGGCGGACTTGTTTTCAGGATATGGGATTTACGCGCCGGCTACTTTTGTGATCAAAGGGCTGGACGCTCTGATCGTGGGCCTGGTCTTTTCACGGTTTGCCTCCCGTGAGACTTCGCTGGTTAAAAAGGGCCTGGGCTTCACCGTGGCCTTTATCCTGGGCGGGATGATTATGGCAGCGGGGTATTTAGCCTATGAGACCTTTTTATACGGCTTTGGGGTGGCGGTTCTCGGCGTCCCGGGAAATATCTTGCAGGCTGCCGGCGGAGGTATCATTGCTTTACTCCTTTTATTGACCATAAATTACAAATATCGACAAAATCTCTGAAGGACAAAGCGAAAAGTTTGTTGTATAATGCAACTAGATTAGAAAAAATAGGAAATCAGGACAGAAATGACAGTCCTGAGCAGGTGATATAATGCAGATGCCCTTCCTCTCCTGGCTGCTTCAGGGTATCCCGGAAAGTATCGGGATAGCTGCTGTGGTGTATAGTTTCAGCAGCCGACAGATACGCTGGAAATACCCTATCTTTATTGGCTTAATCTACGCGGTATTTATGTATGTAATTCGGTTATTACCGCTTACCTTCGGGGTGCATACCGTAATCTTAATTTTTATCTTAGCCATTTTGTCAACCCTTATTGCCAAGATTGATCTGAGAAAGGCCATCATCAATGCTAATATTGCCATCATTATCCTGGCTTTATCTGAGATAATATCCGTCTATATTGCTGTTAGGATGGGTGGTCTTGCTTCTCAAGATATCATCTTTACGAACCAGTTTTACCGAATTGTGGTAGGAATGCCCCCGGTGATCACCTTGTATTCAGCAGCCATACTATACAGTTATCGGGCGAGGCTTGTAAAAAATATGGAGATCAAAGAGGTATAAAACGATTTTCCGCGAATTAAGCTTCTTAGATAACATTTAAGGAGCGTGGAGTGTTTGCCGCAAATACCGTTATTAGCATGGATATTTCAGACGATACCAGAGTGTATAGCTACTGCTTCTTTAGCCATGAGCATTGCTACAAATGAATTCTATTGGAACAAAATTTGGAAGATCGGCCTTGCACAGGCAATCATTACTTATTTAATCCGACTATTGCCGTTCACCCCGGGAGTACATGTTATCATTTTGGCTGCCACACTTGGCGTTTTATGTATACATATTGGAAAAATAGAAATGAAAAGAGCGTTAACTTTTAGCGCTATAACTATGGCTGTTTTGGTTCTAGCAGAATTTGTATCGGTCTATTCTCTCATGTCGCTGGGCTTAACCAATTTCGAAGAAATGAGTCAGAATATTTATCTGAGAATTATATATGGATGTCCCCATATTATTATCGTATTTCTTATTGCTCTTTTATTTGTAAAGAAAAAACTCAACCTAACCTTTTTATTCAGAAAAAGTGATAACTATTATTTTACTGAAAGAGAAATAGACGAATAAGTTTGCGAGGTGTGTGATAAATGAGTTATTCTCGTTTAAGCACCAAGGCCAGTGACTACTTGGCTAAGGAATTAAGCTTTTCCGAGGAAAAACAGCAAATTCTCGCCTATTCATTGGACATGCTGTTTCTAATGATAGTTGGATATATAGTTCTTTTGTTAATAGGGTGGCTGTTTGGAATACCTTTAGCTATGATAAGTACACTTCTGTCGGGTGATGTCTTAAGAAAGTTTAGTGGAGGCTCTCACTTTTCAACCCCATATCGTTGCCTTCTTGCCACCGCCGTCATTTATACATCAATTAGCTGGCTGTCCGTAGAAGCTTTTGACCGGTGGAATAAAGAGCCTGCTTTAGTAATTATTTTAATTATCTTATGTCTTATAAGCATTTTTTTAGTCAGCCGCTACGCTCCAGTCGATTCGGCAGCCAAACCGATCGTGTCGCCGGATTTTCGAAAAAGACTGAGAATGTCATCCATTATGATTGTGTTGCTTTTCAGTGCGGTGGCCGTTTTTATGCGTGAAAGCTATATAGGATTATGTATTGCGGGAGGTATTACAGCGCAGTCTATAACTTTATTGCCTATTTTCAATAAAAAATAAAAGGATGAGGAGGTGTAACGAATGAGTAAAATTAAATTTACAATTCTGACTATGGCTACTACGCTCTTGTTTCTGTTTGCCTCTGCCACTTCAGTATTTGCTTGCTGGTTTAGTCAGTATCAACCCGAAACCCCGAAAAGCTTAATTAAATAAGCAGAAGAGGTGGTTCACCCACCTCACTTTTTTGTGCCGGCGGGATGTGTACGTCCGGCACAATTTTTCAGCCAGAACTTTACACAGGAGAGGTTGACTTGAGAGTTCTTGACACTGTACGAAACAACCGAGTGAAAAGATATGTATTTACTTCCCAGGTACTCTTCTGCCTTTTATCCGGCATACTGCTGGTCAGAGTGTTGGAGAACTCCAGCCCGCTGTCTCTGGGCCTATACAGGAATGCGATTCTGGTAGCCGTTCCGACCTTGATATTATTGTCTTATAGACTGCTGGAGCAATACTATTTTATGCATAACCGGGATTGGCCCGAATATCTCTTTAACGGACTGTTCCTGGTGGCTAATATCTTGCTGCTTTCCTTTGACAGGGAAAGTTTTTTCCGCATCTTATTGCTGATGCCCATTGTTGCTTCAGCCTTATCTTACGGCGTGAGAGAGGGCTATATCTGGGCCTTTTTTGCGTCTATGGGATTGGTTGTCTTGAATATTATTAATAAAGACCAGAATGTGGATGTAGATATACTGGCCATCAGTTCCTACTGGCTGTTTGCCTGGTTGTTGGGGAAGATGACGGAAGCGGAGTTTGAGAACAGGGAAGAGCTGCAAAAACAAGCCGCGGTGGACGGCCTGACGGGGGTCTTTAATCATCGCGTCTTCTATAGCTTGTTGGATGAATATTTTCTGAAAGCCAAAGTCGCGGCGAAAAATATGACCATTATCATGATTGATATCGATTTTTTCAAGTATTACAATGACGCCTATGGCCACCAAAAAGGGGACAGGGTTTTAAACCAGGTGGCCCAATTGATTGAAGAAGAAGCAGGGGACGAGGGTATTTGCGCGCGCTATGGCGGGGATGAATTCGCGGTCATTCTGCCCAATGCTTCAAGCTCCGCCGGGATGGAGATGGGCGAGAAGGTCCGGGCGGCGGTGGAAGCCGCTTCCTTCGAGGGAATGAACATTCTGCCCAAGGGACGCCTAACCGTATCTATCGGCGTGGCTTCCTACCCCGAACATGCCGCCAGTAAGGAACAATTGATTCAGAAGGCGGATGAAGCTTTATACCGGGCCAAAGACATTAAAACCAACAAAGTAGAACTCTATTATTCCGTTTTTGACGAAATTGAGAAAAACCTGCAGGATAAGGAGAAGAATCTGCTTTCTTCCCTGCGTACGCTGCTGATGGTGGTAAATGCCAAGGACCGTTATACCTACGGGCACTCGGAACGGGTAATGAATTACGCTGTGCAGATTGGCCGTAAACTGGCGCTGTGGGAATGGGAAGTTCAGGACTTAATGGTCGGCGCTTTGCTGCATGATATCGGGAAGATCGAAGTAAGCCGGGAAGTTTTGAATAAAGGCGGAAAACTAACCAGGGAGGAATGGGAAGCGATCAGAATGCATCCTTCCTGGGGCGCGGATATGATCCGGCCGATTTCTTCTTTGGTGGGCGCGGTGAATATAATCCTCTATCACCACGAAAACTATAACGGAAGCGGTTATCCCTTCGGCTTGAAGGGCAGGGATATCCCTCTGGGCGCCCGTATCCTGCGCCTGGCCGACAGCTTTGACGCGATGACCACCAACCGCCCTTATAAGAACGCGGTGGCGGTACGGGACGTCATTCATGAGCTGCAGGAACTTAAGGGCATCTTTTATGATCCTGATGTAGTGGACTGCTTCGTAGGGTATATGCAGGAGATAGGCTTATATTATGAAGAGGTATTTTAAAAATGTTGGAATTTATCGGTTTTCTGCCCCATCCTCCCCTCATCATTCCGGAAGTGGGCGGCGATGAAGCCGGAATGATTGCCGCCACGCAAAAAGCGATGACGTCTTTGGCAGCGGAGATTAAGACAGTGAATCCCGACGTTCTGGTTCTCATCACGCCGCACGGGCCTGTCTTCAGCGACGCGGTAACCATTACGGCGGCCGAGACGCTGCGGGGGGATATGGCGCAGTTTGGCGCGCCCCAGATTAAACTGGAATTCAGCCTGGATCTGGAGGCTGCCGGGCGGGTAAGGGACTTTTCTAAAGATACGCCGGTCCCCGTTGCCCTGCTGGATAAACCGACGCGCTCGCGGTTCAACTGTTCCGACAGGCTGGATCATGGCTTGTTCGTACCGCTCTATTTTGTTTCCCGGGCCGGCTGGCAGGGAAAAATACTCCCCGTCAATATGGCTTTCTTACCTTATGAGGAGCTTTATGATTTCGGCGGAATACTGCGCGCGGCGCTGGATGACTTAGGGCGGCGCTGGGTCTTGTTAGCCAGCGGCGATATGTCCCATTGTCTGCTGCCCGGCGCTCCGGCTCCCTATTCGCCTAAGGGAGCGGAATTTGATCATATTATCAGGCAGGCCGTCGCCTCGGGGGATGTGCCTAAAATATTGTCTTTGGAAAAAGATTTTATCGAAGAAGCCGCCGAGTGTGGCCTCAGGCCGCTGGTGATGGCCCTGGGCGCGCTGGAAGGATACGAGATAGCAGCTTCCGAGTTATCCTATGAGGGGCCGTTTGGGGTAGGCTATTTTACGGCCAGGCTGCAGCCGGGCAAAATTGATCCCAGCCGGGCCTTCAGCCGGGAGTTTTACCGCAGGCGCCAGGAGAAGATGGAAAAAAGAAGGACGGCGGAGTCGCTTCCGGTGAGATTGGCCCGGGAGAGCATCGCGTATTTTTTAACCAAAGGACAAATCCTGGATCTGCCGGCGGAATACGTGGATTTACAGACCGGCGGAGCCGGTGTTTTTGTCAGCCTGAAAAAGCAGGGAAACTTAAGAGGCTGTATCGGTACCGTGGAAGCGACCCAAAAGAACCTGGGACTGGAAATTATTCATAATGCCGTTTCCGCGGCTTGCCGGGATCCCCGTTTCGAGCCGCTGCAGCTGGAGGAATTGCAGGAAGCGGAGATATCGGTGGATGTGCTGGAGGCTCCGGAAGACATCACGGGAATCGCGGAGCTGGATCCCCGGATTTATGGCGTAATTGTCAAAAAAGGTTCCCGGCAGGGTTTATTGCTGCCGAATCTGGAAGGTATTCATGACGCGGCCGAACAAGTGGAGATCGCCAAACAGAAAGCCGGACTGCGCCGTGAAGATAATGTGACCCTTTCCAGGTTTAAGGTAACCCGTTATACCTGAAAGCAGGTGAGCAAATGTCCCACCATTTGCATCGGGCCAGGTACGCCCGCTCCTTAAATAATGCGGAAAAAGAGGTTCAATGTTTGCTGTGTCCGCATTTATGTAGAATTGCCCTGAATCAAAGGGGCAAATGCCGGGTGCGGGTGAATCGGGAGGGGACGCTTTTTGCGGAAAATTACGCGAAGGTAACGGCTGCCGCGCTGGATCCCCTTGAAAAGAAACCTTTGAAGCGGTTTTTCCCCGGGAAGAAAATATTCTCGTTAGGCACGTTCGGCTGCAACTTAAGCTGTGGATACTGTCAGAACTGGCAGATTTCCCAGAGTGATACCGTTCGGGCTGATCTTGTTTTGCCGGAAGAGGCGGTGAAGAAAGCGCAGGAATTGCAGGCTTACGGCAACATCGGCCTGGCCTATACCTATGCGGAACCGCTGATTTGGTATGAATATGTATTGGACACGGCCAGACTGGCCCGTGCAGCCGGCCTGAAGAATGTTTTGGTCACCAACGGTTATATTAATCCGCAGCCGCTGCAGGAAGTGCTGCCCTACCTGGATGCAGTCAATCTGGATATCAAGTCTTTTACGGAAGATTTTTATCGCCGGGTGTGCGGAGGAAGTCTCCGGCCCGTCTTGAAGAATGCCGCGATAATTGCTGAATCTGCGCATTTGGAGATTACCACGCTGTTAATCCCCGGATTCAATGACAGCCCGGAAGAAATCGGGCGGCTAGCGTCTTGTATTGCCGCAATCGACAAAAATATCCCGCTGCATCTGACGCGATACTTTCCTTATTATAAGTTCGCTCAGCCGGCCACCTCCCTGGAAAGTATGTATAAAGCCCGGGACAGGGCCGCTGTGTATTTGTCCGACGTCTTTTTGGGAAATATTTAATCCGGATGCTTTGCGCGCAATGTCGAATTATTTTCAAGATGAAGAAGGAAAACAGGGTGAAATCTTGAAAATAGTACCCACGGGCATTTTAAACCCTTGAAATTACTGGAAAAGGAAGACATTATGCGCTCAATTGACGTATCACAATTAAACAGCGGGATGAAAATTGCCAAGGCGATTTACGATGATAACGGACGCATCTTGTTGAATGTGGGCACTGTTCTGACCAGCCGGTATATAGAAAAACTGGATTCCCTGGGAATTCCTTTTGTCTATATCGAGGACGAGATTGTCGGTCACCTTGAAGTGGAAGACCTGATACATGACCGCATAAAAATACAAACAATCAAAGCCCTAAAACAGATTACCGAAAATATCAGATTGAGGGCGGAAGTTGACCTGCGCCAAATCAGCGATATGGTCAACAGCATTCTGGACGACTTGCGGGGCGTGCCCAATCTGGTAGTCCAACTGTTGGATATCCGGGCAGGTAATATGTATGTCTATAACCATTCCGTTTCCGTGTGCGTTTTGAGTTTGATCACCGGCATGTCGCTGAGTCTGGATGAACTGAAAATCAAAACATTGGGGATGGGCGCTATCCTGCATGACATCGGCAAATCCTTAAGCGAAGGGCCGGAACATACGCTGCACGGCTTTGAAATCCTCCGGAGCAACAAGACCTTAAACGTCACCGCGGCCCACGTAACCTATCAGCATCATGAAAGATACGACGGGGAAGGGTATCCCCGGCAGTTAAAAGGTGAAGAAATCCATTTATACGGCGCGATTGTAGCCGCAGCCAACTATTACGATAATCTGGTGTCCAATCCGGACCCGGCAAAGCGTCTCCATCCGTACCAGGCACTGGAGGTAGTCCTGGCGGAAAGCGGCCGGGCGCTTCATCCCGATGTCGTAAAAGCTTTCTGCAAAAACATTGCCCCTTATCCGATTGGTTCCACCGTACGTCTCAACGACGGTTCCATCGGCGTGGTCATCTCCATAGATCAGAATATGCCCTCGCGTCCGGTGGTGAAGGTCGTTGCCAACGGACACGGCGTCTTGTTGCAAGAGTTTCCGGACCTGGATTTGATGGAAGCGCCGACTTTGTTTATTGTGGATATTATTAACGAAAAGGAACGCCGCGATATTATCTTCTAAATTTGTGAAATAATAGATCTGCTGCCTATAAAATTGTGAATCCTGCAGGATTCACAATTTTTTACACGATCTTAAAGAAAGAAATGTTGCATAATTATGCATATAAATGTATAATAATCGATGTACTATGGCGAGGTGATCAGAATGATTAAAGTTAGTATTTTGGGAGCGACAGGGTATACAGGGCAGGAATTGGCGAGAATGCTTTACCGGCACGACGGGGTGGAGCTGACCGGCTTGGGTACGCAAAACTATGCCGGACAAAGATTCTCCGATATCTATCCGCATTTTAAAGGTGTTGTGGATACGGTTTGTCGCAGTATTGACGATACCGTACTGTTGGAAGAGGCGGACGTCGTCTTTTTGGCTTTGCCCCACGGTTTGAGTGTTCCTTATGTGGAGAAAGCCGTGCAGTTGGGCAAAAAAGTGATTGATCTGGGGGCAGATTTCCGGCTGAAGTCGCCGGATGTATACAGTAAGTGGTATAAGACCGCCGGACCCCAGGGAGCGCTTCTGGAGCAAGCAGTCTATGGCCTGCCCGAGTTGCAGCGTGAAAAAATCAAAAAGGCTCAGGTGGTAGCCAATCCGGGATGTTACCCGACGACAGCCCTTCTGGCGCTGGCCCCGTTATTAGCCTGCAAACTGATTGATACCGGGCATATTATTATCGATTCCAAATCAGGCGTAAGCGGCGCGGGCCGGAGCCTGGCCGTCGGTTCCCTTTACTCTGAGGTGGAGGGCGGCTTTAAGGCTTACGGTTTTCCCCAGCACAGGCATACGCCGGAGATCGAGCAGGAATTATCCCTGCTGGCCCAAGAAGATATCACAGTCTCCTTTACACCGCATCTTGTGCCGATGGTCCGGGGAATGCTCTCCACCATCTATACCAAGCCCCTTACCGGAGTGACGCCGGAGCAGATTACACAGACTTATCGGGAGTATTATGCCGGGGAACAGTTTATCCGGCTGATGGAGCAGGGCCAATACCCTCAGACCAAGTGGGCGCTGGGGACCAATTACTGTGATCTCGGGTGGTATTGGGATGAGCGGACTCAGGTTTTGAAGATTATTTCGGTGATCGACAATCTGGTGAAAGGAGCTTCGGGCCAGGCGGTACAGAATATGAACATCATGTGCGGGCTGGAGGAAGCGGCCGGATTGAATAAAATCGCAATTTATCCTTAAAAGAGGCGACTGGCCTATAGTCTGGAGGGAAAAGATGAAGACAGATTTTACAATTATCGCAGACGGGGGCATCACTGCACCGCAAGGTTTTAAGGCGGGAGCGGCCCAGGCTGCCGTCAAAAAAGCCGGGCGCTATGACCTGGCGGTAGTGGCTTCGGAAGTTTCGGCGATCGCGGCGGGGGTCTTTACGACCAATAAGTTTCAGGCTGCGCCGGTTCTCGTTTCACGCCGGCACCTGCAGCAGGAATCCGCTTGGGGCTTTGTCGTCAACAGCGGCTGCGCCAATGCCTGCACCGGAGAGCCGGGTCTGCAGGACGCCGTGAAAATGGCTCAGGATACGGCACAGGGGTTGGGCTGCAAGCCTGAAGCAATTCTGGTGGCTTCCACCGGCGTCATCGGCGTACCGCTCCCGCTGGAGCGCGTCACTGCGGGAATCGCCGCGGCCTGCGGCAATCTTTCCAGGGAGCATGGAGAACTCGCCGCCCAGGCTATCCTGACAACGGATACCTTCAAGAAAGAATTGGCCGTAAAGTATGAGGAAGAGGGAAAAACCGTCACCCTGGGCGCTATGGCCAAAGGTTCCGGGATGATTCATCCTGACATGGCGACCATGTTGGGGTTTGTAACCACAGACGCGGCTATCACCAAGGACTGCCTGCAGCAGGCGCTCTGTGAGGCCAACAGTTACTCCTTTAATATGATTACGGTGGACCGGGATACCAGTACCAACGATTCTTTGTTTATCCTGGCCAACGGCCAAGCCGGCAATCCTGTCATCGACAGCGCGGAGAGCGCTGCTTATGGTAGATTTTTGGACGCTTTGACGTATCTTTGTACAGAGCTGGCCAAACTGATTGCCAAAGATGGGGAAGGCGCCACTAAGCTGATTGAAGTGCGGGTGCAGGGGGCCAAAACTCTGCAGGATGCAAGATTAGCCGCCCGCAGCATTGCCGCATCCAATCTCGTGAAGGCGGCCATCTTCGGGGCGGATGCCAACTGGGGCCGGATTGTCTGCGCCCTGGGCTATTCCGGGGCGGACTTTGACCCGGCTCTGGCGGACGTCTATATCGGGGATCTGGCGATGGCCCAAAACGGGCAGGGCCTGAACTTTGATGAGGAGAAAGCGGCCCGCCTCCTTAAGGAGGATGCGGTGGTATTAAAAGTGGTCTTAAAACAGGGTCCTGCGGACGCAACAGCCTGGGGCTGTGATTTGACGTATGATTACGTTAAAATCAACGGCGATTACCGCACCTAGAGGAGGAGTGAACGTGCTGAGCGCACTGGAAAAAGCCAATGTCCTGACCGAAGCGCTGCCTTATATCCAATCCTTTGCCGGGAAAACCATCGTCATTAAATACGGCGGCGCGGCGATGGATAATCCCGCCCTGGAGGAATTGGTCTTAAAGGATATTATCCTGATGAAGCTGGTGGGGATGAATCCGGTGGTCGTCCACGGCGGCGGTCCCGCTATTAATGAAGCCTTAAAAAAAATCAATGTACAGCCTAAATTCATCAACGGCCTGCGGGTGACCGATGAAGCCGTCATGGAAGTAGTGGAAATGGTGCTGGCCGGGAAGCTTAATAAAGGAATTGTCGGCAAGATGAACAGCTACGGCGGAAAGGCCGTCGGCATATGCGGCAAAGACGGAGATCTGATCGAGGCCCAAAAGATAGCCGGGCCGGATGATCTAGGGCTGGTGGGGGAAGTGGTGAAAATAAATCCGGAAATTATCGTCACCCTGACCCGGGAAGGATACATCCCTGTGCTGGCCCCCATTGGCATAGGAGCCGCCGGTGAAACCCTGAATATCAACGCCGATTATGTGGCCGGGGCCTTAGGCGGAGCGCTCAATGCCCATAAGCTCATCTTGCTGACCGATGTGGAAGGGATCTATCTCGGGGAGGGGCCGGAGTCTTTGGCTTCACGTCTCACCCAAAATGAAATCCACGGGCTGATCGCCAGGGGCGTCATCAGCGGCGGAATGATTCCCAAGGCGGAGAGCTGCTTGAAAGCCCTGGAAGCAGGGGTGGAGAACGTGCACATTGTCGATGGCAGAAAGCCCCACTCGCTTTTGTTGGAAATCTTTACGAAGGAAGGAATCGGTACAATGGTGATGAAAGATGAATAATCATACAATCGTTAAAATGGGACTGGACTATGTGATGAATACATACGGGCGCCACGATTTCGCGCTGGTGCGGGGACAGGGCAGCTATGTCTGGGACGCGGACGGCAACAAGTATCTGGACATGGTAGCAGGTATCGCCGTAAATAATGTCGGCCATTGCCATCCGAAAGTGGTGGATGCCATCACTGCCCAGGCCGGAATATTTCTGCATTGTTCCAATCTGTATTGGATCGAGCCCCAGGTAAAATTAGCCAAAATGCTTACGGAATATTCTTTTGCGGATAAAGTCTTTTTCTGCAACAGCGGGGCGGAAGCCAACGAAGCCGCCATTAAGCTCGCCAGAAAACGTTTTCATCTTAAATATGGCCCGGGCCGCGCGGAAATTATTACGGCTTTGAATTCTTTCCACGGCAGAACGCTGGCGGCGCTCACCGCCACCGGCCAGGAAAAGTACCAGAAAGGTTTCGAGCCCCTGGCGCCCGGCTTTACTTATGTGCCTTTCAATGACCTGAAGGCTTTGCAGGAAGCCGTCACTCCCCGGACCTGCGCCATTATGCTGGAACCGCTGCAGGGCGAGGGCGGCGTCAATGTGCCGGATGAAGGATATTTTGCCGGAGTCCGCCGGCTGTGTGACGAACATGACCTCCTGTTGATTCTGGACGAAGTGCAGACAGGGCTTGGCCGGACGGGAAAACTCTTTGCCTATGAGCATTATGGAATTAAACCCGATATTATGGCCTTAGCCAAGGGATTGGGCGGCGGCGTACCTATTGGGGCCTGTCTGGCCGGCGGGGAATGCGCCGAAATCTTCAAACCGGGCGATCATGCCGCTACCTTTGGCGGAAACCCCTTAGCCACAGCAGCGGGTCTGGCGACATTATCCGTAATTATCGATGAGAAGCTATCCGAGCAGGCGGCGCAAAAAGGGGAATATATTAAGGAAAAGGTGGCCGCCCTGCAAGAAAAATATCCGGTTATCAGCGACATCCGGGGCCAGGGACTTCTGATTGGCATCGCCTTGGATACCGAAGCGAAGGCGATTCAGGCAAAATGCCAGGAAAAGGGAATGTTGATCAACTGCATGCAAAACAATGTCCTGCGTCTGGTTCCTCCGCTGAACATCTCCTATGAGGATTTGGATAAAGGGATTGGGATCATAGCGGAAGCCTTGGCGGAAATATAGAAATAGATAGAACGGGAGTGAGGGAAGATGAATTTAAAAGGCCGTGATTTTATTACATTGGCCGATTTCACCCAGGAGGAGATCTGGTATCTCTTAGAATTGGCCCGTGACTTAAAAGCCAAGCAGAAACAGGGCATCCCCCATAAACTGCTCGAGGGGAAAACTCTGGCCATGATTTTTCAGAAGGCCTCCACCCGCACCCGGGTATCTTTTGAAGCGGCCATGTATCATTTGGGCGGCTTGGGTATGTTCTTAAGCAAAAACGACTTGCAGATCGGGCGGGGCGAGCCTATCCAAGATACGGCCAGGGTATTGGCCCGCTACTGCGAAGGGATTCTTATCCGGACCTTTGCCCATCAGGAAGTGCTGGATTTGGCCAAATACGCCGATGTGCCCGTGATCAACGGCTTAACCGACGACTACCATCCTACCCAGGCTCTGGCCGATCTTCTGACCATTTGGGAGCACAAGGGAAAACTGGCCGGGCTGAAGCTGGTCTTTGTCGGTGACGGTAATAATGTAGCCCACAGTCTGATGATTGCCGGCGCGCTGACGGATATGGAAATTGTCATCGCTTCACCGGAAGGGTACCAGCCTGATCCCGCGGTGGTCGCCAAGGCCCGGGCTTTAGCCTCTAAACCGGATAAAATAAAGGTCCTGAGCAACATCCAGGAGGCGGCCGCCGGAGCGGATATTTTATATACCGACGTCTGGGCCAGCATGGGACAGGAGCAGGAGTTCTCCGCCCGTAAGCAGGTACTGGAAAGCTATCAGATTAACAGCGATTTGCTGAAATGCGCGAATCAAGACGCGTTGGTCATGCATTGCCTGCCGGCTCACCGCGGTGAGGAAATAACCGATGAGGCTATGGAAGGACCGCAGTCGGTGGTCTTCGACGAGGCGGAAAACAGGCTTCATGCGCATAAGGCGATTCTGGCCGCTTTGCTGTAAAGAAGGAAATTTGAAATCCTAGGAGGAATAAAGAGTATGAAAAAGATAGAAAAAGTTGTGTTGGCTTATTCAGGAGGGCTGGACACTTCCATCATCATCCCCTGGCTGAAAGAAAACTATGGCTGTGAAGTGATCGCCATGGCCGCCGACGTCGGGCAGGGGGAGGACCTGGAACCTTTAAAGGAAAAAGCCATTAAAACCGGGGCCAGCAAAATCTATATCGAAAACATCCAGAAAGAATTTGTCACGGACTATATTTTCCCGACGATGAAAGCAGGCGCTGTCTATGAAGGCAAATACCTCCTGGGGACTTCTTTCGCCCGGCCGCTGATTGCCCAAAGATTAGTTAAAATCGCCCGGAAGGAAGGCGCCCAGGCCGTAGCCCACGGGGCTACCGGCAAGGGCAACGACCAGGTGCGTTTTGAACTCACCGTCAAGGCGCTGGCGCCGGATTTGCAGATTATCGCGCCCTGGCGGGAATGGGACATTAAGTCCAGAGAGCAGGCTATCGACTATGCCCAGGCCCGCGATATTCCCATTCCGGTGACCAAAGCCCGGCCTTACAGTATGGACGGAAACATCTGGCACTTAAGCCATGAGGGCGCGGATTTGGAGAATCCGGCCAATGAGCCGCCGGAAGATGTGCTGATGGTGATTACGCCGCCGGAAAAAGCCCCGGATCGGCCGGAATATGTGGAGATTGAATTTGTCCAAGGTATCCCGGTGGCTGTGAACGGAGAAAAGCCGGACCCGGTCGGCCTGCTGCAGAAATTAAATGAAATCGGGGCAAGAAACGGGGTCGGCGTCGCCGATATTCTGGAGAACCGCCTGGTGGGCATGAAATCCCGGGGCGTCTATGAGACGCCGGGGGGAACGCTGTTATATGCGGCCCATCATGAATTGGAACTGATGACCCTGGACCGGATGACCCTGCACTATAAGCAGCTTATTGCCTTAAGATATGCTGAATTGGTCTATGACGGCGTTTGGTTCCATCCTTTAAGGGAAGCTTTGGACGCTTTTGTGGACGTAACCCAGGAGACCGTTACGGGTAAGGTGCGCCTGAAACTGTATAAAGGGACCTGCCAGCCGGCTGGAACAACTTCACCTTTTTCTTTATATAATGAAGGATTTGCCACTTTTGGCGAGGATAAAGTATATAACCAAAAAGACGCCGAAGGGTTTATCAACCTGTTCGGTCTGCCGCTGAAAGCCCGGGCGCTGATGAAAAAACTGGCTGGGCTGGAGTGAATCTGAAGAGGAAGGGGCCTGTTCATGAAGCTCTGGGGAGGACGTTTCCAGAAAAAAACCAATCAAATGGTCGATGATTTTCATTCATCCATCAGTTTCGACAGCCGTTTGTATCAGCATGACATTAACGGCAGTATTGCCCATGCCAGGATGCTCGGGGAGGAAGGCATTATTCCGGTGGAGGAGGCGGCCCGGATTATTGTGGGGCTGGAGTCCATCAAAAAAGACGTGGAAGAAGGAAAAGTAGAATTCTCCGTCGACGCCGAAGATATTCATATGAATATCGAAATACTCCTGATTGAGAGAATTGGCGACGCCGGCAAAAAGCTGCATACCGGCCGGAGCCGCAATGACCAGGTCGCCCTGGATACACGTCTTTTCGTCAAAGAAGAGATTCAAAGGACCCAGCTTCTGCTCTTAAACCTGATTGAAACCCTGGCTGATACCGCCGCCGAAAACGCGGAAACCATCATGCCCGGTTTCACCCACCTGCAGGTAGCCCAGCCGGTAACGCTGGGGCATCATCTGCTGGCTTACGTCGAGATGTTCAAACGGGATTATGAAAGATTGGCCGACTGTTTTAAACGTACCGACGTCATGCCCCTGGGTTCAGGTGCTTTGGCCGGGACCACCTACCCCTTAAACCGCCGGAAGGTTGCCGCCGAGTTAGGCTTTGCCGCCGTATCCGCCAACAGCATGGACAGCGTCTCCGACCGCGACTATATCCTTGAATTGCTTTCGGCTGCTTCCATCCTGATGATGCATCTTTCCCGCTTCTGCGAGGAAATCATCCTCTGGGCCAACCAGGAATTTGCCTTTGTGGAGCTGGACGACGGCTATTCCACCGGTTCTTCGATTATGCCGCAAAAGAAAAATCCGGATGTAGCGGAATTGATCCGGGGAAAGACGGGCCGGGTATACGGTACATTAATGGGACTGTTGACCGTGATGAAAGGGCTGCCGTTGGCCTATAACAAGGATATGCAGGAAGATAAGGAAGCTTTGTTTGAGGGCGTGGACACCATTCAAAAATGCCTGGTCGTCTTTATTCCCATGCTGGCTACTTTGACCTTTAAACGGGACAGAATGCGTCAAGCCGCACAACTTGGCTTCTCCAACGCTACCGACCTGGCTGACTATCTGGTACGGCAGGGCTTGAGTTTTCGGGACGCCCATCATGCCGCCGGCAAAATCGTCGCCTATTGTATTACCCGGGGGAAACTCATCGAAGAGCTGACCCTGGAGGAAATGGCCCAGGCCAACACGGATGGTGGGGTAGGGCTGCAGGCTTATCTGCAACAAGACATCTACGAGGCGCTGCGGCTGGAAACAGTGGTCGGGCGCCGCGCCACGCCGGGGGGGACCGCCCCGGAACGCGTCCGGGAGGCGATAGGGGATACCCGCAAGTGGCTGGCGGATAAGGCTGTTTCGCCGAAGCCATCCCGGTAACGGCTGTCGTATATGTGATCCATTCGAATAGGGAAGAGAAGCTGATAGCGAAAAAAGCTATCAGCTATTTTTTTGGAATGCAACTGGAAAATATATACAAATATTGCGAAAATTATTATAATGGGAGGGTAAACCATATAATGTAAAAATAGGAAGAAAGAGGGCAACATAATGCTGAGTAAACGATCTCGATTTTTCGTGGTTGTCTTTCTGGCGCTTTTTTTATTATTCATGATCCTGCCTGTTTATGGCGAAGAAACCGGCCAAGAGGGTCCCGGAGAGATTACCCCGGCAATCACGCAGGAAGTCTATGAAGACAATAGCGGCGACGCCCCTCTCACCCTCCTTAATCCGGGGGCCCTGGAACTCAAAGAAAAAATCAAGAGTCTGCCGGAAAATCAGAAAAAAATGGACCTCTCTTTGCTGACCGTGTGGGATGAAGCAACCGCCCAGAATATCTTTCCCCCGGGCGAAGATACCCGGATGAGAGGCTTAAAAACTTCCGGCCGGGAACAGATTTATGTCTATGTCTATCTGGATGAGAAAACAGCCCCTGCGGAAATCGAACCCTATCTGGCTGAAATCGTCAATATTTCAAAGGAGGATCAGCTCCTGACCGGCTGGGTGGCTTTGGCCGATCTGGAGGACCTTTCGCTGGTCCGGGGCGTCCGTAAAATCAGCCAGGTGAAGGAACCCATCATTTGGGGGATAGATAAGATAACCAGCGAAGGGGACGCCATTCACAGGGCGGATCTGGCCCGCCTGGACTTTGACCAACAAGGGGCCGGCGTCAAAGTGGGCGTTATTTCCGACAGCGTCGATCATTGGCGGACGGCTTTTAATCGGGGGGAATTGCCGGAAATTACCGTGCTGAGCAATAATTATCCCCACGCCCACAGCGACGAAGGCATTGCCCTCCTGGAAATCATCCATGATTTGGCCCCGGAGGCTGAGTTGTATTTCCATGACTGCGGAGGGGATATCATAGGTTTTAATAATGCGGTGGCCGCGTTAATAGAGGCAGGCTGTCAGGTAATCGTGGATGATGTGGCCTGGCAGTACGAGCCTTTTTTCGAGGACGGGACCATCGCCTCCTACGTGCAGAGCGTTACGGATGACGTTATCTATGTCTCTTCTGCGGGCAATTCGGCGGACCGGCATTATCAGGGCCAATATTTCGATTATACTGTCTCGGATGGGATGACCACTTATCATTTCCATGATTTCAGCCATGGTACGGATCCCCGGCAGAAATCCCTCCTGCTCAAGGTCCCCTGGGACGGCGGCGTGGAAATTGTTATGCAGTGGGACGAGGCTTTTGGTAAAGCCGGGGAAGATTTTGATATGTGGGTCTATGACCTGACTTATGGCAGCTATGTTCTGGCCAACCTGGGTTATACCTTTCCCGCCAACATTTCCCAAACCTATGGTCATGCCGATCAGGATGGGAATGACGATCCCCTGGAGAGCTTTGTCTGGGCTAATAATAATGAAGCGAAGAATCCGCAGAGGAAAGACATCGACCTGGCTGTCAGCGTGCTCCATCCCGACGGTGACAGCGCGTCCGAAGTGGAGTTCTATTTCTACCTCTACGACAGTCTTTACGGCGGCAGTACAGTATTACGGGAGCTGAATCTGGTAGCCGCGGATTCGGTTTACGGTCACCCGGCCGTGCCGGGAGTGCTGGCCGTGGGTGCGATTGCCGCCGACGATTCCGGACACGATGATATCCGGTATTATTCCTCCCAGGGTCCGGTCACCATCCGGTCGGAGGCAGAAAAACGAATCAAACCCGACCTTTGCGGGATTGACGGCGTCACAGTAACCTGGGGATTACCTGAATCTGATACAAAACCCGATACCTATCATTTCCGGGGTACCAGCGCGTCCGCGCCGCATGTGGCGGCCATCGCGGCTTTATTGCTGGCCGAATATCCCGGAAGTACGCCGGGGGCAATCCGACAGGTGTTGAAGGATTCGGCAATTCATCTGAGTGGGGAAATCCTGCCGGACCCCTTTGAACCCAATAACGTCTTCGGCTATGGGCTGGCCGATGCTTTGGCGGCTCTGCAATCTTTTGATACAATCCCCCCTGTGCTTACGGCAGAGGAGCAGACCGTCACGGTGGCGCCCGGACAGCTTGTATCTTTCCAGGTTAACGAGGCCTGTACGGTTTATATGGTCAAAGAAGGGGTCATCCCTGCCGGAGAGGAGCCTGAAGTTGAAGTATTAAAAAGCACGCTCCCTCTATACCTGGGGGCCAAAGGAACAGTGCAAGGACCCGGAGGCGACGGCAGCATTTCCAGCACGGGTCTGGTGCCCGGGACTTATTACCTTTACGCAGTGGATCAGACCGGCAATATCACCGCCGGCGTCAACACTGTGCAGGTGCACGGTACAGCCGTCAATACCGCTTCAACCGTGACGGCGGATAAAAGGAGTATCCGTGCAGAGGGTTCCGATAAAGCTACCTTTACTGTACAGCTTCTGGATGCCGCCGGACAAAGCGCAGGCTGCAACTGGGTCTATGTCGTTACCGGCAGGCCTGAAGCGGATATGATAGCCCCGGTTCAGGACGCCCCGCCTCCGATAAGCGAGGGCGGGCATCATCGTTTTTTGGCCGGTGAGGACGGGAAAGTACAGTTTACTGTTAGCTCGGTTACGGCGGGGACCTCTGTGATCTCAGCCGGGCTGGGCGCCGGGGCCATTCCTCCCCTCATCGACAACAATATTGAGCTGACCTTTTATGTGCCTCCGGTAGTAACAGTTCTGGATACAGCGGCTACTGACGCCGAAGGGCAGTATGTGAGATTAAGCAGCAACCGCTCCGAGGGGGAAGTATATATTATTTTAAGCAGCCGGCCGCATGCGTCTGTTGAGGAATTGGAAGCAGCGGTCTCCGGAAATAAAGGGCGAAAGGCCGCGGTGACAGCAGCGGGGATGCCGGTTCCGGTGCCAACCTCCGGCCTTCCGCCCGGCTCTTATTACGCCTTCGCCGGCTGGAACGGCTATCTTTCCAATCCTGCCGACGAGATGATCACTATCTCCGACGGCGTCAATCCGGTAGTTACTGTCATTGACGAAAAAAGAAGTTTTACCAATTCAAAAGAAAGCATAAATATACAAAGTAACGAGGATACGGGAAAAGTTTACCTGATCCGGGGTGAACCGGCGGTTTCTCCCGGTGTGGCTCTTTTCGACGCAGCCATCATCCGGCATGAAGGCGCCGCGGGCAATGTGACGGCGGCGGATATGCCTGTGCTTGTTTATACTCAGGGGCTGCGGCAAGGCACTTATTACGCCTATGCGGCGGACGGCGCGGGGAATATCTCGGAACCCTGGCCCGAGCCTATCCGTATTGAGGACGTTCTGCCGCCACTGATCCTATCCTTTCATCCGGCGGATAATGCCGTTAATGTAGCTGTCGATACCCCCATCGCCATTACCTTCAGCGAGCCTATCCTGTATCCCGGGGGGTCTGAAATCACCAATGAGAACGCGGCTTCTTTGCTTGCTTTTTCGAAAAATGACATCCAGGGAGAGACCGTTGCCTGCAGCGTAAAGGTTAATGACCTGAAGACTGTGCTTACCGTTTTGCCGGCCTCAAGTTTAGAGAAGGGGCAAAAGTATTTCCTGGGAGTTGACGCCTTCATAGAAGATGAGGGGGGCAATCCTTTGTCCGGAGTAAACACAGCCTCTTTTACCATTGTCAGGAATAGCGGCGGGGGCGGGGGCAGCGGTGGAGGCAGCAGCGGCGGGACCCCTGCGCCGCCCATGCTGGTTCAACCCATTCCGCCGGTTCAGGCCCAAATAATCCAATTGACCATCGCTCAGGCCATCGCCATGATCAATCAGCAAAGCCGGGAGCTGGACGCGGCGCCGGTAATCATCAACGGCCGGACCATGGTACCCCTGCGTTTTATTGGTGAAGCCCTGGGCGCTCAAATCAACTGGGTTGAAGTTATTCAGGCCGTCTACTTATACCTGGATGGGAAAACCCTGCGCCTGGTAATCGGGGAAATGGGGCCGGGCCTGGATAGTCCACCGGTGATTATCAATGGCCGGACGATGGTCCCGATCCGCTATATTGCCGAAACCTTCGGGGCCAAAGTGGAATGGCTGGAGGACAGCAAGACGGTATTGATCGTAAAATAGAACAACTCCCCCATCTGCATAAAGCGGCAGCAATGGGGGAAAAGTAGCGCCAAAGATTGTAAAAAATACCACAAAAGGAATTAAAAAGGTGGTGATATTCAATATCATTGACAGTCAAGATAATAAATTAAGAATAAGGAGGTTAAAAAAAGTGTTAAAACACAAAAAGAGTATCAGTGTATTAACCTTGGCAGTGTTTCTGTTAACCCTGCTCTTGGCGGGAGTATCGCCTGTTTTAGCCAAGGACGCGCCCGGCGTTCCACCGCCGGCGCAAACAACGGAGACGCCTTCCGTCGGGGATACCGGCCGCCCCAATAGTATCTCACCCGAGGGAGACGCGGTGAAGAACAGCATCGGCCAGGGACCGGTATTGAATGGTTTATTAACACCTTGGCTTGAAAGCATGACGGTTTATTATGGTTCCGTTGAGTTACTATCCGATAATTTACCGGTAGCATTAAGTAACCAAATAGTAGTTCCAAAGGCTTATGAATCTATTACTCTGAACACGGACCCTATAGATTTAATGATTACTGATCGAGTTGAAATTTCCACGAATGTACCCGACTCAACAATGGTTTCTTATACGAATCCCCATACATTAAAGAATTTCACAACAAGTACTCCGATTAATCTTAATCCAGCCGGAGAAAGCACCGAGATAACTATTAAGTTAATTAACAATAAAGATTTATTAGGCGGAAAGAAAACTCAGGAATACACCCTTACTGTTCACCGGGCAAAAGTTGAACTTTCCTTGGACTGTGATAATAACATTATAACGGATGATTATCTGCTGATGTCGGACAAAAATCATCCCCTGCATGCTATGACCGGTCCCGATGGAATTGACTATGACTATAAATGGAGTGTTGAGGGCAGCACAACTTCTATCAATACTCCGCCCACCAACCCGGAAAAGGATACTTTTGTTGTTAATCCAAGACCGTATAATGAAGGAGTCGTAGTCGTTACAGTAGAGGTTAGACCGAAAGGGAGCGACCCGGAGGCAGAGGCTTTTGCTACAGATACTATCGAAATTCATGTAGGCAGAATAGATGTGTTCGTCTACGGTAAGCCTGAACTCCAAAAAAATGGCGAGTACGTGGCTACCTTCGGGTACGAAAGTACCTTTGATGTTCCGGTTACAATTCCCTTCGGAAACGGAAATAGTTTTACAAATCCGCTGGTGTATGCTCCCGGCTCTGACCCGCGTCCCACTATCTTCGCGTCCGGTACATACAATGAGGTCTTTACCGTGAGGTACCTGGATTCGAAGACCTGGTATGTAAATTTTGAGTGTTATGATTCTTGGGCTAAGGCGGGGACTTACAAGACTGTCGAGCTGGATTGCCCAGTGTTCATGGAACTGAGCGATCCCTTTATCCTGACGGCTACTGCCGACACTTTCACCAAGTATAAGGATTATGAAAGCCCGGTTGAACCCCAAGGCTGGCTCCGGCAGTGCGAAGTGGTCTGGGAAGTCGTTTACGGGAAGGACGTCGTCCGCATTCCCACCAATAATACGAACGAGCTAACCTGTGAAGTTACAGCCAAGAAGCCCGGCATTGCTATCGTTAAGGTTTCCGTTGATGACGGTTCCGGACGTAAAGAGAAAGCTTATTCCTGCATCACCGTATTGGACGACAGGACCCTGGAGATTGTCGACGCCAACAGGAATCCGCTGAACACACTGTCCATCGGAAGGGGCAGCGCCGGTACGGCCTATGCTGAAATCAGCGACGCAGATTTCGATTTAATCCATGAGCCAGTTCCTATGCTGAATAAATTCGGCGTACCCGGAGATTGGAAGCAAGTGAAATGGGGCTTTGTCGCCGAGAACTCCAGGGGCTGGGACTTTGTGACAGAAACTTCGAATATTGTAAAGCTCGATACCGCTTCTTCTTCCAGCAATCCCTTCAACCGTACCAATGATATTGCCACATTAACGGGTCTGGCCTCCGGAACAGTCACCGTAATTGCTTATCTGGACAACAATTTATTCAGCTGGCCGCATTGGCTGGAAGCCTTCAGCGAAATCGGCCTGACCGAGCAGGAGTTCAGTTCCCGTTGGCCCAGCTATAAGCAATACCTGGCCTGCATTCCTGAGGATAGATACGATCTTCTGGAAGTAAGCGTCAGGAACAAGAGAAGGACCATCACCGAAGAGGAGATTAAACCGGCTCCCAAGTCTGCTCCCCCCGCGCCCGCCGCACTGGAAACCCTGGATGTAACCCTCACTGTGGGCAGTGATTTGGCTATGGTCAATGGAGAGCAAGTAAACCTGGCGGGTCCCACCCTCCTTATCGATAAGCTTTTCGGTGAGGACAGGGCAATGGTGGACTATGGCGATATATCCAAAATCCTGCCGGGGGTAGAGGCGGCCTGGGATTGGAGTACCCAATCCGTTACCTTCACGAAGGGTGAGCAGTCCCTGACCATGAAGCTGAATGAGATTCCGCCCGATTTTGACGTACCCTTTATGGATATGGGCGGCCGTCTGGTTGTGCCCATCCGTTATGTGGGGAACTTCTTCGGCGCAACGGTGGATTGGTTTGGCGATACGCTGGTCGTCCATATGTATAAATAATCGTTTTTTAGCAAAATAAAGCCGTCGGTTGGGTCCGACGGCTTTATTTTGACAAGAAATCAGCATGATTGAAGAAAAAATTTTTTCGACAATGCGAAATTTAGCGAAAGCCGGACAAGCTTAGAGAATACTTAAATTCTTCTTCTTCGGCCCCTAAAAATATTTTGCAGGAAACGTATTTTGATATACTAAATATGTCAATAATGGTAATAACTGTCGGAAAACAAATTGAATCAACCACATAATCTTACAAATTTTTCCAAACAAGGTTCGTATAATGGGATTATGATAAATTCGGTCTTTATAACTTAATTCGTAAAGAGGGTGATGACCATAAAAGAGAACAAATTCTCAAGCTGGATTATAGCCATGACCATACTCGTTTTACTGGCTGTCGGCAGCGGCATTATATCTTTTGCTCTGGACGGTTCAGCGCCGCCGCCTGTTTCCGTAAACATTGACGCGGCCAGCCATTTCACAGCAAATCTGAATTTTGTCGATGCGGACGATCCGGGGAGAAGTACACCCTGGTGCCCTGGTCTGGCCAAGATCGGCTCAGTGAAGATTACCAACGGCTATTTTGGGGCGGTAACTATTAAAAACATCGGCGTAGAAGTATCCAATGTGGATGCGCTCTACAACACCTTTGTGGATAACATGCATTTGCGCATCCGGGATGTACAAGCGAACCAAATCCTCTATAACAATAGCCTGTCCGGAATAGCCCATAAAGCAGGCGCCGGCGGAGCAGGATTAAACATTGCTCAGCAGTTGAACCGGACAGGAAGTACCGAGCTGGAATTCATTCTTTCCATGCTCCCGGAGGCCGGGGATGAGATGCAGGGATTGAGCGCGGCGCTGGCCTTTCAGTTCAATACGGAAGATACCACCAATTACAGCAATAACGGCAGTGATAACAGAAGTGATACCGGTGGAGAGGGATCGGACCCTGCGCCGGCTTTCCTGATGGCAACAAGAGCGTGGTATGAGGATTGTATTGAGGCCCTGATAGCCCACGAGATCATTATCCCGGAAATTGACGGGGAAATCAGACCCAATGATCTGATTACCCGCGGGGAAGCGGCCGTCCTGGTAGGCAGGGCGCTGGGCCTTGCCGAAGACAAGGAATCGTCTCCGCCTTATCTGGATAATATCCCCGAGAAATACCTGGGCTATATCAATGCCACCAGCAAGGCAGGCGTCTTCAGGGGTTACCCGTTGGTTGCGGAATTCCTGCCAGGGCGCGTCTTCAAGGCCGACAATCATATTACCCGGGAAGAACTGTTCTGCGTCCTGGTCAGAGCTTACGACGTTGCTCTGGACGGCGATCACGAACTGAACTTCACTGATAAAGATGATATCAACCCCTGGGCGATGGACGACATCCGGGCGGGTGTGCAAAAACAAATTATCGGCGGCTATCCCGACAATACCCTGAAGCCCCAGCAGTTTATTTCCCGGGCGGAAGCCTTCACACTGGTTTGCCGTCTGCAGGGTTACCATGCTCTTCATAATGTGGCTGCGGGAGGTGCCGGACAATGAGTAAAATCAAAAGAGTTACCTTGAAAAAGTTCAGCCTCATCCTCGGCCTGGTCTTGTTCATGGCCCTGGGTATAACCGGAATAGGGTACGGGGCCTGGAACGACTTGCTGCAGATAGACTTTAGCCTGGCCACGGCCGAGTTCGAGCCGCAGGTAGAGGTATACAAAATAGCAAGAGAAAATCCGAATTTTCCGGCAAGGACAACAATCTTTAACTTAGACCCTGTAATCAGACCTGATGGGGGCGGTGTGATCACCGTCAATATCGGCCAGGATTTGCCCTGTCCTCCTTCCTTGCGGGCTATCTGGGACAATGCCTGGCGCAATGACAAATATACAGTCTATTACAGAGTCGTAAATAACTCCACCATTCCCATTCATTACAGGACGGTGGAACTATCCAGCACAGCTCAGGCTCCCTATATCGCAGTATCCCCGGATCATACCGGCTGGACGGAAGTTTTAGCCGAGGGGTCCGCTGCCAATAATTACGCTTCCATTGAGATCAAATACAAATACGCCCTACTGCCCGCGAACCGAATTAACCCTTTTGGCTTACCGTTGTGGGGGCAGGGCGGACAAATCGACCACGCGATTGCCCGGGTGGAAATCAGGCAGTTTAATAGCGCGGGCACAGATTCAGGGTGGATAAAAAATGTTAATATCCATATTTGCACCAATGAGTTTCTTGATCTGGACCCTTCCGCCGGCAACGGTGTACTTAAGAGCAACAGTTCCGGTGGGACGGAAGAATTAAAGGGTTCCGTAGGCACGCAAAGCTTAGGAGCCGGTCTTGAGGATTCCTCCGCAGAAAGCGGCTCAGACAGCTTCGGTGAATTTATGGATACCGGTAATGTTGCGGGACAGGGAGAAAGCTTCGGGGAGAATGAGTCCGGAGAGAACGGGAACGCTGAAGCCGGAGATCCTGGTAATGGTGTTGAACCCGACGCTTCGGGAGAATCAGGCGACGACTCCGGCAATGATTCCGGTAATAATTCGGGTAATGATTCAGACAATGATTCCGGAGAAAACGGTGAAACAGGCCCCGGTGAGCCTGAGTAAACAAGTTCATCTTAGTGTTTTCATTATAGATACCTTTGGCACGGAGGTGATAGCCAGCGTAAAAGTTGGACAGGCAGGGGCAGGTTTGCCTCAAAAATGGAAGAAAAATAAAGAAATGTAAAATGAAAGGGGTAAAAAAATGAAAAAGATTAAAATTTTAGCTTTGGCGATGGTTTTCGCTATCATGCTCATGGGGGTCGGCTATGCCGCCTGGAACGACATTATCACAATTAATACCACAGTACATACCGCAGACTTTGACGTTCAGTTTGCCAGCGCCGCAACCGGCGTAGTGAACCATGAGGTTCCGAAGTTTAATGGTGATCCGAATACACGCGCGAGTCAGTTGTATGGGCTTGAGGCAGCTCTTGGGAACAATAACGATCTTGTTAACGTATCTGTCAGCAACATGTATCCCGGCGCTATCTTCTGGGTAAAAACCCAGGTCAAGAATTTGGGGGAAATTGAAGCCAAGCTGGACGGTTTTAAAATCAACGCTGGGAATAATCCCTTAGTGAAGTATCTGCAGGTTACCGGATATTACCATAATATTGCCGGAGCAGTACCGACCGTGAATAATGCCGGGGAAGTAACCGGCGCTTCGGAAGGCGCTTATGTAAAGATTCTGGGCAAAGGGGCTGTACAGGATTATCAGCATAGCCCGTTAAATCCCGATAACGGTTTGCCGCCCTCAATTTTACCGGTTACTCCGCTGGGTGACCTGGGACTTGGGGACACGGAAGGAGACCAGATTCTTTTGGTATTTGAATTCCCCTTCGCTACGCCTGCCGAATTCGCGGAATTAGCGCAAACAGATTACTGGTCTGACTGGGATGTCAATTTCTCCATAGATTTTGATTTTGTCCAGTTTAATCAGCCGCCCTATATGCCTAACCCGGAAGAAATTTAATTAAAAGATAATTTAAAACGCTAAATAAACAGCTTAGGGGCAGGATTCCTGCCCCTAAGCTGTTTTAAGACATAGAAGGTTTAATTGCACCAAATATTTACAAATAAGGGATATTCAAATAAACGTTGATTATGTATAATAAAAGAGAATGGAATTTATTTCCTGAACGGGGGGGTGATCGTATCACCGGAAGCTTTGTGGCTGCGGGGATGAAAATAAGGGCCGCACTGATACTCCTTTGTCTGGGTATAATTTACTTTACGGAAAACATGGTTGCCGGTACGGTAATGGGTCTTCAGACGACCCGGCTGGTCACGGCGCTTGGTTGGCTGGGCCTAGCCTTACTAATCTGGTTTCTGCCCCGGCCCCGGGCGGCGGGACGATTGCGCCTCCAAAGACTGCTCAGAATCCTGGCCCTGCTCTGCGGCGTCTTATATCTGATAGTCATGGCCATCGGAGGATTTATCGAGGGCTTTGGCAAGAGCCCCTACGCTTTTACCCCTTGGGCCATCCTAAGCAACTTTTTGTCCCTGGCCGCAGTTATTTTGGGGATGGAATTGGCCCGGGCGTATCTCATTAACGGGCTCCCCTCACGCAAGCCCCACCTGCTCATTGTCCTGGTCAGCCTTTTTTTTCTCTTGCCGGAGCTTTCCTTGAGCAAGCTGGGTGGCTTAAAAACCTTGCAGCAGGCAGTCAACTTCAGTGGGACAACCTTGATGCCGGGGCTCTCCGAAAGCCTCCTCGTTTCCTATCTGGCTTATCTGGGGGGACCGCTTCCCGCCCTCATTTACAGGGCGGTAGTGGAGGGATTCCAGTTATTCTCGCCGCGGCTGCCTAATTTGGGCTGGGTTACCCAGACCCTTCTGGGCAGTATCGTGCCTTTTGCCTGCCTGATTCTGACTCAGTATCTTTATCAGGAGGCGGCCCGGGAGCTGGAACGTTCTCCGGCCAAGAAGGAAGGCTACGGGCAGTGGCTGAGCGTCAGCGCTCTTTCCATCCTGATTATCTGGTTTGCCGCGGGCGTTTTTCCCTTCTACCCCTCCGTCATTGCCACAGGCAGTATGGAACCGTTGATTCACCCCGGAGATGTGACGATTTTAAAAAAAATTGATAAAGAAGAAATCAAAACAGGGGATGTAATTCACTTCCGCAAAGATAATTATTTTATCACCCACCGGGTGGTAGAAATCCTGGACTCCCGGAAGTATAAAACAAAAGGCGACAATAACGAGGCGATTGATCTGGACCCTGTCGCTTTACAGCAGATTAAAGGAAAATTGATCTGCGTGATTCCCAAGGCAGGCTGGCCCTCCCTTTGGTTGAGGTCATCCAGTCTGCAGCAGGTCGGAAGCGAGGAAAATCTATGAAGAAGCTGAGCATACCGTCTAAATTAAGAACCGTCCTCATCATTATTTTTATTTTGCTGCTGGGGGTTGTCTCCACCCTGGTGTACCGATCCTGGAAATATCCCGGTACGGTAACGGAGACGGTATCCTTGTATTCCTATAGCCAGAAGGCCAATGTGGATTACCAGGCCGCTTACCGGGACAATATGCTGACGGGAGCGATCAACCTGGAGGCGGGTCAAACTTATATTACCGAGTATCTAAATGACATTAAGACCTCCTTTCATTATGAATTTACCGGGGAAAGACCTGCCCAATATACAGGGTCATGGAGCGTCAGAGCCGCCTTAAGTGGTTGGAAGGTGGAACAGGAAAAAGTCGTCACCATCTGGAAGAAAGAATATCCGCTTGTTCCGGAGACGCCTTTTGATGGGATGGACGCCTCTTTTGAGCTTAATCTGGATTTGCCCCTGGACCTGAAGCCGTATGCTGACTTTGTAAAAGCTTTTGTTGAAGAAACAAAAATCTCCAGTGAAGTCAGCCTGATTGTCAGTTGGCAGGTTGCCGCTAATGTTCTCACGGAGAAAGGGGTTATTGAAGAAACAGCCGCCCCCACCCTGGTTATCCCCATTGGCGCCAGCTATTTTACGATCGCGGGCCAGCCTAAAATAGAAAAAGAAAGCGCGCTGGAAGAAAAGGTTACGAGCGTATTGCCTGTAAATATGACCCTCATTTATGCGGGGTGTACGGGTCTGGGGCTTCTCCTGATTGCCCTTGTTCTGCTTATTTTCTTTACGAACGGCGTACGGCTCACCGACCCGGTGGAAATCAGGATGAAAGCCATCCGGAAAAAACACGGCGAACGCCTGGTCAGCCTGGGCAGTGAGACTGTTCCGGGCGGCAATGCTATGTACCCGGTGAAGACGTTGGAGGACCTGATTAAAATTGCCGATGAACTAAGCAAGCCGGTTTTATATACAGACGCTGAATTGGGCAAGCCTCCGGTCTTTTATGTTTTAGACGAGCCGAAGATATATCTGTATAAACTTCGTCCGGAGCCTTTGACAAAGTCTTCCCGGCAGGAGCCCCCGTCCTCGGGCCACAGCACTGCCGGTTAGGAAATAACGCATCGCATGGGGCTGTCGCAAAATAGCCTGTCATCCTGAGCAAAGCGAAGGATCTTAGTCGAAATCGGGAAAGATTGCCTCGGTTTCTAAGATTCTTCAACCATTACATGGTCTCAGAATGACACATCCGCTATTTTGCGACAGCTCCTTTATTTTTTAACAGAAAATACCCTAAATATTCCCAATAATTCTCTTGATTGCTAAAATTCTGTCAGGTATAATCGAAATCAAGAGAATTCTGTCGTTATCCAGGGGGTTTTTCTGTGCGTTTCGGTAAAGTTACCGGCCTAATCTTCAGTATCTTCCTATTTGTCTGTACACCGCTTGCCGCCGCTGATATCCAGTACATCAGCGACGCAGCCCAGACGGAGAAAATACTCGAACAAAAAGGGGACAAGCTGTTTATCGCAAAGAGGTGGTATAATTATACCTTCGAAATTAACCCTGGAAAAAACGCAGCGGGTCTGCACCTGCGTCAGGTTGACCCGCTGGAATATGGACAGGCTTTGGAAGAGACCGCCTTCCCTCTGGACGTTCTAGGCAGCTATAAAGTCTATTTCCTGGACTATCGTTTGGCTCTTTATCCCACGGCGCTGGCCTTAAGCTTTCAGGACGACAGCGTAGTGGTTTTCGGGACCGGCATCCCCCTCGCCCGGGCCAGGCTTCATCGTTTGGCCGTGCATGAGTTGGGCCACCAGATCGATTTTAAGCTGATGGATGCGGAAAAGTGGAGAGAGTACCGAAGCTTGCGGGGGCTGGAAGACGGCCGGCTCTATGATAACGCGGGCGCCGTTTACGAGAACAGGCCCCAGGAAATTTTCGCCGAAGATTTCCGCCTGCTGTTTGGCGGAGAACCGGCCCGGGAAATCCCCCCCTTAAACGGACATCTGCCCGAACCTGGAGAAGTCCCGGGTCTGAAGGAATTCTTTTTAGGTCTGATTCCGCAATAAATAGTCAATTCTTGTTTTGCGCAGGTAATTTTCCCAGCAGTTCATACAAGCCCATGCAGATTAAAAAAACGCCGAAGATTTTCCTGAGCAGCGCTGCTTCCAAGTGATTGGCTAAAGTTGCTCCGATGACGGCGCCGGCCAGAGCGCCGATGGTGAGGCAGAAGGCCAGGTGAACATTAATATTCTGTTGACGGTAGTGTGTGATAACAGCCACGGCGGCAGTAGGAATAAACGCGGCCAGACAAATGCCCTGGGCCGTATGCTGCCCGATATTCAAAAAAATAACCAAGGCCGGAACCAACAGCGTCCCGCCCCCGATAGCCATCCCGCTCAAAATACCCATCAACAGTCCGATTACATAAATCAGCATCTAAAAGAGCATCCTTGTCCCGGCGATAATCATAAAAATACCGAAGATTTGTTTTAGTCTCATGGGAGGAATCATTTGCATCAGCTTTGCCCCCAGATAGCCCCCGACCATACCGCTGGCGGCGATTTTCAGGGCTAACAGCCAGTCCAGATGATTATTAGACTGATATATATATGTGCTGACGATAGCCGTAGGCAGGATAATGGCCAGTGAGGTGCCGTGCGCCACATGCTGCTTTTCCCCCAGAAGGAAAACCATGGCCGGAATGAGGATGGTGCCTCCGCCGATCCCGATCAGGCCGTTGATCAGTCCGGTGATGACGCCGATGATGCCCAACCGGCTGATTTCGAAAAATGAAAGTTTCATTGCTTCAGCCCTCCTTGCCATGATGCTTAGTCTTTCCTGTTACTGATGAATCATTCCTAACAGCAGGATAAAAATAAGACCGATAACAAAGCCGGCTTTGGCCATGAACGGATGGGTCCGCTGCGCTTCGGGAATAAGTTCGTTTCTGACAATAAAAGCCATTGCCCCGCCGGCTAAGGCTAAAAGAAGGCAGATAAAGTTGGGGGAAATGGCGACGATCATCAAGCCGAGCCAGGCGCCCAGGGGAGTAAACAGGCTGATGATCAGGCCGGTGAGAATAATTTTCCATCTGGCAATGCCGCCCATCAAAAGCGGCGCGGCTGTAGCCATTCCTTCCGGGATATTATGCAGGCCGATGGCCAGGGCAATTAAAACACCCAGGCTGTCTTTGGCCGAATATCCTACAGCGATGGCAATGCCCTCCGGCAAATCATGCAGGGCAATCCCTACTGCAATCAGATAGCCCATTTTCAAAAAATGACTTTGGGCTGAAAGCCTGCCGGTTGATTTTAAACCGGATAACGAAGAAATCAGGATATCCAGGACCAGCATGATGATAAGACCGGCCAGAAAACCCGTGCAGGCGGTCAGGACATTGCCGTACTCCAGCGCTGAAGGGATGAGGTCAAAAATCACTACCGCCGTCATTACACCGCTGGCAAAACCCAGAAAAAAAGCCAGCGTTTTAATGCCCAGGCGCCCGAAAGTCAGCACCGCCAGGATGCCCGCTACGGTAGCCAGCCCGGCCAGCATACTTTGCCACAAAACAAGGAGTACCATACACCGGCTCTCCTCTCTGAAATTCCCTGCTAACAAGATATCGGGAGAGCGGACGGTTTATGCCTGGGAAGTTCTGATATGGTATCATTACCTTATAATGAAGGGGGAAAACAATGAAGAGCTATGAGACTTCAAAATTGGTCAAAGGCGAGGATATGAACCACCATGATACTTTATACGGCGGGAGAATCTCTGAATGGTTCGCCGAGGCTTCTTTTCTGGCGGCGTCGCATTTGTACGGCAAATATGGGTACGGCAAATATGGGGAAACCGACCACCTGGTTGTGGTGGAGGTGCACTCCTTAAAATTTTTAGCGCCGGTCTACAATGGGGACATCCTTAGATTTATCGCCACCGGCATTCAGGCCGGTAAGACCAGCTTGACCGTGTACACCAAGGCGCTGAAGAACAACACGGAAGTGAAGGCGGCGGAAGGTTATGTAAGTTTTATCACTATCGATGAAGCGAGAAAGAAAATTCCGCATCATATTATTATCGGCGAGCCCGAAACAGCGGAAGAAAAAGAAGCGCTGGAAAAATTCCGGCGCTTGACGAACAGATAATTTCTTTACAAATTCTTAATATAATTCTCAGTTAAAATTCATCTTTCTATGTTTTAATAAAGCCATACCTCTCATTTTACATTTTTCTATATATTTTTTTGAAAGCCCTGATTCCAAGGGCTTTTTTGTTTATTATGAAGCTTACGATAGTCCCTCTTTGAGTCTATCAATTATTATTGCAGGAACCCCTCCAGGATCCGCTCCTCAGCCTGGGCCTCGGTGAGACCCAAGGTCATGAGCTTCATAATCTGATCCCCGGCGATGCGACCGATGGCGGCCTCGTGGATGAGTTGGGCGTCCACGTGTTCAGCAGTAATAGCGGGGATAGCCGAAATTTGGGACTCCCCCATAATGATGGAGTCACATTGAACATGACCGAAGCACTTGGCAGACCCCGTCACTTTAGGGTAGAAAGTTTGTTGGGAGCTGTCCTGAGCCACGCTGCGGGAGATAACTCGCCCTTTGGCATCGACCCCCTCCAGCCGAATCTCCATGGTGCTCTCAGCGGTCTGCTGTCCGTGTGTAAGGAGCTTTTCATTGATGACCACTTCGGCAGCGTTGCCTACCGTTACCGTAGTCTCCCGCTGGGTGGAATCGACCCCCCGAATCTGGACAGTATCCATCTGGAGAAAAGCTCCCTCATCGAGGTGCACGATGGTCTGGGGATTCAAAATTCGCTTGCCGGTACCCTCGCCTTCACCGTAATGCTTCTCGGCGTAGCGCACACGAGCGTTTTTACCCATATAGAAGGTATGAATGCCGTCATGCTGGGAATTCTCGCTGCCGATATTGTGAATGCCGCAACCCGCGACGATGTCCACGTCACAGTCCTCGCCGATGTAGAAATCGTTATACACCAGGTCGCTCCGCCCCGACTCGGTGAGGAGGACAGGGATATACACCCGCTCCCCCTTGGTGCCGGGGGCGATGTGGATGTCGATGCCGGGCTTATCCGGCTTGCTTTGGATGAGGATGTGTTCCGTACTCGCCCGGCTCTCCAATGCGCCGTTTTTGCGGATGTTGTAGGCGCCTGTGGGCTCGCCGTCCAGATCAGCAATCTCGTGGAGCAACTTTAATTCCATTTCGTTCATTTCGCAGCCCCCCTCTCATATAACAGCATCCTGCGGCGGTATCGCTCAGAATGTGCGGAAGAATCTCATCCTTTGGTCCGTGTTGGGCGATCTTACCCCCTGATACCACGACGATCTCGTCGGCCAGATCGAGGATACGCTCCTGATGAGAGATGACCATCAAGGTGGCAGTGTGGGAGGCGTGGATGGCATGGAAGGTCTCGGTTAGCTTGGCGAAGGACCAGAGGTCGATACCTGCCTCCGGTTCATCAAAAATCATCAGGCCCGACCCCCGGGCCAGAATGGTGGCAATCTCGATGCGTTTCACCTCGCCGCCTGAAAGGGAGGCGTCTACCTCCCGATCGATATAGTCGTCGGCGCACAGTCCCACCTTGGTGAGGTAGCGGCAGCCCTCATCCCGGGTGAGTTCGTTCTGTCCGGCGGCCAAGCCCAGGAGATCCCTCACCCGTATCCCCTTGAAACGGGGCGGCTGCTGAAAGGCGTAGCTCACACCCAGTCGGGCCCTCTGCGTGATTGACAAGCTCGTGATATCGACTCCATTCCAAAGGATTTGCCCCGAGGTGACCGGGGTGATTCCCATGATAGTCTTTGCCAGAGTTGTTTTCCCGCCGCCGTTGGGGCCGGTGATAACCACGAAGCGATTGTCGGGGACAGTAAGGTTGATATTTTGCAAAATCTCCATATGCCCGTCGGCTTCCTCCACCCGGTAGCATAGGTCTCTGATTTCGAGCATGGCAGTTCTCCTTTGTGTCTATGATGTGCTTTGCTCCCGTATATTAGAACGGGTTTTGCGTCAGGGCTAAAATCGGATATTAATGCTATTATTATACCGTTACTTCACCAGGGAGACAACCAGCAAGCGATGGCCGCTTCAAATTCATAGCCGGAAGCGACTTGCGCCCCCGACTCATAAAAAATCCTTAGAATCACTGCGATTCTAAGGATTTTGCTTTTACTGGAGCTGGCAAGGTGACTCGAACACCCGACCTCTGGTTGTTCGTAAGGTAGAATAAATTACTTCTCCCTTTTTTCGTCGTCTGCCCGGTATTCATACAAGCGCCGCCTGGCACATTTTAATGTTCGTGGTATTCCCTATCATTTTGTTGACTTCAACAAAATGATTAAGTATTTCAATCATTGGTTTCTTGGCACTTTCTATGCACTAAAATCAAGACATCTTTCAAATCTTGGCCAGAAATCTCTCCACGCACCCACTGTTTGTAGAGCCTTCTTGCATAATCTGATACCGGCGCCCCTTCTATTATATTAATGGTGTAGGCAAGCTTGGCCGCTTCTATCCTGCGTAATTGTATGTCTGAATTCATGTCATTTCTTCAAACGCTTCAATTCTGCAGACAGTGTCTGCACTTTTCAAAAATGGTCGAAATCGATCGATTATCGTTTTCCTGACTCAGCAAGACGTTTATCTGTTTGACCGGCAAGTTACCGGCAAGTTAAATTTTTATTTGGCAAAAACCTTAATCCCCTTAAAACCATTGATAAATCAGTGTTTTTAAGCTCCTGTCTTGTTAACTAAATCATAATTTATAAATCGCAGCAAGTTACCAGCAAGTTAAATTTATGCCCATATCGGAATGTATTTCATATATCTTGGAGCTGTCGTAGGATCCAATGGTTTTATCATTTTAGCTTCAACTGCGTCTTTGATCAGCCGTGACACAGATCCGGATGATGATTCTTTTAATCCAAAACGTTCTCTTAGAGAGCTGTTTGTCAATTGCTCTCCTTGAACTTGTTTTATACAGGAATGCAAATAACAAGCCCAAAGTCTATCTTCATACGGGATAGCAGAAAAAGATACCTCTGAGAAAAGAGTCACTTTGGTACTTTCCTCGTATAAATTAATCTTCGGTGCGGGCAACTGCTGTATCTCGCAAGAAATGGCTATCTTGTCCCATCCCGTCCCAAGTTCTTCACACATCCTTAAACGCCGCATGAGTGATGCCAATTTTTCGTTTCTTGACTTGGGTGGATTATCAATGATTCGTCGAATATCCACCAGCGGCGTCCCCGGATTTGTAATTTCAATTCTGTTATTAAATATTTCAATGATAGGAGAAACACCCGAAACCGAAAAATCCTGATGAATCAGTGCGTTTGCAACAGCTTCTCTGATAGCCAATATCGGGTATGCCGTTTTCGTCTCTCTCAGGGCGCCTTTAATGATTTCTTCCGATGGGGTAAGTGCTTCAATGTACTTTATCAAGCCCTCGAAGCCAATGGCATAACCCTTATTGCCTATATTTTCTTTAAGCATTTCAAGCCTGTTATTCCCTTTATATTGAATCACTCGAACAGCTTTCCGGGCTATATTCGGAAACTCAGCAAGCTTTTTGGCAAAAAGAATAGCGCCTAAATTTGTAATGCCATATAAACCATTGTCCTGTTTAACGATAATGCCTTCTTCAAGCATGTAATGCATTACTCCGGCATTGTTTGCAGGCTGAACTTCATCCTTATTTTCAAAGTAAATGGAATGGTCAATAAGCCGCAAGGCTTCATCCAGCTCTAAATCTTTTCTTGCTATCTGTTGCTCATATTTAACCGTGCGAAGCTTATCCCAGAGCTTTGCCTGGATAGCAGGATATTCGGTCAATTTCTTTGTGTAACTCCCGACTCTGATATAGTCAACCTTTTCAAACATTACTGTTCTGTCGGCTGCTCTATATATTATAAGCACTCCGACCTGTTTATTACTCATTGTTATACTGTGAAATTCAAAATCAGCGTTTTTACTGAGTAAACGCCTAAGCCAATTTCCAAGTTCCTCGTTGCCTTTTTTCAAAGTGCTTAAATCGTAGGCTGTACCGACAATATCATGTGTCTTATTGTCAATGCCCCAAATCATATAAGCACAGCTTTTTTCTTTTAAGGCTGCACCGTTTGCAAGTGCACTTATGTCTTTTCCAATCATTTCAGGATCATAATTGTCGTGCTTAAATTCGAGCCATTCCGTCTCATTGGGCATTTTCCTCAGTTCATTTACCAAGATATCAATATTCTCCATGAAACTAACTCCTATGTATAATTCTAAACACCTCGATTTCGAGGTGTTTGATGGTTCGTAAAAAGTCCCTCTTTTTAGATTTATTATACCAAAATATACCTCCGTTCGGCAATGGGGAAGAATTTTCTCCTGCCCACTGAGAAGAGGGATAAA
>JAVEYA010000011.1:0-38319 GCA_034003745.1 Clostridia bacterium
TTCCGCTGTCGTATTACAATATGTATTATGGCATAAGTACCCATCAGACACAATTTTAATTTGTAAATTGCAGGGAAAAAGTCAAAAAAGGAAGAAATATATCAGCAATGCCCGCTGGTCGTAATGAAGGAAGGGGTGCGCTGATGCTGGGTTTGGCAAAAGCGCTAATCAGATGATTATCCGCCGGTCGGAAGACCGTATAGAGGAAATCAGAAAATTGATGAAAGGCTAAGTAGGAGCAGAACGCAAGTGGTATTAAAAGGGCAGGTATCCGGCTTCTGGAGGGAATACGCCGGATACCCGTTTTTTGTTGTTTTAAGGATAAAGGGTATCTGGAAACAAAATTACATATTTTACGTCTATATATAGAAAAATTGGGCCGGGAAGAAATTTAATTAAGAGGGAATTGAATTATGAATACGCCCATTGACGCAACAGACAGTTTCATAGCCCCGGAAGAAGCGCTAAAGCGCCTGACGGAACCGCTTCTGGCCTGGTATGATAAAAATGCCCGGATCCTGCCGTGGCGCGAAAATCCGGCGCCTTACCGGGTCTGGGTCTCGGAGATCATGCTGCAGCAGACGCGCATCGATACGGTGATCCCTTATTTTCATCGCTTCATGGCGGCGCTGCCGGATATCACTGCCCTGGCCCAGGCGGAAGAAAACGTTTTGCTGAAGCTATGGGAGGGGATGGGTTACTACGCCCGGGTGAGAAATATGCAAAGAGCTGCCCGGGCGATGCTGGCGCGTTATAACGGGGAGGTTCCGGCATCTTATCCGCAGTTGTTGGGACTGCCCGGGATCGGCGAATATACGGCAGGGGCCATTGCCTCTATCGCTTATCAGATCCCGGTCACTGCGGTGGACGGTAATGTGCTGCGGGTGATGGCGCGTCTGCTGGCCTGCCGGGAAGACATCACCCAGAACAGCGTCAGGAAATCTCTGCGCTCGGCGGTGGAAAGTATGCTTTCCAAGGAGCGCCCGGGAGATTTCAACCAAGCGATGATGGATATGGGTGCGACGGTTTGTCTGCCTAACACATTGCCGCGTTGCGAGCTTTGTCCGATAAGGGAAGGATGCGCAGGATACGCCCAAGGCATTGCCGCAGACTTGCCGGTCAAAACGCCCGCCAAACGGCGTACCATCCAGCAGAGGACGATCCTTGTGATTATTTCCCGGGGAAAGGCCCTGCTGCGGCAGCGTCCTGCCGCCGGCCTGCTGGCCGGCCTCTGGGAATTCCCCAATCAGGAAGGGCATTTGACGGAAAATGAGGCGGCGGCCTTGGTGCGGCAATGGGGGTTTTCCCCTGATTCCATACGGAAGCTACAGGACGCCAAGCATGTATTTACGCATATCGAATGGTATATGCAGGGATATCTGATTTATGTCCGGGAAGCGCTTCCCGGACCGGAAGGCTTTTGGACGGATGAGGAAGCGATCGGCGCGGAATATGCCCTGCCCAGCGCTTTTAAGCCTTACAGCCGGTATCTGAACCGTTGGTTGAGGGAATCGATGTAAGTAAGGTGGAGGGCTGCGTATGGATGAAAAAAAGGCTAAGTCTGTACTGATGAGCAGGCAGGGTATATTTCATTGAAATAAAAAGGCGGCTAATATCCATTCCATGTGATTATAAGGGGTGATATCCGGATGGCAAAAGCCATGATACGCCTTATCGGCATACTGCTCATCGGAGCAGTATGCCTTGCCGGCTGCAGTGGGAATTCCGTTGTAGCGCCTGCGTCCGGCGGCAAGGAACCCCCGGAGATGCAGCAACCCGCCCAGATGCTGTCCCCTGATGCAGGAGAAGAGGCGGCTACAAGGCCGGTGGGCGAGATTACCGACCGGACGGAGCTGCAGAAACTCTGGGAGGAGTATTTTTTTGACGCTGTATCCAATGTGGGCGCCATCCGGGAGTTTAACTCCGCCCGGGAAATAGCGCCGCTTTATGTCGCCATGTTCGCCTGGTATAAATATGTGGGGGAATACGGCACAGAAAGCCTGGAGCCGGAAAGTGAAGACGGGGGGAACCTGGTCTTTCCGCTGGAGATTGTGCTGGAATATGCCCGGCATTATTTTGACCTGGCAGAATTGGAGCTTTCCGGGATGGAGCACCCCTATGACCCCCAAAGGCGCGCCTTTTTATTCGGCATGGGGGTGTCGGGAATGAAGCCCGCATACGATTCCGGGTCGCCGGTGGGAGAAAAACTGAGCAAAGTCATCCGGAACAGCGACGGTACGCTTACGGCCGTAATAACCCGCTATCATTACCTTCATAAGGACCGCAGGGAGCTGACCAGGACTTATACTTTGAAGGAGCGGGAAGACGGCAGCCTGTATTATCTGAGCGGGCGCTGGGAGTACATCAATAATAACCTGGTCAGCCTGAGCGGGGAATACCGGCGTTTTGGGGGAATTGCCGGTTACACCGGAAACATGGAGGAAGGAGATCTGTCCATGGCAGGAGAAATGGACGGAAAACTGCTCTTAGTGCATGCGCCTTATGAAAAAGGAAAAAAGTCCGCGCTATTACTGGCCGACCCCGCAGTCATGCGCGTGGAAAAAAACCTGGAATTGCAGGAACAGCTGAGGGCCGGCGATGTGCGGCTGCTGGGGGAGAAGTGCGCGGTGTTTCTTCAGGATAAAATCGTCCTTTTTGATAAATCTCTGGAGCTGATGGAAAGCGTCCCCTTGCCCCGACCCATCAAAGATAAGAACCGTCCCGATAAAGTCTTTGGCGGATATAATGTGACCGCCGATTTTCAGCAGATGGCCTATGCCGACGAAGTCGGGGTTAAGCTGTATAACCTGGCCGACGGCACGGAAAAACTGCTTGCCCCGTCGGAGCGCATACCAAGGAGCATCATTTCCCATCACCGCTACCCGCGCTTCGTGGCCGGCGGGCGGAAGGTCATTACTACGATGCAGGCTTACGAAGGGGGCAGAGGCTATATGGTGTGCAACCTGGCGGAGGGAACGTCAACATTTTATGGTCACAGCCTGCAGGACGCTTTCACCGACGTTATTCGTTATGATACCGGCCTTTTGGAAGTGAATTCCTCTTCTTATAATCAGGAAGAAAATCTTTCTGAAATCAAAACGCTTTATCTGGATTTTGCCACTGAAGAGATCAAAGAAATAGCGCTTGCCGAACCCGGCGAAGATCAGTCCAGAAGGCCATCCGATTACTGCTATGTTGGCCCGAACCACGCCGCTTTTATCACCTACACCTGGGACAGCAATGACAATGATCAAAGCATGTTTTATCTCAATCACCTGAATTTGGACACCTTTACGCTGGAGGAGAGAATCATTGCGGTGAAAGCGGCCCATACCTATATCCTGGGCGTTTTGCCCGACGGACGCATCGTATTCTGGTATTTTCTGAACCCCAGCGAAAGCGGGGTATGCATCACCAAAAGATGAGGAGGGTAAAAAATGCGAAAAAAACTTAGCCCGTATGGTTTGATCTTGGCAGTAATATTGCTGGCTTTTCTGCCCGGCACGGTTGGCGCTGCGGATGTGCTGCAGCCGCCGGTGCGCTATGATTTCAGCACCGTGCAGGAACTGCCGGATCAGAGCGCGGGAGCCCAGGCTACTGACTCGGCTGAGGGTTTCACATTATATACGCCTGTGAATGTATCCGGCGGCTGGCTATATGAGCTGGCCGGGGGCGGCGATCTGGAGGTTCGGGTTGGCACGCTTTTATTTGATAATGGTGCTTTAGCGGAGCGGTATATCGACATCAAAGGGAAAAACGGCGGAGTCCGGCTTTGCCAGAACGCCTTTGCCGCCGGAGAAGAATATAACAAGACGCAGTTCTGGTCTTTTAAGAAACAGGTAGGCGCCGCTATTGTCAAGGGCGCCGATGATGGCCCGGCCAAATGCGTGACGCTGTTTGAACTACCGGACGGAATGCGGTACATATACGGATATATTGACGGGGACGGCACGAATTTCTGGTTTTTGGAACTGAACCCGAAGGATTGTTACACCATATCCCCCTATAACTTTATCGTGCGGGAAAACTCAGTGCAGAGCAGGCGTGTTGAATTTAAAGGCAACCAAATGTATCACGGGGGTAATTATATAGGTTTCGGCGTCGGCGGTCTGCCGATGCTGTCTTTGCCCTACATTGCCGGGGAATTCGGCTTTACCATGGATAAGGATGCCGGAAACGGAGCGCATGTCGTTGCTGACGGCCTCGGCTACAGCTTTATAGTTAAGCCCGGCGTCAATCTTGCCGGAATCTATTATAACGGAGTAAGAATCAAGGAATATGAACTCATGGCGAAGCCTGTCCTGAGGAACGGTGTTTTGTATCTTTATTCCCTGGACATCCGGGAACTGCTGGGGATGACCAGCGTTTGGGACAATGAGGCCAGGACTTGGGATGTCTCTTACATGGATTATACCGTCAAGGAGTATGGGTTTCCCGCGAAAGTCAATGATGATGTGCTGGAGGTTGCCGGACTTCTGATCAGGCAGGGCAATTATATCGATACGCCTTCTCTAATCATCAAAAACACCGCAAAAGAGGTGTATTCTTCCTTTTCCGGTCACTCGCTTGCGCCGGATGAGGATGGTCTGAACAGATACGAGATGAACTGCCGCATCAACCTGCCGGATGAAATGAATCCCCTGCAGACCAGCCTCACTGTGGGACAAAGAATCCTGATGCTCGGCAATCTGGATATGCCCAGAAATATTGAGGCCAGAGAATTGCAGGTGAAATCCCCGTATCAATTGACCAGTCCCACTCAGGGCTATGTTAAAATAACCGAACCGCTGGTCTCTGTCAGCGGCCGGGTGGAAGGCGTTACTATGGATTACTATAAAGAGATTGCGCTGTTTGTAAAAGACCCTGAAAGCGAAGTAACTTTACAGCAGGAGAGTATCTCCCTGCAGGAGGGAAAATTTCAGTATGATTTAAAATTAACCGGCGGACCGGGCTTATACAAGGTCACCCTCAATGATATCATGGCGGCGCCCCGGGGCCTCGCCTATCCCGAAATCACCTATTTTTATGTGGATTATCGGAAAATATAAAGGAGTGATGCCATCGTGTATTTCAGCAAAGAAGAGCTGGAAAAACTGAGAATCCAGGGGGAAGAACACCTGAAAAAGCGGACGGAAGAAGCAAAGGGTCATCAATTTGCCTCTGCAGCCGGCCTACAGATAACTTGTCTCCACTGTAAAAACGAACACTTCCTCAAAGGAAGCGCCCTCTTAAATACGCGGGGCTTAACATTCTTTGACCTGGATTGGCTGAACGATTCTGCTATAACACTGGCCTGTACCCGCTGCGGATATATTCAGTGGTTCACCAAAGACGTCAAGCAAATGGAATAAAGAGGTCGGAGGTAAAAAAATGGCTGATAGAATTAAAGATAGATTCAGGCTGTTTCTGCTGGGTGGGCTCCTGATCCTGTTGGTTTTTGGCTGCCAGGCCAATCCCGGCGCTGAGCCGGTTCCTGAATTCAAAGTACTGATCCACCCGGAAAAATATTCGCCGGCAATGTCCAGTACGCCGGGGCTGCGCCTACAGGCCGATTATGAAGGCCCTGCGAATAAGGTGCGTTATACCGCGGAGAAAGGCTGTCTCTTTACCTGGAATATTCCCAGCGGGAAAATATCTGAAAGAGAAACCACACTTGAGGTATCTCTGGATCAGCCTGTTTACTGGGGCCCCTCTTATTTGGAAGAGAAACAGGATTTCGCCCAAGAGGGCGGCGGCGTAACCGTCACCCTGCTGGCTGAAAATGGAGATAAGATTGCGGAACAAAAACTCACTGTCGTGTTCGAAGATAACGCCTATTTCGTTGAGCCGGCGGATAATATTGAGATTGGGATAAAATCACAGTCTGCAGAAGGGCCGCAGACCCTGGACGAGGCGGTCAGTTTAGCCGTCAAGGGGCGCAGGACTGCGTACGGGCGGGGTGAAGCAGCCACTGAGGGGCACATTATTCTGGATAGCGAGGAGAAAGACGGACTGGTCAAGGTCTATACCATCTCCAGCTTTGGCGCGTTCGGCTTTGAAAACGGCATTTTCACTAAAGTCAGCGGCAGCGGGGCCATTCCTACGGTAATTACCTTTGCCCAACAGGAAAACGGCGTGTACACTTTAGCGGAGTATCAGGAGCCCATGGATGGGGCCATGCTCGGCGAATCCATCAGAAAGATGTTCCCCGCCAGGCTTCATGACCAGGTGCTTACTGTTTCAGCTGAAAGACGTCAGTCTCTGGTGCAGCAGCAAGTAACCCAGGCGGAGGCCTATCTGCAAAGCATCGGCAGGGAGGCCGAAGTCAGCTACGCCCATGTGGATAAGACCCTGATCAAGATGAATGTGGATGCTTCCAATAAGCTTTTTTCGGAACTCACCAAATATGACCAATTTCTCAATGACTGCCCCTATTGGCAAGGTACCAGGGAAAAGGTAGAAGACGGCGTGCGCTATATCTACGAGACTTCTTATAGCAAAACTGCAGACGGCTATGACTTAGTCACCTTCCAAAAGAAAACAGAAGACGGGACCGTAGTGCAGGAAGCTAAATATAAAATTGTCAGCAGCGACGTGCAGCTTGTGGAATAAGGGGAGAGGATAGCTGTATCTGGGGAAGATATTCGCCGATAAGGATAATAAAGGCGTGATAGCAAATGAATTTACTGGAAGTAAAAATTGACCGGGCCGGTTATACAGGAAAAAGGGAAGCGATCCATCATATCTGTTTTTCCCTTAAAAAAGGGGAGCTGACCGGTTTAATCGGGCCAAATGGCGCCGGTAAAAGTACAACTTTTAAGGCGATAGTCGGTCTCTTGCCTGAAGTGGACGGAAAAATTCAGTTTTCAGCGCCTAATAGCAGGTATATTTATATACCCGAGCAGCCGGTTCTTTATGAGGAATTAACCTTATGGGAGCATCTGGAGCTGGCCGCCTCTGTTTATGAAATTGAAAGAAACGTTTTTCAGGAAAAAGCAGAGAACTTACTCCAGATCTTTTGTTTACAGGGAGCAAAGCATCACTTTCCTACCACCTTTTCCAAAGGTATGCAGCAGAAAGTAATGATCATTACCGGACTATTAATTGAGCCCGACCTTTACATGATAGATGAGCCGTTCGTTGGCTTGGATCCCCGGGCCACGCTGGACTTCATGCGATTTTTAAATGAAGAGAAAAAAAGGGGGGCCGGCATCCTTATCTCCACCCACCAGTTGGATATGGCGGAAAGAATGTGTGATTCTATTATTTTAATAGCGGACGGACAGCTCATAGCCCAGGGAAACCTAGAAGAGATCCGGTCAAGGTGCAAACTACCCCAGGCTTCTCTTTTTGATTGCTTTAATTATATTTTAGAGCAACAGCCATGAGAACGCCCGGCCAATTATTTGTAAAAAGGCTCTCGACCGAATGGAAGTATACATATGGCGTATGGAGGACGACGATTGACTGGACGGTAGTTCTATATATTGTGCTGCCGGCGCTTGTGTTGGGAATCAGCCAATATTTGTCCTGGTGGGAAAACCCTCCCTTTTGGCTGAATACACTATCGGCAAACTTGCTTTTTGCCGCCTGCTTTCTGTTCACCTGGTCGGGAACGATCAGGATTTTTCTCGAGGAAGCAGACCAACTTTTTTTATTAAAGCAAAAGCAGTGGCGGAAAACACTGGTGCGATACGGTCTTTTTTATTCCTTTTTCTTATATTTAATTTTCACTGCGCTGTTCTTTTTTGTGCTGGCTCCCTTCATCTTGGGGTATTATCAGTTTTCCCCAATGCAGATGATTCTTCTTTTTGTTATAACCTTCCTGACGAAAGTATTGTTAGGATTGTCCAGGCAGATAGTATCCCTGCATTTTTACGGCTGGAGGCGATTCATAGTTGTAAAAGGGCTGCTGGTCTTGGGAAGTATAGTATTCCTTGCCTTGATCCCCCCAGCCCTTCATCATCCGGTTATATCCTTGCTCCTTATCCTGATATTGGTTGTTGCCGTGTCGGCCTTAAGCACAAAAAGGCTAAACTATCAAGGTGATTTTTCTGTTGATATGGCACGGGAACGGGAAGAAAAATTCAAACATGCGAACTTGTTATTAAGCTTTTCCGGAGCAAATATAAGAAAACCCAGGAAACAAAGAACCCGTCCCTGGCTTTTTCACCGTTCGGATATTATTTTTAGAAAACGCAACGCCGTGAACGGATTGCTTGAAGCGGGAATCAAAGCAATGCTGCGCAATTACCGGCGTTTAGGGCAGTACTTTCTATTAATATTTCTTTGCGCTCTGATCATGATGACGCTCCAAGGCAGTATCAAATGGCTGGTTTGGCCGGCCTTGGCCTTTTTCCTGGTCAATTTTACCGGCCTGTGCTGGCAAGAAAGTATGAACTCAGAATTTATAAAACTATTTTCTTGGAAGACAGAAGAAAAATATCTGGCTTTACGGAAATTTTTATTCATGATAACCCTGCCCGGATTTCTGCTGATTAGCCTGCCGGCCGGTTTTCAAGCCTTTTCCTGGCCCGGCGCTGTACTCATTTTTCCCATATCCGCAGGGCTCGTCTTTTATATCTGCAAGATCGTGGCCTTTTATTTGGTTATTATCTCCAAGGAATAGCTCCAATGTCCAAAGCAATAAATCTTGAGGAGAAAATAAATGCGCAAGAGAAGCGGCAATAAAAAAAGCTTAAAAGGCAAGATGCTTTTTCTAAGTTGTATCTTTGTTATTATCGCGGGGGTAGCGCTGTTTATCAACAACTATGTACAGCAGGCCGGCCTGCCGTACATCAGTGAACCTGATACTATCCCCGAAGCGGAGGCTGTACTTATCCTGGGAGCCCGGGTCTATCCGGGAGGGAATGTTTCCCTGATGCTCAATGACAGATTAATCACGGGTTTAGAATTATATGAAAAGGGAAAGGCCCCGAAGATTATCGTCAGCGGCGATCATGGCCAAAAAGAATACGACGAAGTGAATGCCATGAAAAGCTTTCTGAAAGAACGGGATGTTCCTGCAGAAGATATTTTTATGGATCATGCCGGCTTTAGTACTTACGAGAGTCTATATCGTGCCCGGGATATCTTTCAGGTGAAAAAGGTCATCATCGTGACCCAGCGCTATCATCTCCTGCGGGCGCTCTTTATTGCCCGGGAATTGGGGCTGGAGGCTTATGGCGTGGCTTCGGACAAACACATTTACCATAATGTCATGTTAAAAAGCGAACTCAGAGAAATAGCCGCCAGAAACAAGGATTTTATTACAGCCAAAATAGTAAAACCCCGCCCCCAATACTTGGGTGAGGTAATTCCCGTCACGGGAGACGGCAGGGTAACCGATGATCAGTTGTGATTGTCAGATAAAACGTGAAATTTAGGAGGAAATCGAATTGTCAGCGAATAAACCTTTCGTTGTGGTAATCATCGCGGTCCTGTTCATTAATCTTCTTCTTTTAAATAAAATTGATAATTTGAATGACCGGATACAGAACCTGAGCAACGATTACCGTAATCTTCAGGTACAGGTTAATTCTATATCCGGCAATGTTCAGAATACTTTAAACCAATTTACCAGAGAACAAAGTTGGATTACACCCATCCAGGTCAACGAGCAAAAAACGAAATTTGAAAATGAGCAGGGCACAGCCGTCCTGAATTGGCAGATTAAAGATTGGCGGGAAGGCTCGCAAGTATTTTTCCATTACCGCCTGACAGCAGGGGAAGAATTTCAGGAAGTGCCTGCGGAAAGTAAAGGGGCCGGGCTGTTTGAGGTAAGCTTGCCGCTTACTATTAATATAGAGCCATACTGGTCGCTTTCGGTGAGCAAGACCGTGGGTCTTACAACTGCAAAATCAGAATCCGCAGTCCGGGTGGAATCCGCCGCGATGCGGGCGGAGACAGATCAAGCGTTAAGTTATTATGTTAGCCTGAAGACTCCAGACGGTCTTAAAAGCAGCGAAATAAGTTCAATGGATGTGGGTTATTTAGCCCGCGCCAAATATGAGCCTATTGAAGGGCATGTGAGGATAAAGGATAATCAATACGATATTTCAATTTTTAAAGTCGGCTCTGGGCGAGAAGACAATAAATACGCGTCTATCCGGGTGAAGTTTTATAACGGCGACAACATTATCGCCGAAAAGCTGCTGGAAGAACAGCAAAATCCTCAGTATTTCGCAAGATATGAGGCCGGAACGCAAAAAATTTCCCGCCTGGTAGTTGAAGTGCAGTATATTGGAGGGAAGACCTCCCGTAAAGAAATCAACTTATAAGCCTCCGTTTCATTCGTTCTTCATAAAGGAGGATTTTAAGTGCTAAAAAGAATGGCAGGGATTCTTCTTATCTGGCTCATTCTGCCGGGAGTGGGCTGTATGCAGCAAAATCCTATCGCAGAAGATGGGTTTACAGCTATGGACTTTTCTATTACCAAGCCTGCTGATCACAGAGCTGTTTTGCGTTTTATCACACCTGGCGGCCAGGAGAAAATTGACGTATTTGAAAGTCAGTTTGCCGACGGAACGCGCATATTCGAATCCCATCGTTCTGCCTTGGAGCAAGGAAGCTGGAAGTGGCAATCCATAGGTCAGACTGAACAGACGAGGGATAAGGTTCGGGCCCTTGGCGGCAATCTACAGTATCATCTGATGGAAATAATGGACCCTAGGATTACTAGCCTGGCGTATGAGTATGCGGCAGGTAAAGAAGTAACCTTAAAGATTGTTGACTTGGACGGCCGGCGCTTTACCTGCTATTACCGCCCGCCCGATAATAAAGAGGAGTATAAGTTATATGGCCTCAATCAAAAAGGTGAACGCATCTGGGATAAAGATGATCCCACAATTGATATCCAGCAAGAGAGTTTCCTGATTGAGAATGCCGGTGAGAACGTTGTGGCGTTGCAGGCCATTTTGCCGGAAGGCTACGGGGTAGGGTTTGCTGACCTATACAAAGATAATGTGATTGTTTCCCTGGGTTATCGGGATAAAGACGCTGAAAGCTACCAGGCCTATCTTGTTTTATACGCTGTTAACATCCATTCCGGAGAGTCCAAGGAAATATTCAGGGGAAAAGGCTATGCCGATAACTGGCACTCCATTTTTAGAGTGCCTGCCAGAGGGAATCTTGCATTTCAAACCCAGGATACAATCCTCTATATTGACAGGGAAACTCTTCAGGTAAAAAAAGAAATTAGCCTGCCTCCTGATGGATATCATTATGCTATATCAAATGACGGCGCAAAGATTGCGTACGGGAAAAATCATAATCTTTATGCAGCAGATATAGCGGATACCGGTATCGGTGCTACAGAACAAATTCTGCTGGTAAAGGGGCAAACAAATAAGGGCCCCGACGGCGAACAACATGGCGGTCCGGGTTCCCCGCAATGGTCAAATAACGATAAGCGCTTGAGTTATACCTTGTTTACCTACGAGGAATCGGACGGATTCGGCGTCGTAAATGCAGAAGGGACCGGCAATATTGAATTCAAACCGAAAGGATTTATACCTGATCGTGCAGTTTTTTATAATCGTGATGAAAAAGTATTGGCCTTCCAGGTGACTTTCGCCTATCCTAAAGTATTTACCTATCATTTAAATACGAAAGAGTTAGCGGAAATTGCCGTTGAGAAAACCTGGCGGAACTATGCGCCCCACCCGACACTGGACCTTGTGGCGCTGACCGATCAGGGTAAGCCCATCCTGTATAATCTGGAAACAAAAGAGAAGACGGAAATATCGCCGGATTTAAAAGACATCAACTATATTAAATGGGATGATACCGGGGAAAGAATAATCGCCCAGTCAAGCAACGATAGGGTTTTTGTTATTGATTTTCAGAAGTAGGACAGCATAGCGGATTGATTCAGCTCTTTTTTGCGGCAGCAAGGCTTTAGATAGAGGAGTGAAGAGAATGTCAGGAAGAAAAAGACGGTGCGCCGGGCTAGAGGCGCTGACGGTCGCCGCCTGCGGAGAACCAAAACAAAAAGCGGGAGGAAAAGAGGGGTAATGGAAAAAGTACCGAAGAAATACCTGGTTGTTTTTCTGGTTCTCAGCCTATTGGTAAATGCCCAGTTAGTGAATAAATTGTATATTGCCCAGAATTATGAAAAAGTCGTAGCGGGAAACCAAATCGTTGCGTTTGTTGAGACCTTGGAAAGCCTGACCGTCAGAATTGATAAAATATTTGATAATCCGGACAGCACCGAGGATTATGCCTGGCTGATCGCTAAAAGTGAAGTCTTGAAGAGCACAATGCTCCTATCGGATAGAAGCTATAAGAAATTGGCTCCGGCTATCCTTACTTTGGGTGACCAAGTATATCAAATCACTATAAAATACTTTTATAGGAATGATAACGCTTATACTGAAGAAGAACTGCTTGTCTTAAACCAGGTCAACCATAATCTGAAAGAAATTGTCCATAGATTTAATCAGGCGTTAAACGACAGCAGAACTTCCCCTAAAACCCTCTTGGACTATGAAGCTGATTTAAGCGACGCCATTTTTAACACGATCGGACAAAACGAAGAGGAACTCAGCAAATTATTATGACTGGTTATATAAGTATCATTTTTTCAGGAGTAATTACCGTTATTTATACGTTAAAAAAATATAATATATCAAATCAGTAAAGAAGGCGGCAGCAGAAACGATAATCTGCGAGGTGGGAGAATTGCTTAATTTTTTAATCAAATTTTAATCCAGGCCTAATCTGGTTCTAAAGATAAACAGGTATCCTCTTATTGGGATCAAACGAAAGAGCGTGATCGAGTAAAAATAGGAGGTAACTGTTGAATGGAAAATCTGGAGAAGATTGATCTTTTAAGGAAACGGGCCAATGTGGGTTATAAAGAGGCCAAAGAAGCCCTGGAGAAAAACGGGGGCGATATCGTGGAAGCTCTGGCCGGACTGGAGACAGACAATAAGATCAGGCCGGAAAAGGAGGAGCAAACCTCTTCCTTCTGGAGCAAGGCCAAGCGGCTTTATCACAAGGGGAACGCCATCCGGCTGGTTATAACTAAAGACGGCAGCACCTTGCTCAATTGCGGCCTGCCGCTGGTGCTATTGCTCACCATCTTCGTCATGCCGCTGGTTATTGCGCTGTTGATTCTGGCAGTACTGACCAACTGCAAGATCAGATTCACCAAAATTACCGGGGAAGAGTACAACATCAACCGGAGTATCGATAAACTTGCCGATAAGGTCAGCGGGGCAGCCGATAAAGTCGCGGAAGAATTCAAGAAAGCATAAAGATTCATTAGACCGGTCTCAACATTCCCGCTGTTCGCCCTAGTGCGGCCGGCGGGATTTTCATATACAATAGGTTTAGGACTAAGAAACCGAGGAGGCCGGCGTATGGTGAAGACAAGGATACTGGTCGTCGAAGATGAAATAAAGATCGCCCGCTTCGTGCAGTTGGAATTGGAGCACGAAGGCTACGCCACGGAACTGGTCCGTGACGGCAGGAGCGGACTGGAGAAAGCCCAATCCGGGGCGTTTGACCTGATCCTGCTCGACGTCATGCTGCCTTCGCTCAACGGAATGGAAGTTCTGCGCCGCCTTCGGCAGTCTTCAGAAGTTCCTGTGATCATGCTTACGGCCAAAGGCGACGTCATGGACCGGGTCACAGGGCTGGATAGCGGCGCCGATGATTACATTGTCAAACCCTTCGCCATTGAGGAACTTTTGGCCCGTATCCGCAAGGTCTGCAAACAAAAACCCTGTAGCCGGGAAAACACCGGTATTTTGGAAGTCGGCGCCCTTTGCCTCGATAGCGACAGGCATCATGTAACTTACGCCGGCGATACGCTGGAGCTGACCAAGACGGAATTTGACCTCCTAAAATACCTGATGCAAAATAAAGACCTGGTGGTAACCAGAGAGCAAATTTTAATGCAGGTCTGGGGTTATGATTACGCCGGCGACACCAATGTGGTGGATGTGTTCATCCGTTACCTGCGCAGCAAGCTGGATGAGAAGTATAACCGGAAATTTATCCATACCGTGCGCGGTGTGGGCTATCAAATGAGAAATGAGGCCTGATGCGTCTTGTGGATCATGAAAGGGATCGGCAAAATAATTTTTGTCTTTTTCCAGGCTGTTTTTCTGGCATTCAGGTTCATCTTTCTAATGCTGAAAATGGTCTGGCAGCTGCTGGACTTCATCGGCCGCTGGGTGCAGGACAGGCTGCGTTTTTCGCTGACCTTCCGACTGACCATGAGCTATCTGCTGATTTTTTTGGTCGTCTCCTTTTTGATGAGTGCAGGGATCATCACAAGTTTTCAATATTTTCTGGAATACTATCCGCCGAAAGACAGTGTCTATTTGTTGCAATCCATCTTAATTATTTTTAATATAGTCGGCGTACTAGCGATCCTGCTGGTGGGGTCCCGGGCCAGCCGGAAGCTTTTGGCGCCCATCAAGACTATGACCAAAACCGTGCAGGAGATAAGCTTCAACCAGCTCGACCGGCGGCTGGATGTACGCGGCGCCAAAACGGAATTAAAAGACCTGGCTCAAACCTTTAACCATATGCTGGACAGAATCCAAAAATCGGTGGACCAGCAAAACCGCTTTGTCTCTGACGCTTCGCACGAATTACGGACGCCGATCTCCGTCATCCAAGGGTATGCTAACCTGCTGGCGCGCTGGGGCAAAGACGACCGCAAAGTGCTGGAGGAATCCGTGGCGGCCCTAAAGGGGGAAGCGGAAAATATGAACCGCCTGATCGAAAATCTGCTTTTCTTGGCCCGGGAGGACAGCGGCGCCCTGAAAATCAGTCCGGAGGAATTCCGGCCAAGCGAGATCATCACGGAAATCCTTTATGAAACCAGCCTGATCGATACCGATCACCAATTTACCAGCGCAAAAAATGAAGAATTCCTGATCCGGGCCGACCGCAAGCTTTTAAAAGAAGCGGTCCGCATCCTGATTGACAACAGCATCAAATATACCCCGCCCGGGGGTTCAATTATTCTGAACTGTTATCAAAAAAACAAAAAAGCTGTCCTCAGTATTGAGGACAGCGGGATCGGCATCGCCAAAGAGGATTTGCCGCATATTTTCACCCGTTTTTACCGGACCGACCAATCCCGTACGAAAGAAAGCGGCGGCACCGGCTTAGGATTGGCCATCGCCAAGCTGATCGTCGAGAATCATCAGGGCAAGATCAATGTCTGGAGTGAGATCAACAAGGGAACGATCTTCCGGATCGAACTGCCGATGTAAGCTATTTTAGCAGGGTATCGTCAGCCTGTAAAGGATTGCTCTGCAGGATTTCTTCCACTTCTTCGAATCCCGCGGGGAAGGCGTAATTATAACGGGCGGGCAGGGCAAAAACATATTCTGAGTTGCGATCCAGTTCGCTGGGACCGATGGGCGCGGCGCCGATATGGAATTTTTCCTGCTCTAAAGAGGCCCATTGCGCCGTGGTAAAAATCAGGATAGGAATATCCTGGCGCGGGCTTGGTTCCGTCCAGTCCGGATGTCTGAGGGAAAGGAGCGGGCCATTTTCAACAGCTTGATCACTACCGATGCCCAGTCCTTCCCACTTTTCGGTTACGATGGTGTAGCCCTGCCAGCTTTCCGGCAAAGCAAAACGGAATCCATACTGCGTATTCTCATAAGCCGCCGCCTCGTTTAGACTGTAGGAGCCAAGTTCAGCAGAGACAATCAACCAATTACTTTCACTTTTTTCCACGATAAGCGTAAGCGGACGTTTCGCGGCCGCACCGCCTTTTTCCATTTCCACACTGGTTACTTCAATAATTTCTCCCTTGACTTCATAAGCGGAATCAGTCAATTTTTCTATGCTCAGGACCTCAATGCGTTCCGGCCAGGGACTGGAAGCCACTCTGCCCGGAGCCTCTTCAGGATCTTCCTGCCACTTTTTCAGGAGGCCGGGGGCGACCAGACTGCCGTATTGTTCTTCTAAACTTTTCTTGACGGTATCCTCAGGCGCCAGCAGCGAAACTTTCTGCAATCTGCTGCCAAAATTCTCGACCAATCCGGTTATTTCTTCTGCGGCGCCGGTTTCGTCTTGTGGAGGGGGCTCCGGCGCCGGAGCGGCGTTGCAGCCAAAGAGAGAAACCACTAAGAATAAGACCAGTAAAATTAAAAGGAACCTTTTCATTTTAATCCATCCCTTCTAGGAATATGGTGTCCTGAGTTATAGACGAGAGGCCAAAAGGATTGGTTCCTGGGAAAAAATATATATTTGGTGGAGGTTGTTGGCGTGAAAAAAATACTGATACTTTTTTTAGCTGTACTGCTGTGCCTGTTAGGCGGATGCCAAAAGACAAAGGTCAATGCTCCGCCGGCGGAACCGGACCCCGGCGCCGTTATGGAGGAGCCTGAAGACCCGCCGGAGAGCGCTGTGCTGCTGCCGGTAGGGGAGATTACCGATAACGCCATATTACAAAAGCTCTGGGAGGAATATTTTTATCATACCATTGCCAATGTGGGCAATACCCGGCAATTCAATTCCGCCGCGGAAATCGAACCCATGAACATCGCCCAGTTCGCCTGGCACAAATATGATACGGAACATGGCCGGAATACCCTGGAGCAGGAAGAGGGCAGATTCTCCCGGATTTTCCCGCTGGAAACGGCTTTGGATTATATTAAACGCTATTTTAATCTGGATAGCCTGGATGTTTCGCAAATCAATAAAAACAGTGGGCAGTATGATCCGGAAAGGCAGGCCTTTTTATTTAATCTGGGCGAGGAAAATAAATTTATCCCTTATTATAACTCCGGCCGGGATTGGTCGATAAAGTTGACCAGCGTGGTCAAGAACGCGGACGGAACCGTTACGGCAGTGCTGACTCACTTTGATTACCAGCACAAAGACCGGGCGGAATATACCCGCACCTATACCTTGCAGGAGCGGGAAGACGGCAGCCTCTATTTTCTCACAGGTAAATGGGAGTATATCAACAATAACCTGGCCAAACTGAGCGGGGATTATCAGCGCTTTGATATGATTGCCGGCTTTAATGCAGACCCGCAGGAAATATGGAAGCTGCAGGAGCTGCGGCTGCTGGGAGAATTCGGGGGGAAGGTCCTTTTCACCCAGACTTCCTATAATGAGGGGTCTGACGGAGCGCTCCTCCTGGTCAATCCTGATAAAATGGCAGTGGAGAAAAGATTGTCTCTGCCCGGGAAAATCTACATTTCTGATGTCCGTCTGCTGGACGATAAGGTGCTGGTGTATCTGAACGACCGCTTCATTGTTACAGACCCGGAGTTGTCCGCTACCCGGGAAATCCTTCTGCCCACGGCGCTGGCAGCCCGGATAGCCAGAGAAGAGAAATATGACATAAACGGGATTCCGGATATTTACTTCGGCGGCTATGACGTCTCCGCCGACCTGCAGAAAATCGCCTACGCCGATGAGATCGGCCTGAAGCTCCTGGATCTGGCCGACGGCAGCGAAAAACTGCTGGCGGAATCCGTGCCGGTAAAAAGCGACTTGATGAAAGCGTCCTACCACCGCTCGCCCCGCTTTGTAGCAGATGAGCAGAAGGTCATCACCACCATGACGGCCTATGAAGGGACGATGGGCTATACGCTGTGCGATTTGAACACGGGTGAGGTCAGAAAATACGACATCAGTTCGGAAGGCTCTTCCACCGGCGCTATCCGCTACGATAACGGCCTCCTGGAAGTAAACGCTTATCAAAGGGAAGGAACTTACAAAAGCCTTTATCTGGATTTCCGGACGGGAGAGGTGCAGGAATTGGCCGTCAATGAGCCCGGAGATACAGGCTATATCCGGTTTATCGAACAAAGTTTCGTGGGGAAGAACTACGCCTCCTATATTACGACAGAGCATGATAACATGAACAATGACAATAACATGGCCTATTTGAACCGGGTCAATCTGCAAACCTTCCAGGTGGAAGAGCAAGTGATCTCGGTGAAAGCGGCGCAAGTCTACCTCTTGGGCGTGTTGGCCGATGGCCGGATTATCTTCTGGTATTCACTGAATCCCAGTGAGTATGGAGTGTGTATCACGCAATAAGGCTATGACCGGATGTATTGGGTCTCATACATATATTGCTGCAGAAGCTTGGCCTCCTGAATATTTCAGGAGGTTTTTTCATAGAAATTGTAATGAAATAATGAAGTAGGGTGATGATGGCCTTGACAAACCGATTCTTTGTCCCGGCTGCTTTGGTATTGCTTGCTGTGCTTGTCCTGCTGGCCTTGTTGATGCCTCAGCGTACATCTAAGGAAGGGACACTGTTCCCGGACCATCCTGCTATCGCCGCCTGGGGGACAGATGAATTTGTGGGAGAAGCGCTGGAATGGAAGGAAGTCAACCGGCTTTTTCCCAAATTCGCCGCGGCGTATCTGATTGACGTCAGGACCGGTAAGCGCTTCGAAGTGCAAAGACGGGGCGGCAGCTATCATGCCGATATCCAGCCCGTATCGAAAGCCGACACCCAGATACTCAAGGAGCTTTACGGCAACTGGAGCTGGCGGAGAAGAGCCGTAGTGATGGAGATCGGTCTGAGGCGGATTGCCGGCTCCATTCATGGAATGCCGCATGGGGATGGAAAAATAGAAGGAAATGATTTTCCGGGGCATTTTTGTATTCATTTTCTGGACAGCCGGGTCCATGCCAGCAGCAAAGTCGATACAGCCCACCAGATGATGGTCTGGAAAGCGGCCGGTTCGCCGGAAAAGCCCTTTATCGGAGCGACCCCGGAAAAGACGGTTGAACTTGTTCTGACGGCCTTCAACCAGCATGACGGAGCCTTGGCTTCCCAAGGCCTGACTTATGCGGAGGCGGATTTGTGGCTGTTGGCTGCGGATGTGCTGGAATCCTTGCCGGAGATGGATATACGGAAGATATCCCTGCAAAAAGATAAAAATACGGAAGAGGGGCTGCGGATTTACGAGCTTGAATTATCCTTGACTTATCCGAATAAGAAAAGCATAAAGAAAAGCGGAGAAATCCTTCTGCTTCAGGATGTGGCGGCAGGCCGCTGGCGGCTTGACGGGGACGGTCTCAAAAAGCTGTTGGAAGAAGAATAAATTAACCGGTAAATTACGCAAATTATATCCATGGAAAAACGGGAATTTATCAAACAAATCTTTACGGAAATAGCGCCTTTCTATGACCGGGTCAATGCTTTGATGAGCTTTGGCCTGGTTGGAAGATGGCGTTATTGTGTTTTGCAAAAATGCAATATTAAGCCGGGAAGCCGGATCCTGGACGTCTGTACGGGTACCGGGGAAATGGCCTATTTGCTGGCCCGGGCCGCAGGCCTGGAGGGACAAGTCATTGGATTGGACAATTGTCCGGAAATGCTGGAGACAGCGCGGCAAAAAGCGGGGCTTGTTCCCCCGTCTAGTGGGACAGAGGGACAGGTCCCTTGTCCCTCTTTTATGGAAGGGGATGCCCAGAATCTGCCCTTTCCCACCGGTATGTTCGATTGCGTGACCACGGTTCTGGCGCTGCGTAATTTGAGTGACTTGGCTGCAGCCCTCCAAGAGATGGCGCGGGTCTGTGCCGCAAATGGCCGCGTGGTTTGCCTGGATATTTCCGAACCGGTCAATTTTTTCCTGCGGGCCGGGTTTAAGCTCTACTTTCATGGCTGTATCCCCGCCTTGGGCAATCTCTTCGGCCGCCCCGGATATACCTGGCTTTCCCAATCGCTGCGCGGCTTTCCGGCCCGGGAAACGCTGACAGGGCTTCTACAAAATGCCGGTTTCAGCGAGGTCGAGTGTACTCCTTTAAGCGGAGGAGTCGTCACTCTCTATGCAGCAGTAAAAACGGGGGCCAAACGGTCTTCTTACCCTAAAAAAGAGCTGACGGGGGAACGGCAAGATAACAAGCATATTTTACGCCCCTATGGCAAAGAATAGAAAAAAACTGTAAAGAAGCCGGAGGCAGCATGACGGTCAATCAGCTGAAACAATTTATTACCCGCTTGTTCATATTTAAAGAGCCGCCGCCCAAAGAAGACTTCATCCTGCATGGCGCTGTCGGCATAAGGAGCATAGTCCCCCAGCGCCGGGAAGAAGAGAAGGGCAAGAAAAAGAAGCGGCTGAAAAAAAAGCCGTTGCCTATCGCGCGTGCGTCTTCTCCAGCGAAAGGAGGCGCCGCCACAGACGATCCTGGGGAAGCGGACCCGGAAGGCCAAGACGGACAGAATGGTAAGAACAGGCCGGACCGGCCTTATACGGATATGCTGGTTTCTCCGGAATTGGAAGTGAATAAAGAGCGGATTAAACAGATTTATTCGCTTCCCAAAAACAAAGATATCATCCTGCGGGAATTTGTCATCCAGCTGGACAGGCCGGTCAAAGCTTTTGCGGCATATATTGAAGGAATCTCCGACCGTGGAACGATCAATGAGAATATCTTACGACCGCTCATGTCCGTGTGCAAACCGGAGATGCAAAGCGGCAGCGTGAATCTGGCGGAATATCTGAAAGACAGTGTCATCTACGGGAACCAGGTTGATCTGCATGAAAAGTATAAAGACATTATTCCCCTGGTAAACTATGGCTGCACGGTCCTATTCATTGACAGCGCCCCGGCTGCCCTGGTTGTGGAAACCAAGGGCTGGGACCACCGCTCCATTGGCAAGCCGGAAACCGAGCAGGTTATCCGGGGACCGCACGAGGCCTTTAATGAAACACTGCGCAGCAATACCGGCCTCTTACGCAAAGCGATTCGCAATACCGATCTGATTACGGAATTTATAAAAATCGGTACGCGCAACCAAACGGATGTCGCGCTGATGTATCTGGAAAACGTGGCCAATCCCAAGCTGGTCGCGGAAGTAAAGCGGCGGATTTCTTCCATCAGTACGGACTATGTGGGGGAAACGGGCATTCTGGAACAGTTCATCGAGGATCATCCTCTGATGCCGCTGCCCCAGGTGCTGGCAACCGAGAGGCCGGACCGTACCGCTTCTTTCATCATGGACGGCAAGGTAGCCATTTTGCTGGACGGTAACCCCAATGTACTGATTGTACCCGCCGACCTCTTCAGTCTACTGCACAGCCCCGAAGATTATTACCTGCGTTTGCCGTACGGCAATTTGGTGCGGCTGATGCGGGTTATTGCTGTTTTTATCTCTTTGATCACCCCGGCTTTTTATGTCAGTATCGCCATCTTTCATCAGGAGATGATTCCCACCGATTTAATTCTGGCGATTGCCGCCGGACGGGAAACGGTGCCCTTTCCGACAATTGTTGAAGTATTCTTTATGGAATTTGCCTTTGAAATGATCCGGGAAGCCGGCGTACGCGTTCCCGGTGTGATCGGCAACACCCTGGGTATCGTGGGTGCGCTGATTCTCGGGCAAGCCGCGGTTCAGGCCGGGATTGTCAGTCCTATCCTGATTATTGTCGTGGCCTTGACCGGACTGGCCTCTTTTGCCATTCCTAATTATTCCATGTCCTTTGCTTTTCGGGGCGTGCGCTTCGTTTTTACAGCTCTGGCCGCGGCTTTTGGTTTTCCGGGGATTACGGCAGGGTTATTTGTCCTCTTAAGCGGCATTACGGCAATGAAGTCTTTCGGCGTCCCCTTTATGGTGCCCATCGGCCCCCGTACCCGCAGCGGGCCGGATATTGTGATGCGCGGACCCGTCTGGTCTATGGAAGAACGTCCTGATTTTCTGGATACGCAGGAACGCAGACGGCAGCCCCAGATCAGCCGGGGCTGGGTAAAGAAAAAGGCCCAGGAGCCAAATGGAGGTGGTCGCAATCAATAGACAAGACAGGATACTCAAATTGGGATATTCCGAAGCGGTGGCCATCGCCATGGTGTATATAGGGGCCAAAGTCTTTCTGGGATATCCGCGCTTTCTGGTGGAAATGGGTCTCAACGCGGCCTGGCTGGTTGTGATTATAGGGGCGGGGGTCAGTATGCTTTTTTGGCTGGTGGTCGTGTCGCTGTTGAGCCGCTTCCCCGGCAAATCCATCCTCAGTATCAGCATGATTGTACTGGGGCCGGTCTTAGGCTTGATTGTAAATTTGACAGTGTTATTTTATCTGATCGCTTCGAGCAGCAATCTGCTTAGACTCTTCAGCGATTCGATCATCATCACGGCGCTGCCGGAAGCGCCCATTAGTTCTTTAGTCCTATTATTCGGCGTAATCATGCTTTTGGCGGCTTATCTGGGCCTGGAAGCCCTTAGCCGCAACGCATATATTTCTTTACCCTTTGTTACAGCGGGTGTGCTGGCGGTGCTTTTTTCGCTTTATCCCTTTTGGGAGACTAAGAATCTTTTGCCGTTATTGGGCCCGGGTCCGCTGGATGTCATGATTAACGGATTCCTGAATTGTTCCGCTTTTGGGGAAGTGATGGTTTTAGGCATTTTGGCGCCCTATTTTTCCTTTGACAAGAAGATGCTGCGCAATATCGGCATTTTCAGCATTACGCTGGTGGGATTCGGTTTTCTGGCAATTACGCTGGTTTATTTGATGGTACTGCCCGTGCCGGCCGCATTAGAGCACTTAGCCCCCTTTTACCAGCTTTCCCGCAGTATTTTTTGGGGCCGCTATTACCAGCGGCTGGAGTCGGTGTTTATTCTGTTTTGGACCTATACCGCATTTTTGCGGCTATCCCTGGGACTGTTGGTGGTAGCGCTGGCGAGCAAGGACATTTTCAGGCTGCCCTATTACCGTCCTCTCCTGCCGGCTTTAATCATAATTTTTTACAGTCTGGCCCTGACGCCGGATAATCTGGTTACGGCTATCGCGATTGAAAAAGACAGACTCTTATACAGTTGGGTCATTACGCTTCTTCTCCCTGCGGTCCTTACGCTGATCGCTGTGCTGCGTAAAAAGGAGGAAAAAGGTGGTTAAAAATCTTCTCTTGGCAATCATCTTGAGCTTTTCGCTGATATTTTTCACAGGATGTTGGGGTTCCCGCGAACCGGATGAATTGTCTTTTGTGCTTTCGATGGGACTGGACAAAGGCCGGGAAGGGATTGTCCAGGTTTCCTTCCAGGAGGCTATTCCCCAGGACCTGGGGGGTGAGGGCGACGGTGAGGCCACCACGGTAATCGCTATTGAGTCCGCCTCAATTTTCGGCGCGTTGCAGTTGGGAAATACTTTTACCACCCGGGAACTGACGCTGATCCATAACAGAATTATCATTATTTCCGAAGAACTGGCCAAAGAAGGCCTGGAAAAATATCTGAATCCTTTAATCCGCTCCCGGGAAATCCGGCGTAATACTTTCATCGCGATTGCCCGGGGATCGGCCTATGATTTTTTAAAAAACAATAAGCCTATATTAGAAAAATATGTTTCGAGGCAATTTGAATTAATTTTAAAGAATATAGCGCTGGATGGTTTTTCCGTAAATTCCACCTTGAGCGAAATAACGCAGAGCATCAAATCGCCGGGGCGGGAAGCGGCGATAGCGATTCTCGCCGTGAACAAAGAAGAAAAAGACAGCACGGCCCAGGAGGAAAGAAGTAATGCCGAAAAAGCGCTGTATGAGGAATCTTATTTGGCCGGAGAGGTGCCCCATCAAGGAGGAAATAAAATAGATATCATTGGGCTGGCGGCCTTTCGCGGGGATAAACTGGCGGGCTTCCTGAACGGCTCGGAAACCCGTTATTATCATATGGTAACCGGGAAGTTGAACAGCAGCATTTTTACTTTTGCCGACCCGGAAAAGCCGGAGGAATATATGATTGTGATGAAAATAAAAAAAGGCCGGAACCCCGCCATTAAAGTTGATTTATCCGGGGAGAAGCCGGTTATCCAGACGGACTTGGTCCTGGAAGGGGAGATTATGAGCATCCAAAGCGGCGTCAATTATGAGCTGGCCGAGGACGCCGCAGAACTGCAGACCTATCTGGAGGAGACCATCACGCGTGAAGTAACGAAAGTGCTGAAAAAAACCCAGGAAGAACTGCAAAGCGATATTGTGGGCTTCGGAGACTATACCAGACAATATTTTTGGACCTGGCAGGATTGGGTGGATTACAATTGGCCGGAAAAATACCCTGAAGCTGAAATCCAGGTAAGGACCCAATTAGCTGTCCGCCGGACCGGGTTGATGACCAGAACGGAGAATGAGAATATTCCGGGGCAGGAGCGTGTCCGCTGATGGGTACGTTATGGATTGACGGTTTCTTGATGCTGATTGTACTGGGAATAGCTTTTTATACGCTGACTTATGCCTGGTGGCTGTGGCGGCAAAAAAACAAGGGAGGCGCGTTCGGCGTGGCCGTGCTGGCGGTTTTTAGCGTACTGTACGCGGGTTTTGTTCTGTTTATTATTCAACAATAATTGTCCTGGTAAAGGACACTAAAAATAAGCAAAATCACCTGTTTAGACATATCATATTATGGCAAGAAAGCAAAAGGAGATGTGTATGATGCAATATGTTGTGCAAACGGGTGACACGCTATTTTTAATTGCGCAAAGATTTAATACAACGGCAGCCGCGATCGCGCGTGCCAATAATATTTCTGATACCGGCGTCATTTACGTAGGGCAGGTTCTGACCATTCCCGGAACGATTTCCCCTGTGCCTGTGCCTGCGCCTGCACCCGAGCCCCCGGTCTCTTCTTCCGCGGCAGGAGGAGACTGCCCGCTTTTAAGGCGCGGTGATAGGGGAGCGGATGTGAGAAGGCTGCAGACCTTATTATCGAACAGAGGGATGAATCCCGGCGGGATTGACGGAATCTTTGGCAGTGCGACGGAGACGGCTGTACGGACGTGGCAGGTCAGGTCGAATATAACAGTGACCGGAACATCCACCATTCAGACCTGGCGTTCCCTGGGAGTGAATTGCCCGGTAACGCCGGCGCCCGGTCCAACCCCGACGCCACCCCCGGGGGGGGACTGCCCGCTTTTAAGACGCGGCGATACAGGCACGGATGTCCGAAGACTGCAGAGTCTGCTGCGCAGCAGAGGCGTATTCTCCGGACAGGTTAACGGCATCTTCGGCCAATCTACGGAGGCAGCCGTAAGGACATGGCAGAGAAGGCAAAGTTTAACGATCACCGGAACATCGACTGTCCAGACCTGGCGTTCCCTGGGCGTGAACTGCTCGGTAACTCCCGGTCCGACCCCTCCCCCGCGTCCCCCCTCCCCGCCCCCCCCGTCTCCCGGGTCCCCGGAACAATGCTTTTGCCCCGTTTTACGCCGGGGCAGCACGGGGCCTTCGGTACGTCTCCTGCAAAGAGAATTGCAATCCAGGCGTTATTACAGCGGTCCTCTTGACGGGCGTTTTGATACCAGGACAGAGAACACTGTCCGGCAATTTCAGCGGGCTCAGGGTCTTGCGGTAACCGGAGCGGTGAATAGGGCCACCTGGCAAGCGCTGGGGCATGATTGCTGTGACGCGCCGAGTCCATCCCCGGGAATTCCGGTGGATGTCAAAGTGGTCAGGGGACTCCGGCATGTCCTGCAGGCCAATAGGGCGGTTTACCGCCGGGGAGAAAGCGTCAGGCTGACTTTAAGTAAAACCAATATCACCAGCGAGCCGATAACCTTGCGCTATCCCACCAATCAGATTATTGAGATTACGGTGAGAAACGCATCCGGCCGTATTATCTGGCGCTATTCGGAGCACCGCCGTTTCGGTCAGGGCAGCCGGGTAATTACGATCTTTGAAGGCGGCACCCAGAATATCAATGAAATTTGGAATCAGACCAACAATAACGGCAGTCAGGTAACGCCGGGGAATTACACGATTACGATGGAAAACCTCGGAACGCGTGCAAGTCTGACCGTACCGATTCGAATTCAGTAGATAATAGAAGAAGGGGCGGGTATAAATGATACCTGCCCCTTTTTTTTGGTTTGCATTGTCGGTTAGATTGATTGATAGATATGTACGTTATTCTTGCCCTTGTCCTTCGCCTTGTACAACGCCTCGTCGGCTTTTTGCAAGATGCCTTCCTCGGTGGAAGCGTCCTCAGGAAAAGCGGCAATGCCTATGGAAATCGTGATGTCGGGGTAAGACAACAGTTTGGGATTCGCCAGAACATTGGCGCGGATTCTTTCGGCAATATTGCGGCAGACCTCTTTGGACTGCCGGGGCAGGATAATCGCGAACTCATCGCCGCCGAAACGGGCCACAATATCATAGGAACGGGTACAGTCCTTCTGGATCAGGGCAATGACTTTCAGCACGTAATCGCCATGCTGATGCCCCTGGGTATCGTTTAAAGATTTGAAGTTATCCAGATCCAACAGGACGAGGCAAAAGGGAATTTTTTCCCGCACCATTTGGGTGAGCATATGATTAAAATAGCGCCGGTTATGGATTTTCGTCAGCGTATCCTGATAGGCTTGCTGATAATAATTCTGCAGGGAGAACTTAACCAGATTGCTGGTATAAAAAAAGAGAATGAAAAATAAGACAACCTGAATAATCATCAGCAGCAAATAATCGCTTTGTTTCAGGAGGCCTATGGCCAGATAGAAGACGCTGATTCCCAGCAGTAACAGGAGCGGTTTGAGCTGCCGGCCATGGAAGGAAAGCCGGATAATCGGTAAAATAAAAAACATGGACAGGGCCAGCATATATTTTTCATTGAAGAGAATCAAGAGAGCAATTATCCCCAGATCAATGATGTCGGTTAAAGGCAGACGCTTATTTAAAACATTCTCCAGTCGCGGTGAGAGATACAATCCGACAAAATAGATCAGGGCAAAGGCGGCCAGATAATAGTTTGGCAAGGGCAGGGCGGGGTCAATCAACAGAAAAAAGGGTGTAAACGAAACGAATACCATTAAACGCAGAAAGCTTTTGCCGTCGAGGTTCTGCTCAATAATCGGGCCAGACATAACGATCCCTCATCATTATTTAGTCAATATGTGGAATACTATTCGTGATACATACATAAATTTCCTTTTGTTTTATGAGAATAAGCCTAAATTATTTTTATGGGTTAATAAATATTAAAATGATATAATTATATGATTATATTACTTAACGGGGTGAATTCATGAAAACAGAAAGAATAGCGCTCATCTTAGCACGCACAGCCGTTGTTGCCGCCTTATACGCCGCAATTACCCTGTTGTTTGCGCCGATCAGCTACGGGGTCGTACAGGTCAGGGTCTCGGAAGCGCTGACGATACTGCCTTTTATTATGCCGGAGAGTATCATCGGCTTGTTTATCGGCTGTTTGATTGCCAATATCTTTGGCGGACTAGGATTTATTGATATTGTGTTCGGCAGCCTGGCCACTTTGGTCGCCGCATACTTAACCGGCAAAATGCCCAATAAATACCTGGCGCCGCTGCCGCCGGTCCTGGTCAACGCCGTGGCGGTGGGACTGATTTTAAAAGTTGTCATCGGCGCGCCGCTGTTGGCCACCATGCTGTATGTGGCCCTGGGTCAGCTCTTAGCCTGTTATGTACTGGGATTGCCGCTCTTGCATTGGCTGAAAAGATATGGCTGGCTGAAATAAGGACCCTACATGTACAAAATATATAAATAAGCGTATAATTATTAATATACATAATGAATGAATGGGGCCTGCCGGATGAATAACGGATTGGTGGACAAGTTTGGGCGAAAACATGAATATCTGAGAATATCGGTTACAGACCGCTGCAACTTGCGCTGCGCATACTGTATGGGGATGGAAGGCGTTCCCCTGATGGACCACAGTAAAATCCTGCATTATGAAGAGATTATTAAGGTTGTCCGGGCGGCGGCGGAGCTGGGGATTACCAGAATCCGGCTTACCGGCGGCGAACCTTTGGCGCGTAAAGGATTGGAGCGACTAGTCGGAGGAATAGCGGAAATTCCCGGAATCAGGGATATTTCCATGACCACCAATGGAATTTTGCTGCCCCCCATGGCCGCTACCTTAAAAAAAGCAGGTCTGAACCGGGTCAATATCAGTCTGGATTCCCTGAAGCCGGACGTATACCGTGAAATCACACGCCTGGGAAATCTCGCAGACGCCCAGGCCGGTATTTTTGCCGCGCTGGAGCATGGGCTGCATCCTGTTAAAATCAATGTGGTGCTGATGCAAGGCGTTAATGATGAAGAGATTCCTTCTTTTCTCCGCCTGGCGCAGGATCTCCCGCTGAAGGTGCGTTTTATCGAGTACATGCCCATCGACTCCCATGACAATGAGTGGCGGGGGAAATATTTGCCTTTGCAGGCCGTTTTAGATAAAGCCCGGGAAATGGGTTTCCCGTTAACATTATTGAATCAAAATCAGGACGGGGGCGGGCCGGCGGAAATGTACAGCATGCCCGGGGCGCTGGGTGCGATTGGATTGATTCGTCCGATCAGCCAACATTTCTGCAGCGAGTGCAACCGGTTGCGCCTGACCGCGGAAGGGCATATCAAGCCGTGTCTTTACTGGCAGGACGAGTTGTCTGTACGGCCGGTCATCGATGACCCGGATGCGGTGAAGGCGTTGCTGCAAAAAGCCCTGGATTTCAAACGAAAGAAGCATGAAATGAGCCGGGAGCTCTTAGCCCAGGAAAGACAGGACAAGGGCCACAGAGGCATGTCGGCGATTGGCGGTTGAGGTGAAAAAAATGTCTGAATTAACGCATTTTGATCAGAAGGGCCGCGCTCATATGGTGGATGTAACGGCCAAAGCGGCAACGGCGCGTGAAGCGACGGCGGCCGGGGAAATTACGATGGAGCGGTCCACGCTGAAACTGATCAAAGAAGGGAAGCTGGCCAAGGGGGATGTACTGGCAGTGGCTCAGATTGCCGCGGTGACGGGCTTGAAAGAAACCAGCCGTTTGATTCCGATGTGTCATCCGCTGCTGATAGGCGGCGTAGCAGTTGATTTTAACCTGGATGAGGCCGCCTGCCGCCTGGAAGTGACCGTTACCGTGAAAATCAACGGCCCCACCGGCGTGGAAATGGAGGCCCTTACGGGGGTATCCGCCGCGCTGTTGACGGTTTACGATATGTGCAAGGCCGTGGATAAGCGCATGGTGATCGGCAATATCCGCCTTCTGGAAAAGAAAGGCGGCAAATCCGGGCACTTCATCAGATAACAAAGGAGGAATGACGCAATATGCCAAGTATTTTGAAGATTTCCACCAGCAAGAATAAAGGCGAGCGTAAGACCAACGCCCCTTCCGCCACTTTATTGCAGGCTCTTGGCCTGGAAGGCGACGCCCACGCCGGGTTTGCCCATCGTCAGGTTAGTCTTTTGGCAATGGAAAGTATTGAGAAGATGCGGCAGAAAGGCTTGGATGTCCATCCGGGGGATTTTGCCGAAAATCTCACGACCCTGGGGATTGACCTGGTCTCGCTGCCGATAGGCGCGCGCCTGAAGGCCGGGAAGGATGCCTATCTGCGGGTTACCCAAATCGGTAAGGAATGCCATAACCGCTGTGCCATCTATTATCAGGCCGGAGACTGTGTGATGCCCCGAGAAGGCATTTTTACCGAAGTGCTGCGGGGAGGCCGGCTCGAGGAGGGAGACTCCCTGGAGATTTATCCTTCCTACCGTTTCGCGGTGATTACCGCTTCGGACAAAGGCGCCGCCGGTTTGCGCGAGGATAAAAGCGGGCCGCTGATTGCCGAAATGCTCCTGCCCTGGGGCGATGTGGTGGAATCTCATATCATGCCTGATGAGCAGGAGAAGTTAAGCGCTATGATGAAACATCTGGCCGATGAGGCGGCTGTAGACCTGATTATTACCACAGGGGGGACGGGTCTGAGTCCCCGGGACGTGACTCCGGAAGCCACGCGCGCGGTGATTGAGCGTGAAGTTTTGGGTATACCCGAGGCCATGCGTGCAAAAAGCCGGGAAGTTACCGCTAAAGCCATGCTTTCCCGGGCTGCAGCCGGTATCCGCGGCCGGACGTTAATCCTTAATCTGCCGGGCAGTCCCAAGGCCGTAAGAGAGAATCTGGCCGTTCTGGCGGAAGTGCTCGACCATGCCCTGGAAATTTTAAGCGGGCGGGGCGGCGAGTGCGGCACACCTTAGTATACAGAAAATGTAAAAAATAGGGCTTAACGCCCTTTCTATTTTGATGTATACTAAACAGGTAGTTCTTTTTGAGTCTTGAATCTGCTCGACAGAAAGTGGTGTTAACAGATAAATGAATATGAAAGAGATCAAGGAATGGCTTTATACAATCGGCATAGCTGTGGTGCTGGTGATCATCATCCGGGCGTTTATCCTGGACACCCGCATCGTTCCCTCCACTTCCATGGTGCCGAGCATCGTACCGGGGGATAGGCTCTTTGTGGAGAAAATCACGCATCATATCTCCGGACTGGACAGGGGGGAAGTGGTGGTGTTCGAGCCGCCGCCTGCTTCAGGACTGACCGATGATTTGATTAAACGGTTAATCGCCCTTCCCGGGGATACGGTAGAAGTAAAAGACGGCAAGCTGTATTTGAATGACGTTCCCCAGGAAGAGGCGTATATACCGGAACCGATAGAATATACGTATGAAAAGCAAGTCGTGCCTCCCGGGAAGATTTTTGTGATGGGCGATAATCGCAACCGTTCTTATGATTCCCACGAATGGGGGTTTGTCGATATCGACAGCGTGGAGGGCAAAGCGCTCCTCACCTACTGGCCTTTTGACAGAATAAGATTTTGGTGGAAGACGCAAGGTTAGCTTGCGTCTTTACAGTTCGCGCAAGAATTTTAGCAGAAAATAAGTGAGAGGGATGATTCGGGTGCCCTGGCAGCGCAATCTGTGGGTTTTATCCATCAGTGTTCTGATTGCAAATATTGGTTTTAATATGTTTTTGCCTTTTTTGCCGAATATGCTGAGAGAAACGGGCATGACGGACAATATTCCCTTCTGGACGGGCTTATTGGTTTCCTCCGGTTTTTTGACGGCCGGTCTGATGGCGCCGGTCTGGGGGTCCCTGGCGGACCGTTATGGCAAAAGAATTATGCTGGCCCGTTCAGGCTTCAGCCTGGCAGTAATCTCCGCTTTGATGGTTTTTGCCTCAAGCCCATGGCAGCTGTTGTTTTTGCGGATATTCAACGGTGTTTTAACCGGATTTATTCCTGCCGCTGTGATGCTGACCGTTTCCAACACGCCGCAGGAACAGATGGGCCTGGCCCTCGGGATGCTCAATTCTTTTATAGCCATCGGCAGCATTATGGGTCCGTTTGTCGGCGGCGTCCTGGTGCATTATATTGGAGTCAACAATAACATCCTGGTTTCGTCGGCGCTGGTATTGTGCGCCACGCTGCTTGCAGTTGTCGGTACCCGGGAAAAGGTTTTTGAGCAGAAAAACAGGACGACTATCCTGCAGGATATGCGCCTGGTCACCAAAAATCAAGCCTTGCAGATTTTCTTTATCAGCATGATTGTCCTGAATATGTCCACATTTATGTTTACGGCCATCCTGCCGCTGCGGGTAGGCGAGTTGGCAGCGGCCAATCCGGATATCAGCACCGGCGTCATCTTTTCCCTGACCGGGATAACCTTGTCGGTGGGCTCGGTTATTATTGGCAAAATAACCCGCTTCAGTTATAATAACATCTTATTGGCGGGCCTGTTCCTGAGCGGGGTGCTTTGCATGCTGCAGGGACTGACGGGGTCGCTGTATGTCCTGGGGGCCTCCCGTCTTTTCTACGGCTTGACTGTCGCTGCTGTCAGCGTGGCGGGCAACGTCCTGATTACGCTGCATTCCAAAGAAGAGAACCGGGGCAAGGTTTTCGGCATCTTGAATTCTTTTACTTCCTTCGGCGCTGTACTGGGACCCCTCTTAGGCGGCGCGCTGGCCGAGGTTTGGGGAACTTCCAGCGCTTTCTATTTCTGCGCCGGGGTCTTTTTTGCGGCGGTGTATATCACCTGGTACTTCACGGTTTACCGTCCGGGGAACATCAGCGGCACGGAAAATAGCGGCAGTTCAGGATAAGTCCTGCTATAATAAAGATATACCGATTAAAAATGAGGTGGCATTTTGCGGGAAGTATCTTTTCTTCATTGCGCCGATATCCATCTGGGCTATTTGCAATATAACGAAACAGAACGGGCGTCCGATTTTGCCGCCGCTTTCCGGCAGGTCGTCATTTATGCCCTGGAACGGCAAGTGGATTTCGTCCTGATCAGCGGAGACTTTTTTCATAAACGGGCCATCAACGCGGAAACCTTACAGCAGGCTGTGGAACTCCTGGCCCCATTGAAAGAAGCGGATATCCCCGTGGTGGCGATCGAGGGCAATCACGATAAAGCTTTTTATCAGGACAAGGGTTCCTGGCTGGGTTTTTTAAATAAACAAAAATACCTGTATTTGCTTACGCCTTTTTATGAGGAAGGGCGTCTCGTTCTGTTGCCCTGGGACGAGGAAGTCCGGCGCGGCAGTTGGCTGGATTTGAAGGGCGTCAGGATTTATGGCGCGGGCTATTTGGGTGTCACGACCCCCGCCCGTGTGGAAGAGGCCGCCGTTTTCCTGGGTAAAAAAGAACAGTTTACTGTGTTTATGCTGCATTCCGCTGTGAACATGCCGCACTCCTATGATCTGGGCGGACTGAAAAGCGAACAGCTGGAAATCTTACGGGGCAAAGTGGATTATGTGGCTCTGGGCCATGTGCACAGCCGCTATGAAACGGGCGGGTGGCTCTATAATCCGGGTTCGCTGGAATGTGTGCATCTGGATGAATACGCGCCGGATAAGGAAAAAGGCTTTTATCATGTCACCTTAAGGCAGGGCGCCCCAACCATACAATATATTCCCAGCCGCTTCCGGCAGGTCGCGCGCTATACCCTCGACCTCTCAGGGACTTTGCGGCCGGAGGAGGCCTCTGCGCTGATTTTCTCCCACCTTTCCGCGGCGGCGCCTGCCCCGGGCGCGCAGGTGCAGATTCTTTTGACGGGTGAAATTCCCTTTAATCCGCTGAATCTTGATTTAAATGAAATGGCGCAGAAATTAAAGGAAAAGTTTTCATTTTTATATGTCGAATTAAAAAACAACTTGAATCTTCCTGTCGTGGGCAGCCTGGAAAAAGACGGTCTCATCAAAAGAGAAGACCTGGAACGCCATGTTTTTGCCGGGCTTTTAGCCCGGGAAAAACACTGGACGGAAGAAAGATTGGCGGAGGCGGTTACGCTGGTCCAGAGGGTTAAATCCGCGGTGCTGACCGGCGAAGAGGAGGCGGAGACTATCAAGCTGCTGTTGCAAGCAGGGGAGCGTTTGCTGGGGGATGAACCTGCGGCGGAAGATTTGCCGGCCAAAACCCGGGATGTACAGGAGGAGGCGGTCTGAACAATGAAACTGATTCGCCTGACCCTGGAGAAAATTAAGAGTTACCAGGCTGAAACGATCGATTTCTATGATGGCGTGAACTTTATTTCGGGAATGAACGGGGCGGGCAAGACCACCATCATTGAGGCGGTGGGCTATGCCCTGTTTGACAGCAATCCTTTTGCCGCCCAGAAACAATTTATCCAAAAAGGGGAAAAAAGCGCAAAGATCACTGTGGTTATTGAAGCAGCCGATGAACGGCAATATCGGGTAGTCCGCACCCTGCGCGAGCCGGCAGGGGGGAATTGGGCCATCTTCGACGAGGAGTCAGGCCTGGAACTGCAGGAACTGCACGGCAATCAGGACGTCAAAGCCTGGTTGGCCGCCAATTTGGGTATCGGCCGGGGGCTGGACTCTGTCCGGCTTTTCGAGGACGTGATCGGTATTCCCCAGGGACGTTTGATCATGCCTTTTTTAGAGCGGCCCAAAGAAAGAAAAAAGATTTTTAATACGATTCTCCAGTTGGAGACCTATCGTGAAGCTTTTGATAAATCGAGTGGGCTGGCCACCGTCTTCCGGGAAAGAATTATGAAAAAGGAGGGCGAACGAGCGGCGCTGGCGGTGAAGGTGGAAGACCTGACGGAATGCCGCCTGAAATTGCAGGAATACCGCGCCCAGGCTATTCTTCTGGCCAAGAATCTGCAAACCGTCTCCCAGGAGCTTGATGCGGCGCAGGTCCTGATCAATCATCAGGAAAAATACCGGGCGGCTGCGGAGCAAAAACAAAAAGACTTGCACGCACTGAGCCTTCGCCTTGCGGCTATTTCCACGAAGAAGGAGAGTCTGCAGGAACAAGTGCAGGAGGCTATGCTGAGCAGGGAAGCCGCGCAAAAAAGTGAGACAGGGTATCGGCAATATGAACTTTTGAAACAAAATGAAAAGGAATTACAGCAGCAAAGAGTTAAAAAAGAAGCCTTGAATCAGAAGACGCAGGAATTAAAAACCCAGCTCGTTTCGCTGCAGGCAGCTTTGCAGAATGAACAGGAAAACCGCCGGAAGCAAAAATCCGAGCTGGAAAAGGAGCTGCAGGAGACGCGGGAGGAAGGGGCCAGACTCTCCCGTGAGAGGGAGTTCCTCGCGCAAAAAGAGCAGGGTCTACGGCTGGATAATTACCGCCGATTGGCGGCGGATAAGGAAGTGCTTGCCGCCATGGCCAATCTGGAAGGCAAGCTCGGAGATACCGGCGTTAAAGGGATGTGCCCACTTTTGGAGACGCCGTGTTTATATATTGTTCTGGCAGCCTGCGATACCAGGCTGGATCATCTGCGTCAGCAATACAGGCGGACCAAAGCGCGACTGGAGGAACTGGAGGCGGATCCGCTGCCGGTAGTCAGGGAGCAGGAGCTGGCCGGAAAAATGCAGCAGATGGAGGAAGTCGCCGAGGAACTGAAGCGTTTTACCGGACTGGAGGATAAATTGCAGAAGAATCAGGACGGTTTGCTGCAATATGAAGCCGATTATATTGCTTATCTGCAATACAAGGACGGTTTGAAAAAGCATGAAGCCCTGAGTTGCGATTTGACGGCCTTGGCCGGGGAAGAGGCGGCGGCGCAGCAGAAGGAGCTGGAATTACAGGGAGAACTGCTGCAGGTCAGGGCGCTGTATCAACCGGAGGTATTGGTCGAGCTTCGGAATAAGCAAACCGTGCTGAACCGGGATAAAGGCGGGCTGGAACGGGATTTGAACTATGCCCGGGAGGAAGAGAAAGCCTATACCCGCAAGGTCGGGGAGAAAGAGGAGACAGCGCGCCAAATAGATGCGCTGACCAGGGAAATAAACCGCGAAAACCAGGCCCAGGAGCTTCTGCGCCTGGTCAGGCTAACCCTCAATCAAAGCGGAGAGGAGATCGCCGTCTTATACCGTCAACACCTGGGACGGGAAGCGGATTATCTCTACCGGCAGATTGCCCGGGAAAATGTCTCGCTGTGGTGGGGCGATGACTATGAACTGAAAGTCTTGGAGAGCCAGGACCAAAAGGAAGGCGGCCGGACCTTCGCCCAGCTGTCCGGCGGGGAGAAAATGACGGCTGCCCTGGCGGTACGCTTAGCGCTGTTAAAACAGATGGCCGGCTTAGGTATTGGTTTCTTCGATGAACCCACCGCCAATCTCGACGGGAACAGACGGGAAAACCTGGCCAGGATTATCCCCCAGGTAACCAAGCAATTCCGGCAGCTCTTCGTCATCAGCCACGACGATACCTTTGATTCCATTACGGAAAATATTATTCATCTGCAAAAGGATGCCTCCGGCACAAAGGTGGTCAGTTAAATGTCGATAACAGAAACCCGGCTCATTGTAGACGCCGACGCCTGCCCCAAAACGGTGAAAAACATCGTGGCGGAACTCGCGCACCAATATGGGGCGGAAGTAATCCTCCTGGCTTCTTTTAATCATCACCTGGAAACAGCGCATTTGCCGGGAAGGGTTCAGACCGTAACCGTCAGCGCGGAGCCGCAGGCCGTCGACCTGAAGATGATTAATCTGACCCATAAAAGGGATATTGCGGTGACCCAGGACTGGGGACTCGCCGCCGTTTTGCTGGGGAAAGGGGCCTGTGTTATTGCTCCGAACGGTCGGATTTATCAAAATGACAAGATCGAATTCTTACTGGAGCAAAGGCACCTCCAGGCCAAAATCCGGCGCTCCGGCGGCAGGACGAAAGGGCCGTCCGCCCGGACAACGGAGGATGATGAGCGTTTTTACCGGACACTGGAACAAATATTAAAGAAGGAAGGACACTCGTAAAAGGGTGTCTTTCCTTTTTCAGGAGAAGGAGATAAATCGCATAAAGCGCAGGCATTATTGAGAAAATAAGGCAAGGGTGTTTTGCGGAGGGCTAAAATTAAGATGTCGGACTTAACGAAAAGCGCGGAAAAGAATCTACAGAAAATGCGGGATTATTTCAGCGAGGCGGCTGACCTGAAGGTTCGGGTTTTCTTTACCGGGCCGGAGCGGAGAGATCAAATCATCCTTCTTTTTATTGAGGGTTTGGCCGACAAGAATGTTATTGACCGCGATATTATTCAGCCTCTGACGACGGGGTCTTGGCATTTTACCAAAAAAGGACTGCTCTCCTCCGGCGGCTTTTTTCACTCCGTCAAAAAAAACGTAAGTACTTCCGTCATCAATGAAATCAAATGTTTTGACGAAGCGGTGGAAACGCTCCTGCGGGGAGATACGGTTATTTTTGTCGACGGCGCGGAGACGGCCATAGGCGCAGCCACCCAGGATTATGAAAAACGCAGTGTTGCCGAACCACAGTCGGAAGCGGTAATCCGGGGTCCGCGGGAAGGGTTTACCGAAAGCCTGCAGACCAATACCTCCATGGTCCGCCGAAAAATCAGGAATCATCACCTTAAGCTGATGGAGCTGGTGGTGGGGGAACAGACCAAGACGAGAATCAGTATCGCTTATATCGAAGGCATTGCCGATATGGGCATCGTGGACGAAGTAAAAAGGAGAATTTCCCGGATTAAAACGGACGCCATTCTGGAAAGCGGCTACATCGAGCAGTACATAGAAGACGCTCCTTTCTCTCTGTTCGCCACCGTCTCCTATACCGAAAAGCCGGATGTCGTAGCCGGGAAACTGCTGGAGGGAAGAGTAGCCGTTCTGGTGGACGGGACGCCTTTTGTTCTATGCGTACCCTATTTATTTATAGAGTCTTTTCAAACCAGCGAAGATTACTATGTCAGGTTCATCTATGCCAGCTTATCCCGCTGGATGAGAATGATTGCTTTCATTATTACTATTTTGCTGCCGGCCTTATATGTGGCGACGACAACGTTTCATCATGAAGTCATTCCCACCGATCTTTTGGTTACCCTGGCCGCAGCCAGGGAGGGGGTGCCTTTCCCGGCCATGGTGGAAGTTGTGGTGATGGGCCTTATTTTTGAAATATTGAAAGAAGCGGGTATCCGCCTGCCGCGTGCGGTCGGGCAGGCCGTCAGCATTGTCGGCGCGGTGGTCATCGGCGAGTCGGCGGTATCCTCCGGACTGATTGGCGCGCCGGTGGTCATGGTGACCGCGCTTACGGCCATCACTTCTTATGTAGTGCCGAACTTAGGCAATACCACGCCCATCTTAAGACTGATGCTTGTTTTTTTAAGCGGGGGGCTGGGCCTTTATGGGATCATGCTGGGGGTGAGCGTGGTCCTGATTCATCTTTGCGCCATGCGCTCCTTCGGCATAGCGTATCTGTCGCCTTTTGCGCCGGTCAGTTTGTCAGGCTTGCAAGACTCGGTTTATTTCAGGGCCCCGCTGTGGGCCATGATCAAAAGGCCACAGTTGATCGCCAGAATTAACCCCAAGAGACAAGAAATCTTGCAGCGGCCAAGACCTCCGAAAAATAAAGATGAAGGGAGCCCAATGGATGAAAAGGATGGGTCCGGGAAGTAAACTCCTTATTCTGATGAGCATCTGCCTGTTGCTCTTAAGCGGTTGCTGGAGCAGGAGAGAACTCAATTTCCTGGCTATTGTCGAGGGGTTTGGCGTGGACAAGGACCGGAGCACAGGCGAGGTAGTGGCAAGCCATCAAATCATCAAACCCGATGTTGCTAAGGCCGGGCAAGGGGCCTCGGAAGGCGGGGGGAGCTCAGGTTCACCGGTATGGAACCTGACGGCGCGGGGCAAAACCTTTTTTGACGCGATCCGTAAGGGCTCTTTGCAGTCTCCCCGGAGGCTGTATTACGGACATAATAAAATCATTGTTATCGGCGAAGAGGCGGCCAAGGGAGGCATATCGCCTTACCTGGACCTGGCGGGGCGCGACCCGGAATTGCGGCCGGGCGTCTGGGTATTTATTGCTCGGGGAACGACAGCCGAAGAAATAATCAATGCCCAGTCCGTACAAAACCCCATTTCGTCAACGGTGATCGATGATATGGCTAAAGTCAGCCGCGCTTCATCCTATAGCGCCCCCATTGCGATTGAAGATTTTCTGCGTATACTGAACAGTGAACCGACCGCTGTTTACGCCCCCGGTATTATCATTGGCGAGCGCATTAAAAAAGACGGGCAGGAACTTGTTGGGTTTAGACTCTCGGGGACCGCCGTTTTCATCGATGATAAGCTGATTGGCTGGCTGGATGAGGAAGAGACCCGGGGGTTGTTGTGGTTATTGGG
>JAVEYA010000012.1:0-38271 GCA_034003745.1 Clostridia bacterium
GGCTTTATTTAGCTTCCTTGATTCTTCAAACACAAGGGGGCTACATCCTTGTGGATTCCAAGCCGGGGAAATATACGACATTCTCAATGTTCTTACAAAACTGTAAGAAGTAAATGCGATTCTGTTAGGAGCCTGTAAGAACTGTCGTTTATGCTGAAGTCAATGGAGAAAGGAGACAGATAGCATGGCCGTTTTGAAAACAGAATCCTTAAAAAAATACTATGGTAAAGATCCCAACACCGTTATGGCATTGGATGGCGTTGATTTGGTAATACAGAAAGGTGAATTTGTCGCCGTCGTGGGCACCTCGGGTTCAGGAAAAAGCACTCTCCTGCATATGCTTGGCGGCTTGGACACACCGACGAGCGGCAAGGTGATGGTCGGCAGCAAGGATATTTCAGGAATGACGGATGAACAGCTTACCATCTTTCGGCGCAGGAATGTAGGCTTTGTATTCCAGAATTATAACCTTCTTCCCATTCTGAATGTTTATGAAAACATCGTTCTGCCGATTGAACTGGACGGAAACATCGTGGACGAAGGTTTTGTGGAAAACATTATTGAAATCCTGGGCCTCTCAGAGAAGAAAAATCATCTCCCGAACAATCTTTCCGGCGGGCAGCAGCAGCGTGTCGCCATTGCCCGCGCTCTTGCAACAAAACCGTCTATTCTTCTTGCGGACGAGCCTACCGGTAATCTGGACAGCAAAACCAGTCAGGACGTTCTGGGCATTTTGAAAATGACCTCTACCAAGTTCCATCAGACTATGGTAATGATTACGCACAACGAGCAGATTGCTCAGCTTGCCGACCGGGTAATTCGGATTGAGGATGGCAAAATCGTCCCCGTGGAAGGACGGTGACGCTATGAGGAACAACAATCAAACGGTTATAAGAAGGCTGTCGAAACAAAGCTTTCTGGCGAATAAAAGCCAGAACCTATTTGCGCTGATTGCCATTGTGCTCACCACCGTTCTGATTACGGCAGTGTTTACCATCGGCATCAGCCTCTCCGACGGTATGCAGCAGATGCTGATACACAGCTACGGGCGCAGTACGGAGGTGGATTTTCAATACCTCACCGAGGACGAAGCGCAGCGTGTGGCTCAGCACCCGTTGGTTAAGGAATGCGGCCTGTCAAGGCTGATTACCGTGACGACCGAAGGCGTATTCCGTCAGGCGCAGGGCGAGATTCATACAGCGGATGAGAATTTTGCCGGGTTTACTTTCAGCAAGCCGGTGATAGGCCGGTTGCCCGAGGCGGAAAATGAAATTTCCCTGACAAGCTGGATTCTGGACGCAATGAACCTGCCGAGAGAATTGGGGCAGATCGTACATCTGGATTTTGAGGTGGCCGGAACACCTTACAGCATGGATTTTACCGTCTGCGGATTTTGGAACAGTGACTTAAACCTCCAGCCCTACGGAATTTTGTATATTTCTGATGCGTTGGCCGACAAGTTGCTTCATGATGTTAATCCGATGGAAACACGTTTGGGCAGCGGTTATTACGGCACAACGAAAGTAACTGCTAATATAGATGGCAAGCTATCCGAACTTGAAAAGAATGTCCATACCATCTTGCAGGATACCGGGGTGGACGCCGATACAGCGGGAGTACTCTTCAATGGCGCTTATAACACGGCCACTACGGACGTGGGAATTATCTCGGCAATGGCACTGATTATTGCCATTATACTGGTGAGCGGCTATCTTCTTATCTACAATATTTTTTATATTTCAGTCATGCGCGACGTACGGTTTTACGGCCTGCTGAAAACCATCGGCGCGACTGGGAGGCAGCTTGGCCGCCTCGTCAACTTTCAAGCGTTGCTGCTTTGCGCAGTCGGCATTCCTGTGGGCCTGCTTTTGGGCTATCTGCTGGGCATTGTGCTGATTCCCGTATTGCTCGGCTTTCTCAGCATCGACTACATGCCGGCTTCTCTAAATCCGTGGATATTTCTGCTTGGAGCGGCGCTTGCGCTGGTTACGGCGCTGGTAAGCTGTCACGGCCCCGCCAAAAAGGCGGGCAGAGTCAGTCCCGTGGAAGCAATACGATATACGGGCCTTGCCGCTACTTCTGCAAAAAAGACAAAGCGTGGCAGCGGTGGGGCGAAAATATCCCGCATGGCTTGGTCTAACATCTTTCGCAGCAGAAAAAAGGCTTCGCTCGTCATCGCGTCCCTGTCTGTCGGGTTGATTTTATTCAATATCGTCTATACCTTAGTAGGCAGCTTTGACGTCAATAAGTTTCTGCAGGATCATATTAACGGCGATTTTCTGATTGCCGACACGGATTATTTCAGCTTTGCCAGGCCCTATACGCCAAGCTATACATTAAGCGAGAATTTGCTGTCTGATGTGAAAGAACTTGACGGCGTACAGGAGATCGCCAAAGTCTGTTATGCAAATGGCTTTGCTCCCATAGAGGGAAATATTAAGGACGGCTTAGTCAATTTTCAACGCAATAGGATTTTAGCAGAGAAGCCTTCCCTGACGGAACAGGAAATTGAGGAAATCATTGAAAAGACGGATTTCAGCGCCTACGGCGATTTCATAAACGCCCAGGTCTACGGCTTTGACAGCTATTGGCTGGATAAGCTGGAGGAAAATATGGTAGAAGGCCCCTTCGACCGTGAAAAGTTCTTGTCCGGTGATTATCTGCTGCTTGGATTTGACGGCGAGGACATGGTTCGGGTCGGGGATACCGTCACATTGTCTTTGGACGGTAAGGATGGAGAGAAACGCAGCTATGAGGTCATGGGTAAGGTGGATTATAGGGCACTCAATTCTTTAGGCGCACATTTTATCTCGATACCCGGATTTTCCGTCTATCTTCCGTCCTCCGAGTTTGAAAAGCTTGCAAACCCCGATATCATGTCGGCCACGGTCATCGTGGATGAAGCCGCTATTGACAACCTCCAGACAGAGATTGGGTTACTGCTTGCGGATAATCCCGAAGTGGACTTCCGCTCCCGTGCCGATTATATTGCCGAGATGAGAAACGATAACCAGCAGTTTGCGCTCATTGGCTTTACGCTGTGCACCGTGATTTTACTAATCGGCATTTTGAATTTCGTTAACACTACCATGACCAATATTTTTTCCCGCAAGCAGGAGCTTGCCATGCTTCAGAGCGTCGGCATGACCGACAAACAAGGCAAAAAGATGCTTGTACTGGAAAGCGTATACTATATGGCGATGGCGCTGCTTGTCTTTGTAACGGCGGGCTATGGATTCAGCTACTTTGCCGTCAACACCGTAACGCAAGGCAGCGCCGCATATACCTATCAATTCACCCTTGCGCCTCTTGCCATCTGCTTCCCGATACTGCTGCTTTTAGCCTGCGTACTGCCAATCCGGGTATATAAAAGCATCTCAAGGGATAGCGTAGTGCAGCGGCTGCGGGAGAATGAATAGTAAGAGAAACGGCACAGCCTTCCCGCCACACCGTTTCCTGTTAACAATGCTTCCTTATTGAAACCCCGCCGATCAGGCGGGGCATTTTTAAGTCGCTTAATTCTGTTCTTCCTCTTCCGGTTCCAATTTGGTCACACGCAGGCGTTCCACGCGGTGTCCTTCCATAACGATAACCTTCAACTCTACATTGTTCAGCCTGACGCTTTCTCCCTCCGCCGGGATGCGTCCCAGCAGGGTAAAGACCATGCCGCCGGCTGTATCGGCTTCCTCGCAGGACAGATCTAAATCCAGCGTTTCATTCAGTTCATCTATCCGGATACTGGCCTTAACCTCGGCGATATTCTCCTCGAGGATACGGATATCGGGTTCTTCCGTATCATGCTCATCCTGAATATCGCCCATGATTTCTTCAATAAGGTCTTCCATCGTAATCAGTCCCGCTGTTCCGCCATATTCATCGAGGACGACGCACAGATGGATTTTTTCTTTTTTCATGGTCTTGAACAATTCATTTACTTTCTTGGTTTCCGGCAGAAAAATGGTAGGCCGTAAATAGTCCTGGAGCGAAAAGTCTGCTTTCCCGGCGGCGTCGGTCATGATTAAATCTTTAATATGCACTACGCCAAGGATATTATCGATGTTTTTATCATAGACCGGTATCCGGGAGAACTGTTCTTTTTTAATGATCTCCAATAATTCGGGCAAAGTAGTCTCTTTTTCCGCCGCCACAATATCCGGACGGGGGATCATCACATCTTTCACGATTGTATCCGTGAAGTCGAAGACCCCATGAATCATCGTTTTCTCTTCCTGATGAATGACGCCGTCTTCCTGACCCACCGAGACCAGCTCAATAATTTCCTCTTCAGTGACCCCATTGGTTTCCGGATTGTTAAGGCCGGGAATTTTTTCAAAGATAAATTTAACGAGGGCAGGTTTCTGGTACGCCAAAATACGAGGAAATACTTCCGTCAAGACCACCACAATACCTACGGTAAGCGGCAGGCCAAAAAGCGGTATCCCTATGACGGCCAGCGCTATGGTCAGCAGACATTGCCCGATATTGAGCAAAATGACAAATCTGTTGCGAAAACGATACCGGTTAAACGTTAACAACGTGCTTTCAAAAGCAGACATCAAAAACGAGAAGGATAGCAAAATTACAAAAATAACATACTGACTACTATCAGGATCCAATTGAACAACCAACTCCTCTTTCATAAACAAGTTCACATATATTATACTAAATTTTTATATAATTACAACTATTCCATAGTGTCAACCTTGCCGCACAAGCTTTTTCATTCATCAGAACAATGCTTCCGGCGCTTTCGCACGAATACGTTGACGTTATTATATTAATTTCAGATTGGGGACGGCGTTCAAGGTCCAATCGGCGGTATGGCCTTGCTTAAATCGGTAATAACCGGCACAGGCAATCATCGCGGCATTGTCCGTACAGTATTCCAAGGGCGGGACAAACAGTCTCATACCTTCTTCCGTACATCGATCCCGCAGGCGTACGCGCAGTAGACTGTTGGCCGCCACGCCGCCGGCCAGCAGCACCGACTTCAAATCATATTTTTGCGCGGCCGAAATGGTTTTTTCCGTCAGCACTTCGATTACGCTGGCTTGGAAAGAGGCCGCCAGATCCGCTTTATGAACGGGCTCATTTTTTTGCGCCGCATGGTTTAAATGATTGAGTACGGCTGTTTTCAGCCCGCTGAAGCTGAAATCGAAGCTGTCCCTGGAGAGCCAGGCCCGCGGCAGCTGCAGCGCTTCCGGGTTGCCCTCCCGGGCCAGTTTATCCAGAAGCGGACCGCCCGGATAACCCAGGCCCAAAGCCCGGGCTGCCTTGTCATAGGCTTCTCCCACCGCATCGTCAATAGTCTGTCCCAGCAATTCATACTTGCCATGGTCTTTCATCAGGACCAGGGCGGTGTGACCGCCGGAGACGATCAGGCATAAGAGCGGAAATTCCAGCTCCGCGTGCGCCAGCCAATTGGCGTAGATATGGCCTTCCATATGATTGACTCCCACCAAAGGCAGCTTTAAACTGTACGCCAAGGCCTTGGCAGTACTTACGCCGACCAAAAGCGCCCCTACCAAGCCGGGGCCATAGGTGACCGCAATGGCGGTAAGCCTGGAAAAGTCTATTCCCGCTTCCGAGAGAGCCAAATCAATCAGCCTGTTCACTTGTTCCAGATGATGCCGGGAGGCGATCTCCGGCACTACGCCGCCGAAAACTTTATGCACATCGATTTGCGACGAGACGATATTGGCCAGAAGCTCCCGGCTTCCGCGCAATACGGCTGCGGCAGTTTCATCGCAGCTGGTCTCAACGGCCAGCATTATTTCTTCAGACATGTTATACCAACTCTTTCCACATAATCAACGCGTCTTCATTCGTATCGATATAGTAACCCGGTCTTATCCCGGCGGACGCAAAGCCGATACGTTTATATAATCTTTGGGCGGGCTCGTTGGAAAGACGCACTTCCAGGGTCATGCGCACAACCTGTTTCGCTTTCGCCAGCGCCATCAGGCCCTCCATAAGGCGCTCGCCCAGTCTCTTGCCCCGATAATCGGGGGTTACGGCAATGTTGGTGATATGGGCTTCATCCGTGATAATCCACATCCCGCCGTAACCGATTACGGCAGACGGATTGTTTTCCAAAGAGAGTACAAAGTAATAGGCGAACTCATTGTCGCAAAGTTCGCAGGTAAAAGCATATGCGGACCAGGGCGTCGGGAACGACTTCTTTTCGATGGCGATAATCTGGGAGATGTCATCGAGCACCATCGGTCTTAAAATATATTCCTCCGTGTGTTTCTCCATCTTGACTCCCCTTTGTTTACCGGCCCGGCTCGGCCTGTTGTCTGCATAATCTGACCTGCGCTTCCGACATCCTGATGTAAGAAGGTTTTAATGTATATAAATCATCCGCCTGCCCCGCAGCCAGCTTTTCACGGCCCAGATGCGCCACGGTCACGGCATTGTTCAGTGTAAGCGCCGGCGGCAGAAAGACCGCCCGCTCTCCTAAAAGGGCGGACCATTCCTGACGGAACGCCTGCGCCCCGTCTCCGCAAAAGAGGACCGGCCCGGCATATTTGTTCAGTATTTGCGCCCAGTCCCGAGGGGATACGGCACAGTCTTCAGCCAACTGCTCCAAGTCTCCCTGACTTGAACGAAAGAGCGCGGCATACACTTCCTGCCTCCGGGCATTCAACACCGGGGAAATCAGGCCGTTTAAACCCGCATGCCGCCAGGCCAGCGCCTGCAAACCGGGTACGCTGACCAAAGGGATCTTTCCTCCTTGCGCCAGGCCTTTCGCGGTAGCCATCCCGATCCTAAGGCCCGTAAAGGAGCCCGGTCCGCCGGCCACGGCGATTCCCCCCATCTCCCCAAGGGTTGTCCTGGTCTGACGGAACAGCTCATCAATCATCGGCAAAAGCTGCTCGGAGTGGGTCAAGCCGATATTCAGCGTAATTTCACCGATAAGTCCTTCCGCCGAGACGATGGCCGCGGACGCTACCGGCGTAGAACTGTCAATCCCCAGTACCAGCATATACGGACAACTCCTCTACCAGCATTTCCATTTCAGCGCCATGGGGTATCAAGGTAATCAGGCGTCCTTCGCCATATTCTTTGCTGTAGTCCCGTCTGATTATTACCTGCAGATAATTTTCCGGCAAATACGAACCGACCAGGTCGCTCCATTCCACAGCGGCGACGCCCGGGCCGTAGAAATACTCTTCATAGCCGATTTCCTCCAGGGCCTCCGGGACCGGCAGGCGGTAAATATCGAAATGCGCCAGGTTCAACCGGCCTTCATACAGATTCAGCAGCGTAAAGGTAGGGCTGGTCACCGGTTCCGTGATCCCCAGCCCCTGGGCCAAGCCCTGGACAAACAGGGTTTTGCCCGCGCCCAATTCTCCTTCCAGCGCGATCAGTTCCCCGCCGGAGAGGAGTTTACCCAGGGAGCAAGCCAAGGCCCGGGTTTTTTCAGCTGACCTCGATTTATAGATGTACATAGACGCTCTCTCCGTCAATATAGACTGTTTCCACACGGGTCCGCCAATCCAGCGGGTGGCCCGACAGCACGACCATATCCGCATCCTTGCCGCAGGCTAAGCTGCCGATACGGTGTTCCAGCTTCAATATTCTGGCCGGGTTGATGGTAATAGCCTGCAAGGCCGCTGTTTCCTCCATACCGTACTTCACCGCCAGGGCGGCGCAGAGCGGCAAATACTGTACCGGCGTTACGGAATGGTCGGTGGTCAGCGCCACCAAAATTCCGGCCTCCTGCAATCTCGCTGCCGACTGCCAGGACAGCTCCGCCAATTCTACCTTGGAGCGGTTGCTGAAGGTGGGACCCAGCACAATGGGAACCCCTGCTTTACTGAGTTCCGGAATCACCTTGTGCGCCTCGGTGCCGTGTTCAATGACCAGCTCGCACTCAAACTCCCGGGCAATCCGTAAAGCGGTCATAATATCATCCGCCCGGTGGGCATGCGCCCGAAGCGGCATCTTCCGGCGGAGCACCTCCAAAAGTGTCTCCAACCCCAATTCCCTTTCCAGGACTTCTTCGTCTTTTTGGCACTTCTCTATCTTCCGCTCATAAACCTGGGCGTCTATGAAAGCTTGTCGGAGCAAAGCCGCGATGCCCATACGGGTTACAGGCGATTTTTTTTGTTCATAATATGTCCGTTTGGGATTTTCACCAAAAGCGACCTTCAGCCCGGCCGCAGGATTTAAAACCATTTTATGCAGATCTTTTCCGGCCGTTTTCATGACCAGGGAGGTGCCGGCCACCACATTGCTGCTGCCGGGTCCGGTCATTACCGTGGTAATCCCACCGGAGACAGCATCCTCAAAAGCCAGATCATAAGGATTGACGGCGTCCAGTGCCCGGAGCTGCGGCGTTACCGGATCCGTATCTTCATTGACGTCGTCGCCTTCCGTCTGGTAAATCTCTTCGAGGATGCCGATGTGCGTATGGGCGTCAATGAAGCCCGGTGTTACGGTTTTGCCCTGCAGATCCAAGATCTCGGTATCCGCGGGCAAATCCAGCCGGCCGCCGACGGCCACGATCTTGTCGCCTTTCCATAACAGCGCCGCGTTCTCCAGAACAGGCCCGTTCATGGTGTAGATTTTAGCATGAATGAAAGCTTTGTTCTCCATCTGATTTCTCCCTTAAGTATCTTTTCCCTGTCTTGCCAGCCGGAACACCGGCCGGATTTCGCCCACTGTCTCTTTACGGTAATTATATAATTCAGGCCGGGCCTGCCGCGACAGACGGGCATATTCTTCCTCCGTCAGCAAATCCAGCTGCCGCAGCGTCTCGATGATGACCGGGTTTACGGCGCGCGCACTGCCGTCTTCTATCTTCAGCACGATGCCCCAGCCTTTTTCAGGCACGCCCACACAGAAAATCCCTTCGTTACCGTCCTTGGCCAAAAATTTCCGCCCAGTCTCCTGCAACAAGTGAGTGGTAAAGCGCCCCGTTCCGGCGATGACCCGGGGATAGCCGATCATGGCTTCCTGTAAGGCATAACAGGCTTTTTGGCGAGGGGTCTCCAAAGAAGACGGGTCAGCCCAGCGGGCATACATATAGGCCATTGTCTCTACGGGCATGCCAAAAACCGGCACGCCGCACCCGTCGCTGCCCCGCCTGATGGCGGAAACCGGCAGGCCCGCCAGATCGGCGATGGTCTCCAGCATTAGTCGCTGTACCGGATGCTCCGGCAAAAAATAGCCCTCCACAGAGAAGCCCAAATGCTTGGCCACCGCCAGCATACCGCCATGCTTTCCCGAACAGACGCAATGATATACCCCGGGTGCTTGTCCCGCAGCCTTCAGCCGGTTGGCGGTTTCTTTATGCAACGGGGTATGTGTCCCGCACTGCAGGGTTGTTTCATCCAAACCCAGTTTGCTCATAAGCTGCCGGCCGATTCGTACGTGCTCATCTTCTCCGGAATGGGAGGCCATCATTAAAGCCAGTTCTTCCGGAATAAGGCCGAAACGCTCCGCCGCTCCTGTTTCCAGTACGGTCAAAGCCTGCAGAGGCTTGGCCCCCGAGCGCATAAAGGTAAGCTCAGTCGGGTTCCCGGCCCAGGCGATGTTTCGTCCGGCAGCATCCACGACCGCGATAATACCGCGGTGCACGCTCTCCGTAATTCCTCCTCTGGTCACTTCAGCCAAAATTGCTGAATCCATGCTGTAATCCCTGCCTTTTTAAATTTTCTATCCTTTAATGCGAGATGCTGAAACTTCTTCCACAAAAGCGGCAAAGAGTTTACGCGAGGCGGCGTCAACCAGATAGGTACACTCAGGATGCCACTGTACGCCCAGGAAAAAGGCCTCCCCTTCCGCTTCCAGGGCCTCAACCAGGCCGTCTTTACTATGGGCGGTCACCTGCAGGCCCTGGGCAATTTGGTTGACGGCCTGATGATGATAGCTGTTCACCCGCAGCGTCTTGGTTCCCAAAATTTTACCCAGGCAGCTGCCCGCAGCCACATCCACCTGGTGAACGGCGTGGGTCCGCGGGGCTTTCTGATTGTGCATCAGTACGGTCAGATGACCGATATCCTGATGCAGCGTACCGCCTAAAGCCACATTTAAGAGCTGAATCCCCCGGCAGATTCCCAGTACAGGTTTTTTCCCCCGCCAGGCCAGCTCTGCCAGCCGCAATTCAAAGGCATCGCGCTTGGGCGTAATTTCGCCCAGCGCCGCGACGGGCTCCTCCCCGAAATAGCCGGGGTCAATATCGTCGCCGCCGGAAAAAAGCAGACCGTCTACGATTTGGTAATAGCTCTCCGCCAACTCCGGAGGCGCCGCCGGCAACAGAACCGGAATACCCCCCGACCCGGCAATGGCCCGGACATATTCTTCGTGCAGCAGATGTCTCTGCTCCGACTCCCGCCAGCCGCAGGTGATCCCGATTCGGCAACGCATCCGAACACTCCTTTGACAATGCTATCTCTATATTCTATGTCTCTGACGCGTTTATTGTTAATAGTAAAAAGAACGAGTTTGACTCGTCCGTTTTAAAAGAATCTATACTGAATAGGGGGTAACCTATGTATTATAACTCCACTAAACCCAGACTTATTTCCAGCGCCTGATTTACTTTTCCCATCAGTTCCTCATCCAGGGAGGAGATTTTCTCTCTTAACCGGCGCTTGTCGATGGTCCGGACCTGTTCAGCCAGAATCAGCGAATTCTTTTCCAAATTGCACTGCTCGCAGGATAACTCCACATGGGTGGGTAATTTGGCTTTGTCCACCTGGCTGGTAATGGCCAGCACGATGGTGGTGGGGCTGTACTGATTGCCGATATCATTCTGGACCACCAGAACAGGGCGCACTCCGCCCTGCTCGGAACCAATCACAGGGCTCAAATCCGCATAATAAATATCGCCTCTTTTGATTGACATCAGCAACACTCCACAAATTTGCTTTCCACGGTAACTCTCACTTCTTCCTCACATCCGAAGGCTTCCTGGCATAAAAAAAGATTAATGCTTGCCATTTCCAGATAGCCTCTGCGCATCTCTTCCCTCAGCCGGATTCTTCTTTTTTCTTTCAGGTAGAAGCGCATCGCCTCCCTGATCACTTCGCTGCGGTTCTTGTTTTCGATATCGATGATATCATTAACCTCTTTGAGCAACGATACCGGCAAGGATATGATGATGCGTTTGCTGTCCGCCACTAAACCCACTCCTATCACAATCAACAGTAAGCCTATTCTACTTTCCATAAAACCACTACTTAATTATATATATTTTGAGTATATCTAGTCAATATATACATCCGCGGATATCCATGATTATTCCTGGTAAAACCTAGGTATCCGTCCTGAAATCATGCAGACGATCTCATAATTTATAGTGCCCAAAACCTGCGCTATTTCATCAACCGAAATAAAATCTGCGCCGTCTGTACCCAGCAGGGTGACAATAGCGCCTACTTTCAGCTCTTGCGGAACAGCTGTGGCGTTAAACATCATCTGGTCCATACAAATCCTGCCTACCAAAGGAATGCGCCGGCCAAAGACTAAGGCCTGCCCTTTGTTGGATAAGAGCCGGGAATAGCCGTCCGCATATCCCAAAGGCAGCGTAATAATCACCGATTCCTCCGGCGCCTGATAGATGCCGCCATAACTAACGGGCGTATCTTTAGGCACTTTCTTAACATGGGCAATGCGGGCCTTCCAACCGACAGCCTGTCGCAATTCCACTTTGCTTAAATCCACTTCGTCGGAAGGTTTCAGCCCATACAGCATAATGCCGGGACGCACCATATCGAAATACGCTTCAGGACAGTCAATAATGGCGGCGGAATTGGCGGCATGTTTTAATTTAAAGCGAAAGCCCGATTTTTCTTCCACCCGGACTATAAATGAATGAAACAGCGCCAGCTGTTTTTGCGTAAAAGTTTTATCTTTTTCATCCGCTTTGGCCAGATGGGTAAAAACACCTTCGACATTCAGCCCGGGCAATTCGAGTATCCTAAGCGCCTCCTCCAGGCCGCGTTCTCCCGGAAGAAGACCAATCCGGCTCATCCCGGTGTCCACTTTGAGATGGACGGTTATTTTCCGGCCCTGCCCGGCTACACTCGAAAGTTCTCGAGCTTCCTGCAGGGAGTAGACGGTTAGCGCGATATCCTGTTCCAGCGCCTGCCGGTACAACTCCGGCGGCGTCCAGCCCAGAATCAGAATCGGTTTCCGGATGTCGGCCTCCCGCAGTTGAACAGCTTCCTGCAGCAGCGCCACGCCGAAGCGCTCCGCCCCCGCTGCATCCAAAACATGCGCCACCTCGGCGGCGCCGTGGCCATAGGCGTTCGCTTTGACCACTGCCATAACCTGTACCTGGGGACCAACCAGACGCCGGACCTCATTAAAATTATGGCGGATATTCTTTAAATTTATTTCAACCCAAACAGGTCTTGATGGGGGATTGGAATGCATATGCAGGCCTCCCGGACAGCTCTTTCTTAGTCTTCTTCAATGCTTCGCAAAGCATACGGCAGCATCTCCAGAACATCTGTGGCCATAACGCCCCGCATACCCAGCTTTGCGGCCGCCAAATCACCGGCCAGGCCATGCACATACACGCCCAAATACGCAGCCTGCGCCGGGCTGACACCCTGAGCGATGAAGCCGCTAATCAGGCCGGCCAGGATATCGCCGGTACCTGCGGTAGCCAGTGCGGGGCAGCCGGTGGAATTGATATACGCCGTTCCTTCCGGCAGCGCCGTAACGGTGGCCGCACCCTTCAACACTACAATAGCCTGAAGCGACTCCGCCGCCAGCACCGCCGCGCTAACGCGGTCCTGCTGCACATCCTCGGTAGAAATCCCCAGGAGTCTGGCCATCTCACCGGGATGGGGCGTCAGAATAACAGGCGCTTTGGCGTTCTGCAAGATTTCCGGATTAAGCGCCAGGACATTCAGCCCATCGGCATCGATGACCAGCGGCGCCTCCGCCTCTTCTACCAGCTTCTCAAGAATTGCCCGGACGGATTCTGTCGCGGAAAGACCCGGTCCAAAGACAATCGCCTGCCTATTCTTAAGCTGTTGCCGGATCACCGGCCAGGCCTCGGCGTCAATACTCTGTTGATCGGTTTCCGCCACGCCCCGGGTGATCACTTCGGGAAAAACCGCGTCAAAGGATGCGGCTAAAGAATACGGCAGGCATGCGGTGACCATGCCTGCACCGGCGCGGAACGCCGCCTTGGAGGCAAAATGAGCCGCCCCGGTCATACCGGCGGAACCGGCGATGACCAGAACATGTCCAAAACTGTTCTTATGGCCCTGCCAATTAAGGGGAGGCAGGATACCCCTGACAAAATCAAAATTTACATAATATTCTTCCCGTTTCAATTCCGCGATAGCTTCCCGGGGCAGAGAAATTCCGGCCACCTCTAACCGGCCGGCGTATTCTTTGCCGGGGAACACCACCAAACCTCGTTTGATCCATGTAAAGGTGACGGTATCATCTGCCCGGATGCAGCAATCCTCAATTCTGCCCGTATCCGCTTCCAGCCCGGAGGGCGTATCGATGGCCAGCACCGATGGCTTGCTTTCATTTACGGCGTGAATAACCCGGCAGATCTTTTGTTCCGGTTTACCCCGAAAGCCGGTGCCGAAGATCCCGTCAATGACCAGATCGCATTGATTCAAACGCAGCTTGAACAAATAGAAGCTGTTCTCATCATTTAAGATATGCCATTTTAAGCCCTGCTTCTCCACCAGATGCCAGTTCTCCAGCGCATCGGGACTAAACGCCTCGGGAGGAAAAAGCAAAAACAGCCTGACCTCGGCGGACATCTCCGCAAGACGTCTGGCCGCAACCAAGGCATCGCCTCCGTTATTGCCTTTGCCGGCCAGAACAATGATCTGGCGGCCGGAAAGTTCTCCCAGGATTTTTTCCGCTTTTCTGACTACCGCCCCGCCCGCGTTTTCCATCAGGAGGAGCGACGGCACGCCATATTCCTGGATAGCCCATTTTTCCAGTTTTCTCATTTCACTGCCCGTAATCAATCTCATTTTGGCGCCTACTCTCCGATGGCTACTGCCATCGCGTAATCACGACTGTGGGATATACTTATTTTTATTGCGCTAATCCCTTTTTCGCGCATACACTTCTCCACGGCCTGGCTGAACTCTACCTGGGGCGCGCCCAGTTCGTCCGGAAGGATCTCCAGGTCGTGCCAGGATAAATTTCGCATGCCGAGACCCAAACATTTCAGGATCGCTTCCTTGGCGGCAAAACGCCCGGCTAAGAAAGGCGCGGGGTCGGTCTTCTCCCGGTAATACTCCATTTCCCGGGCGGTCAAAACCCTGACGTCAAAAGCCGGATGCCGCATCAAAGCATTCCGGATGCGCTCAATTTCAATAATATCCGCGCCTAACTGCACATCAAAGCAACTCCTGTTGGACGATAACAGCTACCTGCTCCGCCAGTCTTTCCAATTCATCCTTATCCGGGCCTTCCGCCATTACGCGAATCAGCGGCTCGGTGCCGGAAGCCCGGACAAACAGCCGGCCTTGGCCGGATAAGGCTTTTTCACCCGCGGCAATCGCTTCACTGATTCTGGGGTTCTCTTCCCAGCCGTTCTTATCCTTCACCCGGACATTCACCAGCACCTGGGGCAGGGTTTGCATCTGCCGGGCCAAAGCGCTTAGGGGTTTTCCGCTTTCCTTCATGACCTGCAGCAACTGCAGGGCAGTCAGAATACCGTCCCCGGTAGTGGCATGCTCCAGAAAAATGATATGCCCTGATTGCTCACCGCCCAGAATTGCGTCTGTCTCCAGCATTTTCTCCAGGACAAAGCGGTCCCCTACTTTGGTTTCAAATACGGTGATCCCCGCCGCGGCAAAGGCCTGTTTTAAGCCTAAGTTGCTCATGACGGTAACGACTATTCTTTCCCGCAGCCGCTTTTTTTGCTGCAAAGCAAGACCGCAGATAACCATAATGACATCGCCATTGACAAGGCAGCCCTGTTCGTCAACAGCAATAACCCTGTCAGCGTCTCCGTCATGGGCGATGCCCAAGTGCGCGCCATAGTGGACCACTGCTTCCTGCAACGATTCCGGATGCGTTGAACCGCATTTCAAGTTAATATTCAGCCCGTCCGGCTGGTCGTGCAGGCTGATTACCTGCGCCCCGAGTTCCCTAAAAAGACGCGGCGCCGCCTCAAAAGCCGCTCCGTTGGCGCAGTCCACCACCACTCTCAACCCTGCAAAATCGATAGCGACGGTGCTTTTTAAGAAGGCCAGATATTTCTCCAGACCCTCGTCATATCGAATTACCCGGCCTAACAAGCTGCCGGTAGGGCGGGAAATACCCCGCAGATCCCCTGCGATCAAAGCTTCAATCTGTTCCTCCAGAAGGTCGTCCAGTTTGAACCCCTGATGATTGAAAAACTTGATTCCGTTATCCGGGGCGGGATTATGCGAAGCGGAAATCACCACACCGGCGCAGGCATCCAACGAGCGGGCCAGATAGGCGATGGCCGGCGTAGGGACGACTCCCGCGCTCCAGACATCCACGCCGGCGGAACAAAGACCTGCCGTTAAAGCGTTCTCCAGCATCGGTCCGGAAATTCGGGAATCCCTGCCTACTATAACTGCGGAACGGGAATCCGGCTCCTTCAGGAGGCTCCCTGCAGCCAGTCCCAATCGGAAGGCCAGCTCCGGCGTCAACTCCTCATTGGCCAAACCCCTCACCCCGTCAGTTCCGAAAAGTCTGGCCATCTGTGTTCCCTCCATTTTGCGTATTCCTGCTGATGGTTACCTCCACTTTGCCGGGTTCCACCTGAGTCACCAGAATATTTTCCGGCCCTTCCACCCTGACATCGAGTATATATGTCCCCGGAGGCCGTCCCGTTAAATCCACCAAAGCCTTCAGGCTATTCTTCAAAGCGCTTAATTGCTCCCGCGCTCCCTGTACCGTTACAGTAACGCCTGCCGGCTTGATTTGCACCGAAGTTCCCTCCGGCTGTCCGACCGTTGTCACAGCCGTCTCATACATCTGGGTAATCGGCGCCTCCACAATCTGCACCACCACTTTAATGGCAGGCTCGTACAATAGGCTGACCCCTTCGGGAGAAATCAAGCCCACCTGGGTCACCAGGTCTTCCTGTAAGCCGGTGATGTCAATCGGCTGGGTCAGGACATGGTCGATTTTTTCCAATAAACCGTAGGATCCGGCGATCTTCACCGTTTCGGGCTCCAGCACCACCCGGTAAACCTGCCACTGGGCCTTGGGCTGCCCCACCAGAGCCGCCTTAATCGGCACCGTTTTCGTGGGGATGTTTTGAATGACCGGCACGACGACCTGCACCGTTTTCGGGTTTAATTCCAGAGTATCCGCCGAAACCTTGCCGCCGTTCTTATCCAAAAGCTCTACCGGCAAATTCAAGACCAGATTAGAGGTTGCCTGGTTTAAATCCACCGTAGCCCGGGCAGCCGCCAGATTATCCAGGATCTGCTGGGAACCGCGTATGACAACCAGCGAAGGGCTCACTTCCGGAACATAACTGGTATACCCCGGCGCAACCGAATTCTCGGTGCGGACATCTATAGCCAGCTGTTTCATGGAGATCGCATCTATCTGCAGCGTAACGTTCTTGCCTTGTTTGATATTGAGCAGTTCCACCCCGGGCGGAAGGGTCAGCCCAATCGGCAAAACAGCCTCTCCTACCTGGGCGCCGCTTAAATCAACCGCAGCTTTGATATCTTTCCCTGTTAAGGGATTCAATACGGAACTGCTGCCCCGGATGCTGACATCGATGTTTTCCGTCTTTTCTCCGATAATCAACCCTTCCGCCAGCCCGTTGTATAAAACCGGCACATTGATGGTTTTATCGGTAACCGGATTCTGCAGGTTCGTGACATAAAACCATAACAGGACGGCCAGAACCAGCGCGGCGATTTTATATAACCAATCCTTTTTCAGGAATTCATACATTTTATTCCGACCTCCAGTTGAACAGTGAAGTATTGGCGGCATCCTTGGTCTGGAGACGTTTACTCAATATTTCCTTCAAGGTTGCTTCATCGAGATACCGGGTCAGGCGACCTTCCTCGGCTACGGAAATGACGCCGGTCTCCTCGGAAACAATGATGGCGATTGCATCGGACTGCTCCGTCAGACCCAAGCCCGCCCGGTGCCGGGTGCCCAACTCTTTGCTTAGATTCGGATTTTCCGACAGCGGCAGAAAACAACTGGCCGCAATAACGCGGTCTCCGCGAATAATTACGGCCCCGTCATGCAGGGGACTTTTCGGAATAAAGATATTGTTCAGGAACTCTGCGGAAACTATTCCGTCTATTTTAATACCGGTCTCTATATAATCGTTGACGCCAATTTCCCGTTCCAGAATAATCAAAGCGCCCAGATTGCCTTTGGCCAGTATTCTGACGGCCCGGACCACTTCGTTAAGCATATTCTCCAGGGCTTCTTTGTTCAGCATGAACATCGGCCTGGCAAAGAATTTACCGCGGCCCAGTCTTTCCAGAGCCCGGCGCAGTTCCGGCTGAAAGACCACCGGCAGGGCCACTACCAATACCGATTGCACAATGGCCAGTAGCCAGGCTACGGCTTTCAGGCCCATCCAGTTGCTGACCAAAGAGACGATAATCAGGACAGCCAGACCTTTAATCAGTTGCACAGCCCGGGTGCCCTTAATAATCATCATAGCCTTATAAATCACATAGGCTACCAGCATGATATCAATAGCGCTTATAAGGTTAAACGAACTAAATTCTTGTCCCCACAAAAGGCTGCACTCCCTTTTTGCCATGCTAACAGCTATCTTCGACGAAATTTACTTATTATCCTTTTTAAGAATAAACTACTTCTAATACTATGCATAAAGGTAATTTTTCAAAGCTATCATTTATTATAAATCAGAATAGTATTTCAAAAAATTTTATGGTATTATTTTCCTGTTTATAACTTAACTTAACACTATAATAATACACTAAACTTTTGTTTTTTTTAATATCAGAATAAGGAATATGTTATAATGTGATGATGAGAAAGAAGAAGGAGGTACAAGACGATGACGCTGACAAGCAAATGGGTTTTGCCGATAACGATAGTCTGCATTATCTCCGGATTCTTTTTGTCCTTTCAATTGAAGGTACTGGCCAATTCTAATACCACCAATCCTTTAAGCCAGAGAAATACCAATCTGGTCGTGATTATCAAAGATTTGGAAGAAGAAATTGCCAATCAGGAGATGCTGCTGGAACAAATCCGTAATGACCTGGCCAATCTGGAAAGCCGCGCGCTGCCCGGGGATCTGGAAATATTGCAGAACGGTCTCCGGGATGCCCGGATCATTGCCGGTCTCACACCTGTGGCGGGACAGGGCATCGTCATTACCATCGATGATAATAACGAAGGCTTAAAAAGCAATCCCCAGGACGACCCCAATAAGTATATCGTCCATTATGAACACCTCTTAAATCTGGTCAGCGAACTAAAGGTCGGTAATGCCGAGGCGATTGCCGTCAATGGACAAAGGCTGATTACGACCAGCGAAATACGCTGTGTCGGCAACGTCATCCTGATCAACACGACGCGGATTGCCCCGCCCTTTGTCGTCCAAGCCATCGGCAGCCCCAAACACCTGGCCGAAATCGTGACCAACGGAGAACTGGCTATTATGAAATCTACCAATTATCCCATTACACTGGTAGAAAACGATAAAGTAATTATTCCGGCTTACCGCAGCGACCTGCAATTCCGCTATGCCCGGCCGGTGAAGGGGAGTGAATAAGCAATGTGGCTTTTGCCTGTCTTTGGCCTGATTATCGGCGTCATTATCGGTTCGACTATCACTTTTCAAATTCCCTTGATTTATGTAAAATACATGTCTGTGGCGGTACTGGCTTCACTGGATTCGGTTTTTGGCGGAATCCGCAGCGTCCTGGAAGACCATTTTGACGGTGCGGTTTTATTGACCGGCTTCTTCACCAATGCTCTTTTGGCAGCCCTTTTAGCCTATCTGGGGGACAGATTAGGCGTGGACTTATACTATGCGGCCGTCTTTGCCTTCGGCGTCCGTATTTTTCAGAACCTGGCGGCGATCCGGCATAAGCTGATCCTGCAGTACAGAAACAGAAAACTCCGCTCATTGAGGTGATTTAGATGGCGAAAACGCACTGGGCTATTCCGATAACGTTTGTCTTTATCCTGATGGGGGTTCTCTTTTCTTTACAGTTTCAGGCGCAAAACCAGATTTCCAGCGAACTCTCCATGCAAAGAACCGAAAACCTGATTGCGATGGTGCGTGACCTCTCGGAAAAGCGGCAAAAATTGGCTGTCGAAATCGTGGACCTGAACGGGAAACTGCGTGCGCAGACGCAAAGCGACCAAAGCGAACGGGAACTGTATGAAAACCTCGTTCAGGAGTTAGTAAAAATCCAAACGGTCACCGGAGACATCGCTCTGCAGGGATCCGGCCTGGAGATCCTCATCGATCGGCAGATGCCCGTTTTATACGTGGATATTATCCATATCATCAATGAACTTTGGGCGGCCGGCGCTGAGGCTATCGCTATCAATGATATGCGGATAACGCAGAATATCTCCGTCTTTTATACCGAGACAAACCAGCGTATGTTTATTACCGTCGATAACAAAAGCCTGGAGTATCCCATCATCATCAAGGCCATCGGAGATAACAACAACCTGGAAAAAGGCCTGACCATTCCCGGCGGCATTATGGATAATCTCGCCCTATACCGTGCTTATCCTATTTTAACCAAGGCGGACGACCTCACCATCCCGGCCAAATCCCGCAAATCCATGTTCTTCTTCTTAAACGAATACAAGCCGGAAGAGAAACCGGCTGCGACGGAAAAACCGGCGCAGCAAACATAAAAGCCTCTTTGCGGAGGCTTTTTTTATTGTCCGGTCTTTCATATTTATCCTGTCTTTATCGTTCCAAAAACGCGCAAGACGTCTTCAAAGGAAGCCACCAGCTTCAGCTTGTGCAGATCATTTTTCTCATGGTAGAAGCGGCGCAGCACCCCGTAAATATACCATTTTCTTTGCTCGGAGACAACCGGGTTAAACAGGTCAAAATAGTTGGCCAGCTCTTGATCCGAAATAAAATCAATAATCGGAAGATGATTTTTGAGCCGCTCGATTTCCATCAGCGCGTCATCCCCGTAAGCATACACTTTCAACCAGTTTTTCGACAGATAATATTCTTTGAAAGAAGAAATATTGTACTCCCATCCTCCGCTGAAAACATAGGATGAATGCGGCCCCAGACCAGCCTTGCCGTCCGCACAGCGGTGCCAATACTCCCATAAGGAGCCTTCGTCCGCCAGATATAGAAGCGCCGAATAGGCTTCATATTTTTTCAGGCAGCAGGGGTCATCCTGGGTATCCCGCCAATCCGGACAACTGGCATAAACATATCGATACAGCTGTTGTACAGGCATATAATACTTTTTCTGCAGTTTCAGGCAGTCAGGGGCACATTCGGCTGCTTTTTTTTCGGCCTGCAGCAAATTATAAGGTTTCTTGGCGAAGATAATCAGCTCATCTTTTTGCACAATATACTCAGCCAATATTTTATCGTTGATATTGAAATCCTGCTCGGGATTAACCGCGTCATACAGCCATTTAAAGACGCAACAGCTTTCTGTTTCCCCGGTCAGGAGCACCCCGGACTCATTATTCAGCCAGTTGATGATGTTGTTTTCATGCCCTATTTTAAACACGGAACAATGAATCCAATAATTAAAGGGGTTATCTGGATGCTCCCCGTCTAAAATCTCCCGGCTAATTTCCGTAAAACGCTCTACGCAATATTGCCCGCCGCCGCATTCTTTGATAATCAGGCTGAACTTGATTTTCATAATCTCTTCTTCCGGCGTGATTACCACAAAAAAAGCATCCACACTGTAAAAGTCACTATAGATTTCAATACTGGCCAGGCTGCTTCTTAAGAAGGTCATTCCGTTATACGCTTCACCATAAGTCAGGATGAAGGACTCCCTCGGACCGAGGCGTTTTCTGCGGCCGACGCCGGAACAGTCATAGAGAAGCGCCGTATCCATCCGGCGAAAAGCCGCTAAGTATACGTTCACGAAGGCATGCAAGCTCATTTTATTGCCCAGCAGCCTATGGGTCAAAGCCGTGCGGTCAAGCGCAGCCGTACTATACTCCAGGATAAACTGATAAGATTCCTGTTCCGCGGCGGGCAGATTGGCATAGCGCAGATTCTGCGCATGCGCGTCCTGCAGCAGGGATACGGCTTCCGGCAGGGTAAGCATGGTGCAATAACGGGCCTGGGCGAAAGAATAGTCTATTTCATGTTTTTGCATCATGCCGGTCCGGCACCTTTGTACGCCCTCATGATTAAAGCTTACTTTTAGACGGTAGGCGGCAACCTGCTTGCTTTTATTGCTGTTTCTCCACAGAATGATCAGCTCGCCTTTGCCCGCCGCCCGTTCCATGACCGCATATGCTTTGTAGAATTTATACTGCAGCTCCAATCGGCTTCACTCCAGTAATATTTATATCTACTTCAAGTTACATCTTCGCTGCGGGTTCCCACTTTCCTTTAGTTATTTTCAGTGATATTCCTACATAAACCGCCATTCTTGTCGAATACACGGGTCAAATGCAATCCTTCATCTGATAATTTATTCCCCAACGCAGGAAGTAAGTGAGTTATGTAGAATAATTTTATAGGACTTTTGTAGGAAGACTTGCGGCATGGGGTGATGGTTTTGTCAAATCAGGACGATCTGATTCAACCGGGCGATCAAGTACAAATCAAAACGCTCTCCCCGCTCTTTCGTGAAGCGTATACGGCTGAGATTCTCTCGGTGCAGGAGCGTACACTGCAAATCAGCATGCCCATGCACGAAGGTAAACTGGCCCTATTGGGAGCGCGGATACCGCTGGAGTTGGTCTGCCTCAAAAATGGCTTTTCCTTCTCTTCCGAAGTCATCAGCCGCACTTTTAAGCCGAATCCTTACTTACTGCTGCAACTGCCTTATGACCTCCGTCTCAAATCCGGAAAAAGGCCCCGGGTAATCACCGTCACCAGCGGCAAAGGCGGAGTAGGAAAAACCACTTTCACCATCAACCTGGCCATTACGCTGTCCCAAATGGGTCAAAGAGTATTTGTCATCGACGCCGATTTGGGTACAGCCAATATAGATGTATTGCTGAATCTCCATCCCCCATACAACCTGACGCACATTATCAATAAGGAAAAAGAACTGCTCGACATTATCGTTGAAGGTCCCGGCGGCATCTATGTCGTCCCCGGCGGGTCCGGCCTGCAAAATCTCGCCGATATGGAAAACTGGCAGTTTTCTCATTTGATTAACAGCCTGCAAATGCTAGAGCAGTATGCCGATATTATCCTCATCGATACCGGGGCGGGTTTGAGCAAGAATGTTGTCAACTTTGTCTTAGCCGCCGACAGCGTCATCGTCGTCACTACGCCCGAACCCCATTCCATTACGGACGCCTACGCCATCCTGAAAGTATTGGATGAGTATCGCCTGAGCATTACTCCGCAGCTCTTGCTGAACCGGGTGGAATCTGTCCGGGAATATCAGGATGTTTCCGCAAAAATGCTGCAGGTCGCCGACCGCTTCCTGAAGATGCGCATCCATCCTTTGGGCTATATTTTCGAAGACCCGGTCGTGCCGAAGTCCAACCGCTCCCTGAAGCCCTTTTCCCTGGAGTACCCAGACTCCCCCGCAACACGCTGCATCAGAAATATTGCCGACTGCCTGCTCCATCCGGACAAAGAAAAGGAGCAGCCGCCCGTACAGGAAAAAAGCTTCTTCGGCAGAATAAAAGAGCTTTTCAACCGTTAAGGTCGAAAAGCTCCTTTTCATTATCTCCTGCGCCGTCATTCTGAGACAGCAGCACTATCGAAGAATCTTTCTGCGGCATCGGTTTAAGATTCTTCGCTGCACTCAGAATGACGATAGGGTGTCTGCCACAGCAGCGCCCATTTCCTTAGTTCCCACTAACTTACACCCTTCCGACCAAATGTCGGCTGTGCGAAGTCCGGCGTCCAGTACGGCCCCGACCGCGCGTTCGATATCGGCGGCGGCGGACTCATTCTTGAAGGTGAGTCGCAGCATCATTGCGGCGGAGAGGATAGCGGCCAGGGGATTGGCTTTGTTTTGGCCGGCAATATCCGGAGCAGAGCCGTGAATCGGCTCATATAGAGCGGCCTTGTCGCTCAGGCTGGCCGAAGGCAGCATACCCATGGAACCGCCCAGGACCGAGGCCTGGTCTGAGAGGATATCGCCGAACATATTTTCTGTTACAATCACGTCGAACTGCGCCGGATTCAGGCATAGCTGCATGGCGCAGTTATCCACATACAGGTGGCTTAAACTCACCTGGGGAAATGCTTTCGCTTCATCAGCGGCAACTTTTCGCCAGAGTCTGGATGTTTCCAGCACATTCGCTTTATCCACGGAAGTAAGCTTGTTTTTCCTGCCCGCTGCCAGTTCCAGCGCAATTTTCACAATGCGGCGGACCTCCGGCTCGCTGTATTCAATGGTATCATAAGCAGCCTGCCCGTCTGAAGAGAGGCCCTTTTTGCCGAAGTAGGCTCCGCCTAAAAGTTCCCGTACAATCAGGATATCCACGCCGGCGATGACGCGCTCTTTTAAGGGCGCCTGTGCCATCAGCTGGGACCAGCACTTGGCCGGACGAAGATTGGCATACAGCCCCAAGGTTTTCCGGAGGGACAAGAGTCCGCTTTCCGGCCGCAATTCTGCTTTAACGCCGTCCCACTTGGGTCCGCCGATAGCGCCGAAGAAAACCGCGTCGGAGGCTTGTGCCAGATCCCTGGTTTCCTGCGGAAAAGGTTCTCCCGCAGCGTCAATAGCCGCGCCGCCGAAAATTCCTTCCCGGAGAGTATATTTTAAAGCATATTTCTTTTTGACTTTTTCCAGAACAGACAAAGCCTGCTCCACGACTTCCGGACCGACGCCGTCGCCCCGCAGGACGGCGATCTTAAGTGTTTCAGACATTCAGGCTTTTCCTTTCAGTTTCTTCGCTGTAAAAGGGATAACACCGCCGCTTTCCAGAATTTCCAGCATAAAGGGCGGGAAAGGCTCTCCCTGGTAAGAGCGGCTTTGGGCCAGGTTATGGATGACGCCGGTGGTGGGGTCTACTTCCAGGACGTCGCCTTCTATAGCCTCCCGGCAAGCTTCCGGCGCGACAATAATCGGCAGGCCGATATTGATGGCGTTGCGGTAGAAAATCCGCGCGTAACTCTCAGCCAGGACGCAGCTGAAGCCTGCATATTTGATCGCGATGGGCGCGTGCTCCCGGGAGGAGCCGCAACCGAAATTTTTCCCCGCTACGAGGATATCGCCGGGGGTTATTTTTTCTTTGACGTTGGGAATCAGGTCTTCCAGGCAGTGCGCAGCCAGGAAATCTCCGTCGGATGTGTTTAAATAACGGGCCGGAATGATGACATCCGTATCGATGTCGTTTCCAACTTTCCACGCTTTACCTTTCAGCTTCTCCATTACGCTACCTCCCCGGGCGAGCCGATCCGGCCCAAAACGGCGGAAGCCGCCGCAATGGCTGGAGACGACAGGTATACTTCGCTCTCGGGATGACCCATCCTGCCGACAAAATTCCTGTTGGTCGTAGAGATGGCCCGCTCTCCTTTAGCCAGAATACCCATATAGCCGCCCAGACAGGGGCCGCAGGTAGGCGGGGAAAAGACTGCGCCCGCCTCAACGAAAATCTGCACTAACCCTTCATTCACGGCTTGCATATAGATTTCCTGGGTTCCGGGAATGACAATGGTCCGGATGCTGGGATGCACTTTCTTCCCCTGCATGACCCGGGCCGCAATTCTTAAGTCTTCGATTCTGCCGTTGGTGCAGGAACCGATGACGGACTGATCAATTTTAACATGCGTACTCCGGCTGACCGGCCGGGTATTGGAGGGCAGGTGCGGAAACGCTATCTGCGGCTCCAGATCGGTCACGTCGATTTCAATGATCTGGGCATATACGGCGTCGGGGTCGCTCTCATAAATCTTCCAGGGCCGCTTGGCCCGGGCTTTGATATATTCGATGGTCTTCTCATCGGCGGCTATCAGCCCGGCTTTGGCGCCGGCTTCAATGGCCATGTTGCTCATGGTCATTCTGCCGTCCACAGAAAGAGCGTCAATGGCTTCGCCGGTGAATTCCATGGCTTTGTATTGCGCGCCATCTACGCCGATTTTGCCGATGATATACAGAATATAGTCTTTTCCGCCGACCCATTTGTTCTTGGGTTTGCCGGTAAGGATGAATTTAATGGTTTCCGGCACTCTGAACCAATTCTCGCCCAGGGCCATCCCTACGGCCAGATCGGTGCTGCCTACACCGGTGGAGAAGGCGCCCAGCGCGCCATAGGTACAGGTATGCGAGTCGGCCCCGATGACCAAGTCTCCGGGTACCACCAGGCCCTGTTCCGGCAGGAAGCAATGCTCAATCCCGGTACGGCCGATTTCATAATAATGGGTCAGTTGATGCTTTTGTGAAAACTCCTTGATGTCACGGCATTGCTGCGCTGAGGCAATATCCTTGGCCGGGGCAAAATGGTCCGGGATGAGAACGATTTTATCCTTGTCGAAAACCTTATCGATGCCGATTTTATTGAATTCCTTAATCGCCAAAGGACCGGTGATGTCATTGGCCAGGACTAAATCAAGTTTGGCATTGACCAGGTCGCCTGCTTTTACTTCGTCAAGCCCTGCATGGGCAGCTAGAATTTTTTCTGCTATGGTCATTCCCATAATTAAAACTCCCTTCACCCCTGGGCCAATCCAACCAGCTGCTCAATCCCGCAGCCGGATAAGACCATGGGGACATTATTTTGATTGGAGACAATTACCTCCAAGACAGCCATCCCGGGATGCTGGAGGAATTCCTTCATTTTCTCTGCCAGTTCGTCTTGCTTATCCACTTTAAGGCTCAGCGCGTCATAGGCCAGCGCCAGATGATGAAAATCCGGATTCTTTTGGAAATGCACCGCAAAATGCCGTCCCTTACAATAATGGTCCTGGAGCTGTTTGACCATGCCCAGTGTCTGATTGTTCAAAAGAAGGATCTTTAGCGGCAAGCCATTCTCCAAAGCTGTGCCCAGTTCGCCCATCCCCATCTGGAAACTCCCGTCGCCGGTAACCGCCACTACGGTAGCGCCGGGAGAAGCCACTTGAGCGCCGACGGCGGCCGGAATGCCGTAGCCCATCGTGCCCAAACCGCCGGAACTGATAAAGCTGCGGGGCCGCCTGGCGTCATACATCTGCGCGGCCCAGATCTGATGCTGCCCTACATCTGTGGTGACAATGCCGTCAGCCGGCAGGTATTGATTCAGCACGTTCATGACTTCCCGGGGGGAAATGGTATCCGGGTCGGTGCAAACTTCCAATTCCTTAAGGCCGGCGCACTTTTGCTTAATTTCCGCAATTTCAGCCAGCCAGGCCGGATTTTCTTTCTTCTTAAGGCGGCTGGTCAACTGAGTTAAGACCACCCGGACGTCGCCAACCAGTGGGATATCCGCCCGGACATTCTTGCCGATTTCCGCGGTATCGATATCAACATGAATAACCGTGGCCTTTGGCGCAAATTTCTGGACGTTCCCCGTTACCCGATCCGTAAAGCGCATCCCCAGGGCAATCAGCAAATCGCAGGCCTGTACAGCCAGATTGGCTTGGGGTCTGCCGTAAGTACCCAGCATGCCCAGCGCCAGCGGATGGGCCAGGGGAATGGAGCCGATACCGGTCATTGTATTCACCACCGGTATCTGCAGGGCCTCGGCCAGTTCCAGCATCTCTTTGGAGGCATTGGCGGAAATAACACCGCCGCCCGCGCAGATTAAGGGCTTTTTGGCCTGCTGTAAAAGCTCGCCGATTTGTTTGATCTGACCGGCATGGCCGGTGATCTTGGGCTTATAGCTTCTTAATTCGACTTTAGGGTTATCCAGCGGCTTATATTCTGCCTGCCCCGCCATGATATCCTTAGGCAAATCCACCACAACCGGTCCCGGCCGGCCGTTGGCAGCCAGATAGAAAGCCTCCCGGATGACCCGCGGCAGATCAGCGCAGGATTTAACCAGATAATTATGTTTGGAGATGGGGTCGGTGATGCCGGTGATATCCACTTCCTGAAAAGCGTCCGTACCGATCATGCCGGTAGGGACCTGTGCGGTCAGCACTACTACCGGGATGGAATCCATATAGGCCGTGGCGATACCGGTAACCAGGTTACACGCCCCCGGCCCGGAAGTGGCGAAACAAACCCCCACTTTTCCGCTGGCCCGGGCATACCCGCTGGCCGCATGCGCCGCACCCTGTTCATGTCGGACCAGGATAAATTGGATTTGTGCGGAGTCATACAGGGCGTCCAGGATATCGAGGGTAGCTCCGCCCGGATACCCGAAAATAATCTCCACATCTTCTTTTTCCAGACATTTAACTAATATTTCAGCTCCCGGCAGCATGTTTGCACCTCCAGAACTTGCTTTATTTCTTCAGCCACGGCATCTTCGCGCGCAATTCTTTGCCGACGACTTCCACCGGATGACCGGCGTCAATTTTCTTCTTCATATTGAAGAAGGGCCGGTTGGTCTGATTTTCCATGATCCAGTTGCGGGCAAAAGTGCCGTCCTGGATTTCGCCTAAGACCTTCTTCATTTCTTTTCTGGTTTCCTGAGTGATGATGCGGTTGCCGATAACCATATCCCCATATTCGGCCGTGTCGCTGCAGGAATATCTCATCTTGGAGATGCCGCCTTCATAAATCAGGTCAATGATCAGCTTCAGTTCGTGGCAGACTTCGAAATAAGCGGATTCCGGCTGGTATCCGGCTTCCACCAATGTATCGAAACCGGCTCTGATCAGTTCGGTTAAGCCTCCGCACAGCACCACCTGCTCGCCGAAGAGGTCGGTTTCGGTCTCTTCCTTGAAGGTGGTCATCAGGGTGCCCGCTCTGGTACAGCCGACGCCTTTGGCATAAGCCAGCGCCTTATCCAGCGCTTTGCCGCTGGCATCCTGGTGAACGGCAACCAGACCGGGAATGCCGGTGCCTTCTTTATACAGTCTTCTGACCAGATGGCCCGGCCCTTTGGGAGCGACCATGAAGACGTCGATATCTTTGGGAGGCACGATTTGTCCGTAATGAATATTGAAACCATGGGAGAAGACCAGGGATTTGCCCGCTTCCAGATTCGGGGCAATATCGTTTCTGTACAGCTCGGCCTGTTTTTCGTCATTGATCAGGATTTGAATAATCTCGGCTTTCTTGGCTGCTTCCGCCGCAGTGTAAACCTTGAAGCCGTCGGCTTCAGCCTTTTCCCAACGGGGGCTGCCTTTTCTTAAGCCGATGATTACATTAAGTCCGCTGTCCTTTAAGTTTTGCGCCTGGGAATGGCCCTGTGAGCCATAACCGATTACAGCGATTTGTTTCCCCTCCAGATAACTTAAGTCCGCATCCACATCGTAGTACATTTTTACCATGATTTTTTCCTCCTTTAAATTAAAAGTAGCATATTTTAAAACGAATGCTTAAATTCTTTATTTGGCTCCTCTAACCATCGCCACCTTGCCTGTCTTGACCAATTCCTGAATGCCGAACGGTCTGAGCGAGCGGATGATGGCTTCGATTTTTTCCTCGTCGCCGGTCGCCTCCACAATCAGCGAGCGTTTGCCGATATCCACGATCCGGCAACGGAAGATTTCCACGATCTGCATGATCTCCTGACGCACATTGGGTTCCGCGGCCACTTTCAACAGCATGAGCTGCCTGTCCACGGTCTTCTCTTCCGTCAGGTCATTGACTTTGATCACTTCGACCTGTTTATTGAGCTGCTTAGAGACCTGCTCGATTACTTGTTCGTCACCCTCCACCACCAGGGTAATGCGCGAGATCCCCGGGTCCTCCGTCTCGCTGACCACCAGACTTTCGATATTATACCCGCGGCGTGCGAACAGTCCGGAGACATGTGACAAAACCCCCGGTTGATTCTCAACCAATACGGCTAATGTGTGTCGCACCTTCCCACCTCCCCAGCATTTCATGCGGTCCTCCGCCCGGAGGGATAATCGGAAAAACATTTTCAGCCTGATCGACAACACAGTCAATCAGAACCGGACCTTTCGTCCGTAGGGCCTGTTCTATCAGCTTGGGCGCGGCCCAGGCCTCGGATATCCTGAAGCCTTTAATGCCGTAAGCTTCAGCCACTTTGATAAAATCAGGATTATAATGAAAGATGGTTTGGGCATAATGCTCGTTGTAGAAGAGCTCCTGCCACTGACGCACCATCCCCAGACAGGAATTGTTCAGGATAAAAATCTTCACCGGCAGGTTATGCTGGGCCGCTGTGGCCAGTTCCTGAATATTCATCTGAATACTGCCGTCGCCGGAGAAGAGAATGATGTTCTCTCCGGTCCTGCCCAAAGCTGCGCCGATGGCGGCAGGCAGGCCGAAGCCCATTGTTCCCAGTCCGCCCGAAGTGACAAAATTACGCTGTCCTGCCAGGGGATAATACTGGGCCGTAAACATCTGGTGCTGGCCGACGTCGGTGACGACAACAGCCTTGTCCCCGGCCAGGCGGGCCGTTTCCTCGATAATCTGCTGCGGCTTCAGAACACTTCCTTTGTCATATTCCAAGGGATATTTATGCTGAAAATCCTGCAGTTGTTCATGCCATTTATGAAGACGGAAACCTTTGCCGGATTTTTGCAGTTCATTTAACAGCGTGGAAAGGAATTTGCCCGCGTCGCAAACGACCGGTATCTCCGTATGGATATTCTTGCAAAGCTCGGCCGGGTCTATATCCACATGGACAATCGTCGTGCCGCTTAAAAAATTCTGCGGTTTGCCCGTCACCCGGTCGCTGAAACGCACACCGACGCTCAACAGCAAATCACAGGTGTTCAGCGCCAGGTTCGCCGCCGGAAGACCGTGCATGCCTACCATGCCCAGAACCAGCGGGTGCTTGTCCGGCACCGTCCCTTTGCCCATCAGCGTGGTCACCGCCGGGATGCCGGCATATTCAATCAATTCTTCCGCCTGTTTCCAGGCCCCGGAGGAGATAATTCCGCCGCCCAGCAGCAAAAGAGGCCTTTGGGACTTTTTTAAAGCAGCTTTCACTTTGCTGATTTGCTCAGATAGCCCGTTCTTGCCGGGCCTTTTGCGTGTGTCAATCTTCTGGGGCAAGGCGGAAAAATCAACGGTACCGGTAAAGATATCGCTGGGGATATCCACCAGAACCGGTCCGGGACGTCCGCTTACCGCCACAGTCCAGGCTTCTTCCAGGATCGCCGGCAGCCGCTCGATTTCCTTGACCATATAACTATGCTTGGTGATGGGCATCGTGATGCCGAAAATATCCGCTTCCTGAAAAGAATCCCTGCCCAAATCATTCAAGCCCACCTGTCCGGTGATGGCCAGAAGCGGGACAGAGTCCAGATAGGCATTGGCCAAACCGGTCACCAGATTGGTCGCGCCCGGTCCGGAAGTGGCAAAACATACGCCCGGCCGGCCCGTCACCCGGGCATAGCCGTCAGCCGCGTGTACGGCGCCTTGTTCATGCCGGGTTAGGATATGCTTCAGCGCGGAACGCCCCAGAACGTCATACAGGAAAATAACCTTGCCGCCCGGATAGCCAAAAACATATTCCACGCCTTTATTCTCCAGAAAGCTGACCAGGTACTGCGCGCCGTTCACTTACCACACCCCCCGGAATCATCAGATTCATGCCGCTATGTATACAGAATATATTACTTTATAATATCTCTCGGGGGTGCAGATGTCAACTAAAACCCCAGCTCTTCGCCGACAATAATGACATGGAAATCACTGGCGGAGGGCTTCTTCCGGATAATGGCGGTCACGTTGCAGATGCGGGAAGGCAAGGCACAATCCATGCATATGCCTGTCTTGGCGCAGGGGTTAGGCAAATTAAGCCGTTTATTGTTCAGCGGGGCGGCTTCCAATTCAATTCTGGTCATAGCGGCATCGACGTCTTTGACGATCTTATTGAACCCGGCTGCAACAACCACTTTTTGAGGCCCGAAAATCATGGCGGAGACCCGGTTGCCGGTCCCGTCCACATTCACCAGCTTGCCGTCCAGGGTCACCGCGTTGGTGCTGGAAAGGAAGCAATCGCAAGTCTGCTGCTTTCTGCGCATCCCCAGTTTCTCTTCCGGGGATAATCCCGGTGCGCCGTGGTCATAAATTTCCTTGCCCATTTTTTTCAGTTCCGCGATGACGCCCAACTGACCGATGGTATTGGAGCCGCCAATGCCAATATTGGCGCTGTCTTGGGCCAACTCCAGGATCAGTTTTTGCGCTTCTTCCTTCGTGGAGACGTAGCTTGCCTCAAAATTATTTTTCTTTAATGCTTCTACAACCTTGTTGGCCAGTACTTCCTTGTGCCAATTCCTGGGCATGGTTGATTCCTCCTTTAATTAGACCTTGTCTTGTAGTCTTGTCTGTATTTATTATAATAAGATAAAGATAATTAATCTATTGGTTTATTTGTAAAATCATAGAACAAGAAGGACCTCCGATGAACAGAAACTATGAACTTGCCCATATAAAAAACAAATTACAGCAGATCGACCCTGAAACCCTCCCGGATGAGCAATCCAGCCTCTACGCCGTGCTCCTGCCCTTATGCCTGCATAACGGCAAGCTCTCTGTGCTTTTTGAGGTGCGGGCGCACGAACTGCAGCGCCAGCCGGGAGAAATTTGTTTCCCCGGCGGTCAGCTGGAAAGAAAAGACAGCAGCGCTTTGGCTGCTGCCTTAAGGGAAACCTCGGAAGAACTAGGCATCGCCCGGGAATCCATAGAAGTGCTGGGGCCGCTGAATATCCTGCGGACGCTTTACCAGAATACGATTTACCCCTTTGCGGCCTTTATTCGGGAAAACACTGTTTTTTGCCCCGATAACGCGGAAGTGGCGGAGATTTTCTTCGTGCCGCTGGATTACCTGCTGGAAAACCGTCCGCAGATAAGCCATGTTACCGTAGCCACGGACCCCGGTCCGGACTTTCCTTACCACTTAATTCAGGGCGGTGAAAAATACCCCTGGCATCAGGGAAAGTACCCGGTATACTTCTATCTTTATCAGGAGTACGTCATCTGGGGAATGACGGCCCGCATTCTTTATCACTTTCTGGAAAACATCAGGGCGTCTGGGTTTCCCCCGTCTTCTCGCTGACTTTGGCCCAGGAATCACGCAGTCCCACAACTCTGTTGAAGACCGGCCGGTCCGGCCGTGTATCTTTATAGTCGAGACAAAAATAGCCCTGGCGCAGGAATTGATATTTGCTGCCCACGGGAACCCCCGCCAACTCCGGCTCCACCATGGCGTTCGCACAGACAGTCAGTGAGCCGGGATTCAGTTTGGCGATATAATCTACCGCCGGCGCGTTTTCATCGTTCTCTTCTTCGCCCTGGTCATTCAGGAGCAGACTGTCATAGAGCCGTACCTCCGCCGGCACGGCGTGGGCTGCCGAAAGCCAGTGAATCGTCCCTTTGACCTTTTTGCCGCTGGTATCGTTGCCGCTTTGGGTGGCGGGGTCGTAGCTGCAATGCAGTTCCAGGATCGTACCGTTTTCATCTTTGACTACGCTTTCGCATTTAATGATATAGGCATGCTTCAGGCGTACTTCCTGGCCGGGGGTGAGCCGGAAAAATTTCTTAGGGGGATTCTCCATAAAATCTTCCTGCTCGATATACAGTTCACGGGAGAAGGGCAGCCGGCGGGAACCCATGTCCGGGTTCTGCGGGTTGTTCTCGGCTTCCAGCCATTCGACTTGTTCCTCGGGATAATTGTCGATAACGACTTTTAAGGGTCTTAATACCGCCATAGCCCGGGCCGCTTTGGCATTGAGGTCTTCTCTGATGCAGTATTCCAGCATGCCGATATCCACTACGCTGTTGGACTTGGCTACGCCGATGCGCTCGCAGAAGTCCCGGATAGCCTCAGGTGTATAGCCGCGGCGACGCAGGCCGGAAATGGTCGGCATACGGGGGTCGTCCCAGCCGTCCACATGGCCTTCTTCCACCAGTCTTCTCAGCAATCTTTTACTCATGACCGTGTTGGTCAGATTCAGGCGGGCAAATTCAATCTGCTGCGGCCGGTATACTTCCAGTGCCTCCAGAAGCCAGTCGTAGAGCGGACGGTGATCCTCGAACTCGAGGGTGCAGATGGAATGGGTGATGCCCTCAAGGGAATCGGAGATAGGATGGGCGTAATCATACATCGGGTAGATGCGCCAGTCGTCTCCAGTACGGTGATGGGTCGCCCGGAGTATGCGATAGAGGATCGGGTCGCGCAGATTGATATTAGGGGAGGCCATGTCTATTTTGGCGCGGAGCACCCGGGTTCCGTCGGCGAATTCGCCGTCTTTCATCCTGGCGAAGAGGTCCAGGTTTTCTTCCACAGAGCGGTGGCGGTAAGGGCTTTCTTTGCCCGGTTCCTTCAGGGTGCCGCGATACTGCCGGATTTCCTCCGGCGTAAGGTCGCAGACAAAGGCCTTGCCTTTCTTGATCAACTGCAGCGCATAATCATACATCTGCCCAAAGTAGTCGGAGGCGTAAAAGAGCCGGTCATCCCAGGAAAAACCCAGCCAGTGGACGTCTTCCATGATAGAGTCCACATATTCCACATCCTCTTTACTGGGATTGGTGTCGTCGAAACGCAGATTGCACAGGCCCTGGTTGGCCGCGGCAATCCCAAAGTTGAGACAGATGGATTTGGCATGTCCGATATGCAGGTAGCCGTTGGGTTCCGGTGGGAACCGGGTATGCACTCTTTGGTCGTATTTATTGGTCCTTTTGTCTTCATTGATAATGTTTTGAATAAAATTGATCATAACGTGGATCCCCCTTGGCAAGATTGGCTGTTGGCGTGTTCGTCCGATTTTATCCTATATTATACCGCAAAATCGGAATAAGTGTTGCAAAAACAGGAAACTCTATTTTTTGACTGCGCTAAACCGTCTGGCCGTTTTTATCTGGTAAGTTTTAGCTGTCTATAGTAATATGGTTTCCGGAGGGATTGATATACATGGAGAAGATCGAACAGGAATACCAATTATGGAGGAAGACCGTCCGGCAGGCAGATTTGCAGGAGGAACTCGTCAAAATAGCCCAGGACCCCCAGGCCAGGAAGGAACGCTTTTACAAAGACCTGGAATTCGGCACGGGCGGCATGCGCGGATTCATCGGCGCCGGACCGAACAGATTAAACATTTATACTATTCGCAAAGCGACCCGGGGCCTGGCCAATTTCCTGAATACCACAGCTCGCCCTGAACAAAACAGCGTCGTCATTGCTTATGATTCCCGGCACAAATCGCAGGACTTTGCCGAAGAAGCGGCTCTGGTGCTGGCTGCCGCCGGTATCAAGGCTTATGTCTTTGCCCGGATCACGCCTACCCCGATTCTTTCCTACGCGGTGCGGGCGCTTGGCTGCACCGCCGGCATCGTTATCACCGCCAGTCATAATCCCAAGGAATACAACGGGTATAAGGTATATAACCATACCGGCGGGCAGGTTACGGACGCCCTTGCCAACGCCATTACCGCGGAAATAGGGAAAATCGGCGACCTTTTCGGCATCCCCGTCCTCTCCCGGACGGAAGCAGCCGAATCCGGCCTGCTGGTTGATCTTACGGATACGTTCTTAGATACCTATCTGGCCCTGACCAAAAAATTGATCCTGAATCCTGAGCTGGTCCGGGAAGCGGCGGGCCAACTCAAAATTGTTTACTCGCCCCTTCATGGCGCGGGCCTGGTCCCGCTGACCAGATTATTTGCCGAAACCGGATACAACAGCGTCTTTATCGTCGAACAACAGGCCCTGGCCGACCCGGATTTCCCCACGGTCATTTGCCCCAATCCCGAAGAGCAGGCGGCCTGCGCGCTAGCCTTAGAAGACGCGCAAAAGCTGGACGCCGACCTGATTCTCTTAACCGACCCCGATGCCGACCGCATCGGCCTCGTAGTCAAAGACCTCTGCGGGGAATATCAACAGCTCACCGGCAACCAGACCGGCGCCCTGTTGATTGACTATATCCTGAAAACAAAGAATGCGCAAAATGCGCTCCCCCCCAATGGCGTTGTCGTCAAGACCATCGTCACCTCGGAAATGGGCGCGCAGATTGCCGCCAAATACGGCGTGCAGTCCATCGACGTTCTGACCGGATTTAAATATATCGGGGAAAAAATCGCTGAATTTGAAGAAACCGGCGCGTATACATTTCTCTTCGGCTATGAGGAAAGCTACGGCTACCTTATCGGCACGCATGCCCGGGACAAGGACGCCGTGCAGACTGCGCTTATTCTGGCCGAAATGGCCTTGCACCATAAAAAAAATAATAGCTCCGTCTACGCGCGCCTCTTGGAGCTGTATGCCGAATTCGGCTATTATGCCGAAGACCTGCTGAATATTCAACTGGAAGGCCTCCTGGGCCAACAAAAGATCGGCCGGATCATGGATAACTTACGCCGGGGCGATACCGCCTGGCTCCAGCCCTTCGGCCTCCTGGGCACACGCGATTACCTGAACGGCGCCTTCAATCTGCCCCCCGCCAACGTCCTTTATTACGAGCTCTCAGAGGACTCCTGGTGCTGTGTACGCCCCTCCGGCACGGAGCCGAAGCTGAAAATCTATCTGGGCGTCTGCTGCGCTTCCGCCGAGGAAAGCCTCCACCGCCTTACCCAGCTTAAAGAAGCCGTCTTGAAGTTTCTAACACCTTATGTTTAGCCTGTACTCAGGCCGCTAGATCATTTCCAGGCAGCCGAAACCCTGGCTGTTCTTACCGCCCAGACCGCCGTCCAGGGCCAATTGCAGCAACGGGACAGGTCCTGTCAAAATAAGCTTTCCCGAATATCCCTGGATTATCGTACCGTTAAAGTCGATAATCCTCTTTTTTTGCTGTCCTAAAGCTTTCGCTCCAACCTGGCCTGCCGGCGGTCCGGTTCCGTAAAACGCCCTGTATTTATTATAAAGATTCTCATGCAGCAGCCGGTCATAATCCGGGTCGCCCGGCTGAAAATAGACGGTGTATTTTTTCCCCTCAGGTCTGCGGAAGGTACTATACAAAACAACAGGAGAGAGGGTTCTTACCACCACTTCTTCTTTTTCCACCAGCGGCATACGGGTCTCTATCTTTTCGACCTTCGCTTCACCCATCCCTAACCGCAGGCCGCCTCCGGCCCCTAGACCATCGGCCAGGGACTGACAAAAATTATGCAAGGGCGAGGTGACGGTCAGCTTAACCTCCCCTGAAAAACAGATGGTTTTTTCGTTTGTATTCAATTGATACACCCCCTGCAACAAGGAGAAGGAGAACATTTTAAAGAAACGGCTTCCCTCAGAAAATCCTCGCGTATGCAGAAAGCTTGCCAGTTCCGGATCAAGCAAGTTGTAGACAGCAGCTTGTATCAGGCGGTTATAGTAAAGAGGTAACGTCCACCCTCCCGCACTTGCCCTCAGATAAATTTCCAGCTGGATTTTCTTCACCCCCCTACATACATCTGATTTCAGACTAAGTTAACGAATGCTCCTAGGGTTTCTAATTGAGCAACCAACTGCTGCATGGTCGCCGCGATCTCCTCCGTGGCGGAGGATTGCTCCTGGCTTACCGCGCTTGCTTCCTGCAATTCATTATTGATAGTGCTGATCGAATCCTCAATTTCTTTTAAAATCTTATTTACCGCTTTCGCCGAGATATTACTCTGTTCGGACAGCCGGCGGATCTCTTCGGCCACCACCGCGAATCCTCGGCCGTTATCACCGGCTCGGGCCGCTTCTATAGCGGCGTTTAACCCCAGGAGTTTGGTCTGATCGGCAATCTCCCGAATCATTTGGATAATCTCGTCGGTTTTATTAACATTGTTTTTCGTTTCGATAGCCGACCTGGCTAGTTTTTCCCCTATTTTCGCCGAGTTCTCCGCCCCGGCGGCAATATCCTGGACACTGCTGCTGACTTCCTCGAAGGAAGCGCTGAACTGTTCGATGACCTCACTTAACTTATTTTGGTTTTCAATGCTTATGCCCACCACAATGCCCCCGATGACCTGCCCATTTTCGTCAAAAATCGGTTCCGTTAAGGTCTTATAAGCAACCCCAAAGACTTCTTTGCTGATGGTCAGCATTTCTTTTTTTCTCTCCCGCATCGCTGTGGCCAATGAAGTATCCCTTTTTAAGATATCGCCGGGCTTCAGGCCGATATCAATGGTTTCTCCCGGCTGATAGGCAATCACCGTGTGCGTATCCGCCACTGCCACAAAGACATCCTGGGGATACAACTCATTTAGCAGGGGTGTTATTTTGACGAACGCCTCTAAAATGTCCTGACCGATAAATTTATGCATGCCGCACCTCCGTTTTCTGATCACAGGTTAGCTTAAACTTATTGATTTTAAAGCATACCCCAATGAGTAATGCAAAAGGCATGCCAATTTTGACATGCCTTTTAAATCAAGGTTTTTCGTGCTTATATATCTATTTTCGACTTTTTTCGCAGCAGGGCTGTCCCTTTCGGGACACCTTTGTACCCCTGGGGAACAAAACGGCTCATTTTTGTTCCATTTTTTGCAGATAATTATATAAAACGTGCCGGGATATCCCTAATTGTTGCGCCGTTAAAGACTTATTGCCCGCATTTTTTTTTAGAATCTGTAAAATGAACTCATTTATATATTCCTTTAACGGCTGGATGGGAACCGCCTGCTGAGGCTCGTTTCCAGTTAAATCAGGCTGTCCCTTATTGTGCATTAAGGCGGGATATAATTCCAGAAGATGTTTGCTTTTTACGTTTAATTCCGCCCTGTATCTGGTGGTCAGATGATTCATGATATTTTGCAATTCCCGTATATTGCCCGGCCAGTGATAGGCGTTCAGGATTCTTTCAGCCGGGTCTTCCATTTCTAAAATTTTTTTGCCTTTCAGCTTACTGTATTTATGTAAAAAGTAATAGGCTAAAGGAATGATCTCTTCCTTCCTTTCCCGCAAAGGCGGAAGGAACATGAGGGCCACATTCAAACGATAATACAGGTCCCGGCGAAACAATCCCTTCTGCACTCTTTCCGTCAAATCGGCATTGGTTGCGCAAATAATCCGGGTCTCAAACCGTATTCTTTTTAAACCGCCCACCCGGTAATATTCCTTTTCCTGCAGCACCCTTAACAATTTTCCCTGCAATTCCAAAGGCAGTTCCGAAATCTCATCGAAAAAAAGCGTCCCTAGATGCGCCAAATCGATCTTACCCAACAGGCCCCGGGCCAGCCCGCCAGTGAACGCGCCCGC
>JAVEYA010000013.1:0-36047 GCA_034003745.1 Clostridia bacterium
CGGAGTATTAACATGTCGGTGCCAAGAGAAAATACCGCGGATAAATGGCGGAATCATATCCTCTCTTCGGCTGAAGCCGCAGAGATCACAGAGTTTCTAGTGGCCTGCCGCATTATCAATATTAAAGTTTCCCAGGCCCAAATGGCTTGGGAAATCGCTTTTCAGTCGCCTTATCCGCCGAATGAAGAGACCAAACAAAGAATTCAGGCCTTTTGGGAACGGACGTTCGGTACGGGTTACCGGCCGGTCTTTTATTTCAATCCTGCCAAAGAACCCCCCCGGTCCCATTTGGCGTTGGAGGATCTATGCCGGGAGCGCTGGCCGGAGATCCGAGACAAGCTGTTCCGGCAGTTTCCCTCCAGCCGCGGCTGGCTGAACGGGGCCGTGCCCCAGGCGGACGGGGATCTGCTGCAACTGACCATTCCACAGGAGGTCGGCTATGCTTATTTGCTCTCCCAGGGCTTTGCCGCCCGGCTGGAAGAGCTGCTGCAAACGGAATACCATTGTGCGGCCCGGGTAACCATTCTGCCGGGAGAACAGGAGCAGGATACTTCCTGTGATTTTACCGAGGAGTTGGCGCAGGATTTTTTACAAAAGGTTGAGAAGAATCAGAATATCCAGCCGCAAAAAACGGAAAAGAAAAAAGAAAAGATTATTCTGGGAAAAAAGATCACCAGTAAAGTTACCCCTCTTGAGCAAATCATAGAAGAAGAAAAGAGCGTCACCGTCAAGGCGTATATCTTTAAACTGGAAACAAGAGTCTTAAAATCGGAGCGTACGATGCTCAGTTTCTGCATTTCCGACAGAACCGATTCGTTATCCTGCAAATTAATCCTGGAGCATAAAGAAGCGGCTAAACTTCTGGCCGGCCTAAGCGAAAATGAATGGTACCTTTTCCGGGGCCCGGTACAGACGGACAGCTATACCCAGGAGCTCTCCTTAAAGCCGCTAGATATCATGACGGCAGTGATTGAAGCGCGGGAAGACACCTGCCCGGAAAAAAGAGTGGAGCTGCACCTGCATACCAAGATGAGCGCCTTAGACGGCTTTGCCGACGTCCGGGAAGTCATTAAAAGGGCCCGGGATTGGGGGCATCCGGCGGTGGCCATAACCGACCACGGGGTGGTGCAGTCTTTCCCGGACGCTTTTGAGGCCTCGCAAAAATACGGCGTCAAAGTCCTTTATGGCCTGGAAGGCTATCTGTTTGATGATGCCGGGCAGAAGGGCGCGGTTCAGGTCAAAATGCCCACCTACCATTGTATTTTATTGGCTAAAAATCAGACGGGGCTGCGCAATTTATATGAGCTGGTGACCCTGTCCCATTTGCAGTATTTTTATAAAGTGCCCCGGTTGCCCAAAAGCGAAATCAGCCGCTTGCGGGAAGGCCTGCTCTTAGGCTCGGCTTGTGAAGCCGGAGAATTAATTCAGGCCTGCCTGAAGGGAGCCGTTCCCTCTGAATTAGAAAAGATCGCTTCTTTTTATGATTTTCTGGAGGTGCAGCCCCGGGAAAATAACAGCTTTATGCTCCGGGAAGGCCTGGTTGGGTCCATGGAGGATATCTTGGCGATGAATCAGCGCATTTATGAACTGGCTATAAAGCTGGAGAAGCCGCTGGTGGCTACCGGCGACGTTCATTTCCTGGACCCCGAAGATGAAGTCTACCGGCGTATCCTCATGGCGGGAAAAGGCTTTGAGGACGCCGACAAGCAAGCGCCCTTATACTATAAGACCACCCAGGAGATGCTCGCTGAATTCGCTTATTTGGGGGAAGAAGCGGCGCGAGAAATCGTCATCGACAATCCCCGGCGGATTGCCGAGGTGGTGGAAGACCTCAAGCCGATTCCCTCCGACTTTTTCCCGCCGGAAATACCGGGCGCCGAAGAAGAAATCAAGAACCTGACCTTGGCCGGCGCGCGCCGCCTATACGGAGAAGAACTGCCGGAAATCGTCCAAAAGAGAATTGACCGTGAGCTTAACGCGATTATTAATAACGGTTTTGCCGTGTTGTATTTGATTGCCCATAAGCTGGTGAAGAAATCCAACGAAGACGGCTATATCGTCGGTTCCCGGGGATCCGTAGGCTCTTCCCTGGTAGCGACCTTATGCGGAATTACGGAAGTAAACCCGCTCTCCCCGCATTACCGCTGCCCTCAATGCCGATACGCCCGCTTTATTACCGACGGCTCGGTTTCCTCGGGTTTTGACCTGCCGGAAGAAGCTTGTCCGCAGTGCGGGCAGCCGCTGATCAAAGACGGGCATAACATTTTATTTGAAGTTTTTATGGGCTTTGAGGGAGATAAGGTGCCGGATATTGACCTGAACTTCTCCGGAGAATACCAGCCCAGGGCGCATAAATATACGGAGGAATTGTTCGGCAAGGACAATGTTTTTCGCGCCGGCACCATTGCGACCATCGCATCCAAGACGGCGTACGGTTTTGTGAAAAACTATTTTGAAGACAGGAAAAAACAAGTGCGCGGTCCGGAAATAAACAGACTGCTCCTGGGCTGTACCGGCGTAAAGCGGACCACCGGCCAGCACCCCGGCGGCATTATGGTTCTGCCCAAGGGGTTGGACGTACATCTGTTTACCCCGCTGCAAAAGCCGGCGGATGATGAGAAAACCAATACCATCACCACCCATTTTGACTATCACGCCATCTCCAGTCGCCTGGTCAAGCTGGATATTCTGGGCCATGACGACCCGACCGTCCTGAAGATGCTGGAAGACCTAACCGGCGTAGACTGCCGCAGCCTGCCGCTGGATGATGTCCAGGTGCTTTCTTTGTTCAGAGGCACGGAAGCTTTGGGGGTCGACGCCAAGGAACTGGGTTCCCATACCGGCACGCTGGGTATTCCGGAGTTTGGTACGAAATTTGTGCGGCAGATGCTGGAAGATACCAAACCGCAGAATTTTTCCGATCTTTTGATGATCAGCGGCTTTTCCCACGGCACCGACGTCTGGCTCAATAACGCCCAGGATCTGATCCGGTCCGGCACAGCTAAAGTATCTGAAGTGATCGCCACCCGGGACGATATTATGATTTATCTGACGCAAAAAGGCCTGGCGCCTGACAAAGCCTTCAAAATCATGGAGGACGTCCGCAAAGGCAAAGGAGTACGCAATGAAGACGTCATGCTTATGGAAGCCGCCCATGTTCCGGATTGGTATGTCGCTTCCTGCCGGAAGATAAAATATATGTTTCCCAAGGCCCATGCCACAGCCTATGTGATGATGGCCCTCCGGATAGCCTGGTATAAGGTATATTATCCCGCAGCCTTTTATGCCAGCTTCTTTACCGTCAGAGCGGATGAATTCGACGCCGATGTCATTATCGGAGGCATTCCGGGCATCCGGGAAGAGATGAGTAAAATCACCAAAAAGGGCCAGGAAGCCACGCAAAAAGAGGAGAAATTCTACACCATCCTGGAACTGGCCCTGGAAATGAACTTAAGGGGCATCAAGCTGCGTCGGGTTGATTTGACCAAGTCTGCTGCGCTGAAGTTTCAGATTATCGAAGACGGAAAGGCACTCCTGCCGCCCTTTGTTTCCCTGCAGGGACTGGGTGAGACGGCAGCCCAGGCCATCGTGCGGGGAAGAGAAGAGAAACCGTTTATCTCTCAAGAGGACCTGCAGCTCAGGGCCAAAATCAGCAAGAAGATCATGGAGGTATTAAATGGCCATGGCTGTTTGGCCGATTTGCCCCTGGGAGACCAGATTTCACTTTTTTAATTGGACAAAACTTGCCAAATCAAGACTTGTTATGTTAAACTATATTTCGGAAGGCAAGTGACTAACATGCTCGGCATTTCAAGAGTGGGATTTCCCACTCTTTCGTCTTATTGCTGTGAGATATGCCTTAAGAAGGAGGGTCGTCATGAGCGCACCCAAAACTCAGGAACAGGTCTTTTCTTACGTCTTACCCCTAGTGGAGGCCAAAGGCCTGGAACTGGTCGCTGTGGAATATGTCAAAGAGGGCGGGAACTGGTATCTGCGCATTTATATTGATAAAGAAGGCGGCGTGGACCTGGATGATTGTCAGGGGGTCAGCACGGAGGTCTCGGACCTGCTGGATAAAAAAGACCCCATTCCCCAATCCTATTTTTTGGAAGTTTCTTCACCGGGGATTGAGCGCCTGCTGCAATCCGATAAAGATTTCGCCAGATTCCGGGGCCGGGCGGTAACGGTACATACGTATGCCCCGGTGGACGGAAAGAAGAAATTGAAGGGAAACTTAGGTTCGGCGGACCAAGAGGAGATAGAACTTCTCATCGGAGCCCAAGCCATACGCATACCGCGTGAAAAAGTTTCCCAGGTCAGATTGGCCTGGGAAGAAGAGGAGGGAAAGAAGAAAAAATGAATTATGAGCTGATCGGAGCATTGAGCGAATTAGAAAAAGAGAAGGGTATCGACAGTGAAGTTATCCTGGAAGCTATCGAAGCGGCGCTGGTCTCAGCGTATAAGAAAAATTTCGGCGCCCATGCCAATATGCGCGTGCATATAGACCGGAGCACCGGTATAATCAAGGTCTTTTCCAGAAAAACCATTGTGGAAGAGGTCGCGAACAATAAAGAAGAAATCGCCTTAAATGAGGCCAGAAAGCTGGACCCGCGCTACGAGCTGGGAGATATCGTGGAAAATGAGGTTACGCCCAAGGACTTCGGGCGTATTGCCGCCCAGACGGCGAAGCAGGTCGTCGTGCAGCGCCTGCGGGAAGCCGAGCGGGATATGATTTTTAATGAATTTGCCAACCGGGAAGGGGATATCGTCACCGGGGTCGTGCAAAGGGTAGAAAATAAAAATGTCTTTATTGATCTGGGCAAGACCGAAGCCATCCTGGGACCCAACGAGCAAATGCCGGGGGAGCAATACAGGAACGGCGAACGCCTGAAAAATTATATCATTGACGTCAAAAAGACCACCAAGGGGCCGCAGATCCTTCTTTCCAGAACGCACCCCGGCTTGTTAAAACGGCTGTTTGAGCTGGAAGTGCCGGAGATCCATGACGGCACCGTGGAAATCAAGAACGTAGCCCGGGAAGCGGGAGCGCGTTCCAAGATTGCCGTTTATTCCAAGAATGAAAATGTGGACCCGGTAGGTTCGTGTGTAGGTCCGAAGGGCCTGCGGGTCCAGGCCATCGTCAACGAACTGAAGGGTGAGAAAATTGATATTGTCAAGTGGAGTCCTGACCCGGTTAAATTTATCGCCAGTTCTTTAAGTCCGGCCAAAGTATTGACTGTGGACGTATCGGTGGATGACAAAATGGCCAGGGTCGTGGTTCCTGACTATCAATTGTCCCTGGCCATCGGTAAAGAAGGCCAGAATGCCCGTTTGGCCGCGAAACTGACCGGCTGGAAAATTGATATCAAGAGCGAGTCCCAGGACGCCTCGTATATAGAGGAAGCGGAGGAAGATGATAGTTAGGAGGGTATGGCGGTGAAACAAAGAAAAGTACCCTTAAGAATGTGCGTCGGCTGCCAGGAGATGAAACCCAAGAAGGAATTGATCCGGATTGTGCGCACCCCCGACGCGCAGGTGGCTATTGACGCCACCGGCAAGAAATCAGGCCGCGGCGTTTACATTTGCCCGGCGAAGGAATGCTTGCAGAAAGCCCTCAAAAGCAACCGCCTGGAGAAAAGCCTGCAGCATCCGATTTCCCAAGAAGTCATGGACAGGTTAAAGGTCGGGTTGGGTTATGATGAAGATAACAAATGAAATCGGCGCACTCCTGGGTTTTGCCAGAAAAGCCGGCAAACTTTATGCAGGCGAAGCTGCGGTCAAGTCCGCGGTCAAAAGAAACGCCGCCGGTTTGCTGATCCTGGCCGGGGATTTGCCCGTCAAACGAAAAGAGTACTGGCGCAAATACTGCGAACTGACCGGCCTTGCAGCGGCTGAGCTTGGTACCAAAGAAGAATGGGGCAACATTCTGGGAATGTCGGAACGCGGAATTCTGGCCGTTGCCGATAGGAAGATGGCTGCCGCCATTATAGCAAGGCTTCAAGAAGATAAATGAACCGGTCGTAAATTTCATGGAGGTGATTTGATGGCAACGATTCGTGTACATGAGCTGGCCAAAGAAATGGACTTATCCAGTAAAGACCTTTTGGATAAGCTGCAGGCCCTGGGCTTAAACATGAAGAACCATATGAGCACGATACCCAGCGGGGAAGTAAACCGCATTAAGAATATGGTGTTGAATTTAGAAACGATTAAGGCTCAGAATGAAGAGCGTCCGCCCAAGGACGCGCCTCAGCCGGTTAAACAAAAAGAGATGAAACCGCGTGACGTGCAGGTCCATAGCGGACATACCGCTTTGGGACATACCGAGGCGCAGCGTCCCCCACAGCATAGACCTGCTCAGCCGCCATACCAGCAGCAAAGAGCGCCCCAGCAACAGCAGAGGGGGCCGCTGCAACAACCTCCCAGAGCGCCCCAACAACAGCAAAGGGGGCCCCAGCAACAACCCCCCAGAGCACCCCAGCAGCAACCAAGGGGGCCGCAGTATCCCCAGCAGCCAAGACCTCCACAGCAGCCGTACAGAGACAGACCGCCCCAGAGGCCGCCCCAGCAGCAGCAACCTCAGCAGCCGGGCCCTTCCCGGCACGAGATTAGTGATAATTATCTGAGCAAAGCGGAAACCGTGTTAGGGGAAAAAGCCTACGAGCGGGGCGGCAAGACGAAAACAGGCGGATTTGCCGCCAAGAAGCAGTCCCGTTTTGAAGGAAACAAGCGTTCCGATAATAAGAAGGGCGGCAAATTCAATAAGAATTTCAAAAAACAACCCTTTGTCCGGGAGCCGATCCCGGTTGTGGTGAAGAATATTGCGCTGGAAGGTCCGCTGACCGTCCAGGAATTCGCCCACTTAATCAATAAGAAGGCGACGGAAGTCATCAAAAAACTGTTCGCGTTGGGGGTTCTCGCCACCATTAACCAGGAACTGGATATTGAGACATTGATTCTCCTGGGTTCGGAATTCGGTACTACCGTTGAGGTGAAGACCACCAAGGAAGAACTTCTTTTGACCGAGGAGCCCGATAAGCCGGAAGAACTGGCGGAAAGGCCTCCTGTCGTCACGATTATGGGCCACGTTGACCATGGCAAGACCTCGCTTTTGGATGTCATCCGCCAGACCAATGTGGTAGGAGGAGAAGCGGGCGGCATTACCCAGCATATCGGGGCTTACCAGGTGGAGGTTAACGGCAAGAAAATTACCTTCCTGGATACGCCGGGCCACGAAGCCTTTACCGCCATGCGCGCCCGGGGCGCGCAGATCACCGATATTGCCATTTTAGTGGTAGCGGCGGACGACGGCGTCATGCCCCAGACGGTGGAGGCCATTAACCACGTCAAAGCGGCCCATGTGCCCATGATTGTCGCCATCAATAAAATAGATAAACCGGAAGCCAATCCGGACAGAATCAAACAGGAACTGACCGAACATGGCATCGTGGCCGAGGAGTGGGGCGGCGACGCGATCTGCGTTAATGTTTCCGCCAAGGCCAAGACCGGTCTGGATAATTTGCTGGAGATGATTCTCCTGGTGGCCGAGATGGGTACGCTCAAGGCCAATCCCCACAGAAAAGCCAAAGGGACTGTTGTCGAAGCCAAGCTGGATAAGGGTAGAGGACCGGTGGCCACCCTGTTGGTGCAGAACGGCCAGCTCCTGGTCGGGGATTTTATGATCGTCGGCACGACCCAGGGCCGCGTCCGGGCTATGCAGGATGATTTGGGCCGGTCGATTAAGAAAGCGCCGCCTTCCACACCGGTGGAGGTGATCGGCCTAAACGATGTACCGCTAGCCGGCGACGTCTTTCAGGTGGTTGAAGACGAGAGACTGGCCAAGCAGCTGGCCAGTGAAAGGACAGCCCAAAGACGGGAAGAGGCGATTCACTCCAGATCCAGAGTTTCGCTGGAGGATCTCTTTGCCCAGATTCGTGAAGGCGAAGTGCGCGACCTGAATATTATCATCAAAGCAGATGTTCAGGGTTCTATAGAAGCCCTGAAGCAGTCCTTGGAGAAGCTCTCCAATGAGGAAGTCCGCGTTAATATTATCCATCAGGGCGTCGGCGGCATCAGCGAGACCGACGTTATGCTGGCCGATACTTCCGACGCGATTATCCTCGGTTTCAACGTGCGGCCTGACGTAAACGCCCGCAAGATGGCCGAGGCCCAGCAGATCGATATCAAATTATACCGGGTTATCTATAATGCCATTGAAGACGTTAAAGCAGCCTTAAGCGGTTTGTTGAAACCGGAAATCCGCGAGGTTGTTCTGGGCCAGGCTGAAGTCAGGGCCGTCTTTAAAGTGCCTAAAGTGGGCAGTGTGGCCGGATGCTATGTAACCGACGGAAAAATCAGCCGGAATTCACAGGTCCGGGTCATTCGCGACGGGATCATTGTGCATGAAGGCAATATCAATTCTTTGAAACGCTTTAAAGAAGACGCCAAGGAGGTTGCCAGCGGATATGAGTGCGGTATCGGCATTGAACGCTTCAATGATATCCATGAAGGCGACCACCTGGAATCCTTTACCTTTGAGGAGATAAAAAGGGAGCTGTCTTAAAAAAAACCGAGCTTTTATAAAGGGGGACAGTTCAATGACGAGTCACCGCACAGCCAGGATTTCAGAGGAAATCAAAAGAGAATTGGCCCTGATGATCCAAGAGGAGATCAAAGACCCCAGGGTCAAAGGATTGTTGAGTATTACCCATGCGGATGTTACCAATGATTTACGTTACGCCAAGGTCTTTGTCAGCGTTTTGTCCGAGGAAGACCGCGCCTCGGTTTTGCAGGGGCTGGAGAAGGCCCAAGGTTATTTGCGCTCGGAATTGGCAAAAAGGTTACGGCTTAGGTATACGCCGGAATTGCTCTTTAAACTGGATGATTCGATTGCCTATGGTTCCAAAATCAACAAAATTATTTCCGGCTTCAAAAACGGGGCCGAAGAAGGGTGAATCATGTCCCACTGGAACGATATTTACGTCAAGCTTGCGGGAAACAAGCAGGTTGTTATCCTTGTCCATGAAAAGGCGGACGGTGACGCCCTGGGTTCGGCCTTGGCCCTGGCGCTCGCTCTGCAGGACCTGCAGCATACTCCGGAGATTTGGTATCCCGAGGAGGCGCCCGCCCAATACCATTTCCTGCCGGGCATGGAGATGCTGCGGCAGATTCCGCCCGGACCGCTGCCGGCCAATGTTCCTGTGATCGCAGTGGATTGCGCCGATCATAAGCGGATCGTCTATCAGCCTTTTTCCGGGAGTCCCTTAATCAATCTCGATCATCATGTTTCCAACGATTATTTTGGTACATTGAATATTATCGATACTGCCGCGGCCGCGGTAGGGGAACTGATTTGCCGTATTTTCACGGAAGGCGGCGTCAGAATCTCGCCGGCCATGGCTACTTGCCTGTATGTAGCCATTTCCGCCGATACGGGGTCTTTCACCTACAGTAACACAACCGCGGCAACATTTAGGGCGGCGGCGGATCTGTTGGCCCTGGGCGCGGATATCAATCTGGTTCGCGAGAACCTGCATGAAAAAAAACCTTACCGGGAACTTTTAATTTACCAGGCGGGCCTGGCGAACTTAGTTTTCAGTCCGGACAGGAAAATTGTCGGGTGCCTTCTGGATTATGCCACGCTAAAGACCAAAGATATTCTGGGAGCCGATACCGACACGCTGATTGCCATGCTTCGGGCCACCGAAGGCGTCGAAGCCGCTTTTCTGCTGAAAGAAACCGCTCCGGGAACCATCAAAGGCTCTTTGCGCTCCAAAAGCTATCTGGATGTCAACATAATTGCGCAAGCCTTTAACGGAGGCGGCCACCCCCGGGCTTCAGGATTCACTCTAAACGGTGAAATTCATGATTTAAAAGAGAAGCTCATGCAAAAAATTGCGAAAAACCTGACCGGCGGTGAACGCAGATGAATGGTATCATTAATGTTTTAAAACCTCCGGGGATGACTTCACATGATGTCGTTGCCAGACTGCGTCGTCAGTTTAAGGAAAAAAGAATCGGACACACTGGGACGCTCGATCCGCAGGCAGCAGGGGTCCTGCCGGTATGTGTCGGCCAGGCTACGCGCCTGGCTGATTTATTCAGCGCCAAGGATAAGGAATATGTTTGCCGCCTGAAGTTCGGCGTCAGTACAACCACCCAGGACGCATGGGGCGAAGCAATCCTCCGCCGGGACGCTTCCGGTCTGCGCCGGGCAGATATTGAGGAAGTGCTTCCTCAGCTGCGCGGCGTCATCAAGCAGCAGGTCCCTGCGTACTCGGCGGTTAAAATCAACGGCGTGCCCTTGTATAAACAGGCTCGGCAAGGCCAGAACGTGGAGGCGGTATTCCGGGAGGTGACCATTTACTCCCTGGAACTGCTGGAGTACCGCGAGACGGAAGCGCTCCTTCAGGTACATTGCTCCAAAGGCGCCTATATCAGAACACTCTGCCACGATTTGGGGGAACTCCTGGGCAGCGGCGCGCACCTGAACTTCTTGTTGCGGACCCGGTCGGGAAGCTTTCAGCTAAAGGACAGCTATACCTTAGAAGAGATTGCCGCCGGGAAACCGGGCTATCTGCTGTCTCCGGGACAATGCCTGGAGGGCATGCTCTTTGTTCCGGCGGGCCGGCCGGAACTGGCGCTGTTATATAACGGCCGCAGCATTGAACTTCCGCCGGAATATGAAAAAATGCAACCTGACGGGAGCTTGGCGGCAGTGGTGGACCAGGATAACAATTTGCATGCCCTGGCGGAAATCGTGGAGAGTAACGGAAGGATCATGCTTAAACCTAAAAAAGTATTTAAGATGGAGACGCTCTATGCAGATCATTAAAACCCTCGCAGAAATGAAGCAAATCAAACAGCCTGCCGCCGCAGCCATCGGCAATTTCGACGGCGTCCATCTCGGTCACCAGGCCTTAATTTCACAATGTGTCGAAGAAAGCCGGCAAAACAACTGGAGTTCCTGTGTGCTGACCTTTTCCCCGCATCCGCTGCAGGTGATTGCTCCCGGTTCCGGCCTCAAGCTGCTCAATACCCTGGAACAGAAAATCCGGCTGATTGAATCCCTGGGCGTAGATTATCTGCTCCTTTTGCCTTTCGATACAGCACTGTCCGAAACCCTCCCGGAAGATTTTATTAAAATATACCTGGTGGATCTGCTGAATCTTACGAAGGTCTTTGTCGGCTTTAATTTCTTTTTCGGCAAAAAAGGCCGGGGGACGTCCGCGCTGCTCCAGGAAAAAGGCCTGGAATACGGCTTTGAGACCGCAGTGATCCAGCCGATACTGCTGGATGACGAGGTCGTCAGCAGCAGCCTGGTTCGCGAAATGTACAAATCCGGCCATATGGAAGGAGCCAGGCGGCTCCTGGGTTATTGGCCGGCGCTTGCGGGAAAAGTCGTGGAAGGCGATGCGCGGGGGCGCAGTATCGGCTTCAGGACGGCGAACCTGGAATTACCCGGGGACTTGCTTTTGCCTGATTTCGGAGTGTATGCAGCCATAGCGGAAATCGAGGATCCGGATAATCCACAGCCGGTTTCTGCCTGGCCGTCCGTGGTGAATATCGGCGTCCGCCCCACCTTTCATCTGCCCAGACCCACTGCCGAAGCGCATTTGTTGGATTTTGACGGGGATTTATATCAAATGAATTTGCGTTTGCACTTAATCCGGAAACTGCGTGCGGAAAAACGCTTCGCCGATATGCAGGAACTGGGTGAGCAAATCGCCCGGGATATCCAGACAGCGCGCGCTGTTTTAATGCGTGAATAGATTCTCTTAATCATAAAATTCTCCTTCGCAAATAAACTTTAGTAAAAGTTTTACGAAGGAGAAAGCCTATGCTGGCCGTAGCTAAGGAGCATTACCGCTGCCTGGAGACAGCGCGTCAGATTCAGGAGATCTATTACAGCAAGGAATTTTCCGCGTTATATGAAGAATTGCTGCAAATCTACACCAATAATCATATTGCCGAGCCGGAAAAGGAAGCTTTTCAAGATACGCTCTACAGCCTGCTGATTCAAAAACAAAATAAAAGAAGAAAACAATCCGCCGCTTTCCTGAAAAGGGAGCCCGGCTTATGAGAGTCATTATCACCGAGCATGCCAGGAGACGCTTGCGGGATTTCCGTCAGGACAGAATCAGCACGGCCGATATTGTCCACGCCCTGCGGCAGATGCCCGGGCAGATTCCCAAGGCCACCAGGCTCAGGGGTTTTATCAGCCGTTCCGGCCGGGTTTACGACGTCGTGGTGAAAGATATCAATGATGGAAGACTGGTGATTACGATCATAGGCAAATAAAAACTTGCATTGGCCGGCAGGCTAACGTATAATATCACTGTCTGAATTAGCGCAAGCTAGGTTAAACGATTCACCGGCGTTTTACGTGGCCTGCGCCCTAATATAATTGGAGGTGTAATTTTTATGGCTATGAACCAGGAAAAGAAAGGCGGTATTATCGAAAAGTATCGCCTGCACGAAAGCGATACCGGCTCGCCGGAAGTACAGATCGCGATTTTAACGGAAAGAATCAATTATCTGACGGAACATCTCAAACAGCATAACAAAGACCATCATTCCAGACGCGGTCTGTTGATGATGGTGGGTCAGCGCAGAGGGCTCTTGAATTACCTGAAGGAAAAGGATTTGAACCGGTATCAGAGCATTATCGCCAGCCTCGGCCTCAGAAGATAAGAAGCTGGACAGCTTAACAGAGTCAAGTTCCTAAAGAGCAGCTAAATCCGGCTGCTCTTATTTTATGGCTGGTATTTTTTGCACACTGTGAAGGAAATAATAAAGGAATGTAGAATACATAAGGTTGATATAAAAAATGGAAAGAATTTATGAGAAGACTAGGAGGTTATCTGAATTACATGGAATATCCGTATCCGGTATTGAAACGAGAGCTTACGATTGCTGGACGCCGGTTGATCTTTGAGACAGGCAGGCTTGCAAAACAGGCGGGCGGCGCTGTGCTGATAAGCTATGGCGACACTTGCGTTTTAACGACGGCGACAAGTTCGGCTGAACCGCGGGAAGGCATCGACTTTTTCCCGCTGACGGTGGATTACGAAGAAAGACTTTATGCGGTTGGTAAGATTCCCGGAGGTTTTATCAAAAGGGAAGGAAGACCCAGTGAGAAGGCAATTCTTTCCAGCCGGCTGATCGACAGGCCGGTCCGGCCGCTTTTTCCCAAGGGCTACCGCAATGACGTACACGTAGTGGCTACAGTGATGTCGGTGGACAAAGACAATATTCCGGACGTCACAGCCATCAACGGAGTTTCCGCCGCGCTGCATCTTTCGGACATCCCTTTTGGCGGTCCGATTGCCGCCGTAGCGGTGGGTTATATTGACGGAGAACTGACGATCAACCCGACGATTGAACAAAATGAAAAGTCACTCCTGCACTTGGTGGTCTGCGGGACTAAAGACGCCGTAATGATGGTGGAGGCTGCAGCGAAAGAAGTTCCGGAGGAAACCTGTCTGGAAGCCATCATGCTGGGTCATGAGAAAATCAAAGAAATCGTGCAGTTTATCGAAGAATTCCGCCAGGAAGCGTTATCTTTAGGACTGGCTAAAGAAAAGACCGAGCCGAAAGTCTATAAGATTGCCGCGGAGCTGGAGGACGCGGTCAGAGCGTTTGCGCTCGCGCCGTTGCAGGAAGCCGTCCGCAATGCCAACAAGCTGGAACGCGAAGAAAATATCAAAAAAGTCAAAGAAACCGCCTTGGAGAAATTCAAGGAAACATATCCTGAGAATATCAAAGATATTAAGTCCGTGCTGGATGCTATCGTTAAAGAATATGTCCGTAAGCTGATTACGGTGGATAAAATCCGTCCGGACGGCCGCGGCGTGGAGGAAGTGAGACCCATTACCTGTGAGGCGGGGGTCCTGCCGCGCACACACGGTTCCGGGCTGTTTACCAGAGGACAGACGCAGGTGCTGACCGTGGTGACCCTGGGCGCCGTCGGCGAGGAACAGATTCTGGACGGACTGGGCGTAGAAGATTCCAAGCGGTATATGCATCATTACAATTTCCCCCCTTTCAGTGTGGGCGAAGCCAGACCCATGCGTGGTCCGGGCCGCCGGGAAATCGGCCATGGCGCTTTGGCGGAACGCGCGCTGGAGCCGATGATACCCGGGGAAGAAGAGTTCCCCTATGCCCTGCGCTTGGTTTCGGAAGCTATAGAATCCAACGGCTCGACCTCGATGGGCAGTGTTTGCGGCTCGACTTTAGCCCTGCTGGATGCCGGCGTGCCGATTAAGGAGCCCGTTTCCGGCGTGGCCATGGGCCTGATCAAAGACGGCGACTATTACACCATCCTGACCGATATTCAGGGGATGGAAGACGCCCTGGGCGATATGGACTTTAAGGTCGCCGGCACCAAAAACGGCGTCACCGCCATCCAAATGGATATTAAAATCGACGGCATTGACCGTTCCATCATGCGTGACGCTTTGGAACAGGCCAGAAAAGGACGGGCCTTTATCCTGGACAAGATGCTTTCCGTCATCAGCGAGCCTAGAGCAGAGCTGTCCCCGTATGCCCCCAGAATCATCACCTTCGTCATTGATACGGAGAAAATCCGGGAAGTCATCGGCCCCGGCGGCAAGACCATCAAGAAGATTATTGAGGAGACCGGTGTGAAAATCGATATTGAAGACGATGGGCGCGTCTTTATCGCAGCAGTCGACCCCGAGGCAGGCAAGAAAGCGGTGCGCATCATCGAAGACCTGACCAGGGACGTGGAAATAGGCAAGATTTACATCGGCAAAGTCCAGCGGATTGTCAACTTCGGCGCCTTTGTGGAAATCCTGCCCGGCAAGGAAGGCCTGGTCCATATTTCGCATCTGGCGGAAGAACGGGTGGGCAAAGTCGAAGACGTGGTGGCCATCGGCGATGAAATTCTTGTCAAGGTCATCGAAATAGACCGCCAGGGCAGAATCAACCTCTCCCGTAAAGAAGCCCTGCGCCAGCAAAAGAATTCCACCCAGGAGAAATAATAAAAACATGAATATCACCCCTGCCGGCATATAGTTTTAGGGGGTGATATTTTGTTCGTATTGTATATTAAAAAAAGGTATCTGCTCTATGGCGCGGCCGGGTTGGTGATGCTCCTGGCGCTCCTGGGCTCCTGGATCCAACTGACCAAAGTGGAAGAAGCTCCGGTGGTGAGTCCTATCTATATCGGCAATACCGTGGATAAAGCGGTGGCTTTGATGGTTAACGTGGACTGGGGAGAAGAGATCATTCCCCAGATGCTGCAGGTTTTCCAAGAGAATGAAATCAAAGCCACTTTTTTTGTAACCGGAAGATTTGCCAAAAAGTTTCACGAAACGGTGCTCTTAATTGCCGCGGAAGGTCATGAAATCGGCAATCACGGTTATGCCCATCCGCATCCGGACAAAATCAGCATAGCGGATAATATCAAGGATATCACTACGACAGAACAAGTGTTTGCAGAACATAATATACCCTTTGCCAAACTGTATGCGCCGCCCTACGGAGAACATAAGGCGCATGTGTTGGAGGCCGCGGACAGCCTGGGCTACAAGACCATTATGTGGACTGCCGATACGGTTGATTGGCAGAATCCCACGCCCGAGACCATCGTCAAAAGGATCATTTCCAAAGCCGACAACGGCGCGCTGGTGCTGATGCATCCCAAAGAATGCACGCTGCAAGCGCTGCCTGCCCTGATTACGCAATTGCGTCAGCAAGATTTTGCCTTTAAAACCGTAACAGAAATCCTTCAATAAAAAAATCAAATCAGGCCATACTAAACCTATCAACCAAACAGGTGACAGGTGATCATAAAGTGAAGAAATTAATTACGGCCTTGCTGATTTTTTTATTTTTTGCTGTTCTACCGCCGGCTGCCTGGGCCCTTCCGGACATCCGGGCAAAATCGGCGGTGGTCATCGACGCTGTTACGGGTCTCGTCGTCTACGGTAAGAACCCGGAGACAGTGTTGCCCCCGGCCAGCACGACCAAGATCATGTCGGCCCTTCTGGCGATCGAATACGCCGATTTGGACAGGAGGGTGACTGTTTCCGCCAATGCGGCCCAAACCGGGGAATCCTCGTTGAATTTAAAGAAAGGGGAGACCATTACCGTCCGGAACCTCCTTTATGGCGCTTTGCTTAAATCCGGAAACGACGCTTGCGTCGCTATGGCTGAAGCAGTCGCGCCGAGCGAGGAAGAGTTTGTCAACCTGATGAATTTGAAGGCCCTGGCGATTGGCGCCGCCCATACCCGTTTTCTTAATACCAACGGCTTGCCCCAGAGCGGACATGCCGCTACTGCGTATGATCTGGCGCTGATAGCCAGATACGCCTTGCATAATGATATTTTTGCCGAAATTGTCGGTACCCGGGAGTATGCCATTCGTTGGGACGACGGCAAACGCGTCAGTTATCTCAAAAATACCAATAAGCTGCTGTGGAATTATATGTACGCCACCGGCGTCAAAACCGGGACCACGGATCTGGCGGGACAGTGCCTGGTGGCCTCCGCCCATAAAGAACAAAGAGATTTAATTGCGGTAGTGCTCAATTCCCCCAATCGCTTTGGCGAGGCGCAAAAACTTTTGGAATACGGTTTTGAAAAAACTTGAGTCACATTAAAGGAGTAAAGTATGTTCAAAAATGATACAAAAAAAATTACCTTGGATAACGGCGTCCGGATTGTCACGGAAAAACTCCTGGGCGTGCGTTCCGTGGCCATTGGTATTTGGGTCGGCGCCGGTTCACGTCATGAAAATGATCATAATAACGGCATCACCCATTTTATTGAGCATTTGATGTTCAAAGGCACGGAAAAAAGGACTGCGGCCGATATTGCCGAATCCCTTGACGCCGTGGGCGGACAGCTGAACGCTTTTACCACCAAGGAATTTACCTGTTATTATGCCAAGGTGTTGGACGAACATATCGATTTGGCCATTGACGTCTTATCCGATATGTTCTTTAACTCGCAGTTCAAAGAAGAGGCCATTGAACGGGAACGGGGCGTCGTGGAAGAAGAAATCCGCATGTATGAAGATACGCCGGATGAACTGATTCATGACCTCTTCATTAAGACGGTCTGGCCCGACAATCCCCTGGGGCGTCCTATCCTGGGCAGTATTGAGTCCCTGGAGAAAATCAACCGGGAGGATATCCTGGTCTATATCGGAGATAATTATCTGCCGGAGCGGGTCGTCATCGCTGTAGCCGGCAATATTGAACATCAGGTCATCCAGGAAAAATTAAAACCCATTTTTGAGGGTATGAAAAATAAAAAGAAAAAAATCGAAATCATCCCCCCGGCGCCGGCTGCCGGCAATGTCGATAATATCTACCGCAAAACCGGACAAGTGCAAATCTGCATAGGCACGGAGGGTCTGTCCAATACAGATGACCGGCTCTATCATGTTTCGATTATCAACAATGTGCTGGGCGGCGGGCTTTCTTCGCGGCTGGTCCAGTCCATCCGGGAAGAGAGAGGTCTTGCTTACTCCGTTTATTCCTACCATACCGCTTTTAACGATATTGGTTTGTTCACCTTTTACGCCGGCACCAGTCCGAAGAAATACGACGAGGTCATTCGCCTTATCATGCAGGAAGTTAAGCGTATTACTTCGGAAGGAATCACGGAAAAGGAACTAAACAAGACCAAGGAACAGATTAAAGGCAATCTCTACCTGGGTCTGGAGAGTGTTTCCAGCCGTATGACCCGCTTGGGCCGGACGGAATTGCAGCTGAATAAAATCATCCCGCCGGAGGAAGTTACCGCCAGGATCTCCGCCATTACGCTGGAAAATGTGTATAATACGGCCAATGATCTTTTCAGCAAGAAGCCTTTTAGTTTAAGCACCATCGGTCCCTTAAGAAAAGCGCTCAATCTCAAAAAATTTACCAAGTAAGCATATCCATCTTCTTTCCGGCATAACTATTGTAGGGGAGGAGATGAGTATGATGTGGACGATACTTTTAGCGGTCATTCTGATTTTGCTGGTCATTTGGGCGACCAGAGCCAGGATGCGGCTGCGTTTCAGAACACGCAGCATCAAAAATATTGAGACTTCCGTGGCTTCGCCTGTTTCCACCGCTTTGGGCGAATTAATCGCGATCGCGGGGGGGATTTATTTATCCTTTATTCTCTTAAAATCTTTTCTGGACCTTTCCGTACCGGAAAGCATCCGGATTTTCCATATTACGATTGATCCGCTGGCCTTCCTGGCGATTATCATTGCCCTGGTACAACCGGTTTTTCTGAGCTTTTACGAGAAGTATCTGCAATGAGGGGGGAAGAAACCTTGAATATCGTCAGATTAAGTGAATTGATCGGCAAAGACATTGTAAATATTCAAAACGGCAGCCGCCTGGGGACGGTAGCGGATTCAGATTTGGTCATTGAGGCTGAAACAGGGGAAATAGAGTCGATTATGCTGCCCAGCCGCAGCGGTTTTTTGAATATCTGGGATAAAACCAATCTGACCATACCCTGGAGCGCAGTCAAAAAAATCGGGGCGGAAGTCATTATCGTCGATCTGGATGATACGCATATGCGTTATAAGCGGTATTCGTATTAAAATATTTGTATACGGTATAAATATATTTGACAAAAAAAAGTAAACAGCATACAATAAGATACAAAATTAAAAATACCTCGCTTCATTAAGTGAGGTCATTTTTTATTAGCGCAGCTGCTCATCGATGAGCAGCTAAGGATGGAGGAAGTTGCATGGGAACATTTAAAGCAGTAGTCACCGGCGCTTGCGGCAAAGTAGGCCGGGAAATGATCAAAGGCATTCATAACAGCGCTGATATCGAAGTTGTGGGCGCGGTCGACGTCATTAATGTCGGCCAGGATATAGGGGAAGTCATGGGACTCAAGCCCTTCGGCGTGAAAGTTTCGGCTTCGCTGGAAGATTTTTTGGCGGAGTATCCCGTCAGGGAAGGTTTGACACTGGTGGATTTTACTTTCAAAAAGGCGGCGGAACAAAATATCCCCTGTGCTTTAAGGAATGGCCTGCATGTGGTGATGGGTACGACCGGTTTTACAACGGAAGAACTGGAGGCCTTTGGCGTTCTGGCTGAGGAGAATAAGGTCGGCGCCCTGATCGCGCCTAACTTTTCTTTCGGCGCGGTCCTGATGATGAAAGCCGCCCGGGAGATCTCCCGGTATTTGGACCAGGCGGAGATCATCGAATATCATAACGATAAAAAAGTCGATAGTCCCTCCGGTACGGCCATCGCGACAGCGCATATCATCAAAGAGAACGCCGCCGGAAACAGCCCGGTTCCTCCCAATGGCAGCCTGGCCCGGGGCGCGGAATACGACGGTATCCGGATCCATTCCGTCAGACTAAAGAGCCTTGTCGCGCATCAGGAAATATTATTTTCCGGTTGCGGCGAGCTTTTGACCATCCGGCATGATTCCTTTTCCCGGGAATCTTTCGTACCCGGCGTATTAATGGCAATACGCAAAGTATCCGGCTGGACCGGAGTGAAAATCGGCCTGGAATCAATTTTGGAATAGAAATAAGGAGCGGATAAGAATGAAAGCGTATCCCAGAGTATTTACAGCCATGATCACCCCCTTCAAAGAGGATGAGAGCGTAGATTTCGAAGGCGCGCAAAAACTGGCGCGGCATCTTGCGGCCAACGGCAGTCCCGGTTTGGTCATCGGCGGTACTACGGGGGAGTCGCCGACCCTTTCCAAAAGCGAAAAATTAGTCTTATTCAAGGCAGTAAAAGAAGCCGTCGGTACAGAAGGGGTGGTCTTTGCCGGCGCCGGCTCCAATTCTACACACGACAGTATCCGTTTGACCGAAGAAGCCTCCCGTCTGGGCGTCGACGGCATTATGGCGGTTACCCCCTATTATAATAAACCCAGCCAGGCCGGCTTGTATCAGCATTATAAAGCAATTGCCGGGGCCACCGACCTGCCGGTCCTGCTTTACAATGTGCCGGGTCGTACCGGCGTGAATATGCTGCCGGAAACCGTAGCAAGACTTGCGGAAATCAAAAATATTTTTGCCTTGAAGGAAGCCTGCGGCAATACGGACCAGGTTTCCGCCCTGAAAACGCTGGTCTCGGATGATTTTCTCATTTACAGCGGCGACGATTCCCTGACGCTGCCGATGCTGGCGGTGGGCGCTTACGGCGTTATCAGCGTGGCTTCTCATGCCGCGGCCAATTTAATCAGCCAAATGATTGAAGAATATCTTTCCGGCAATGTCACGGCGGCCTGTAAAACGCACACTGCCTTGTTCCCGCTGTTTAAAGCCATGTTTATCACGACCAACCCGGTTCCGGTCAAAAAAGCCGCAGCGCTCTTGGGCCTGCCCTCCAGTCCGCCCCGGCTGCCGCTGGTGGAAGCCTCGGCGGAGGAAACGGCCATAGTCAGAAAGGCGCTGGTGAACCTCGGCCTGCTTTCCTGACATAGCTAAATTTGTATTATATTAGATAAAATTGCGAATATAGATAAAAGCTTGCGCTTTAACCGCTCTTAGCATATAATAAATACAATGTTGTTGCTCGGAGCGGTTATTCTAATACTGGGAAAACCTTCTGAACGGACGAATAGGGAAGGTTTTTTTTGTGTTACAAATCAACAAGGAGGAATGAATGGCTGAAACTGAAAACAAGCTGCAGCTGATACCCCTGGGCGGCATGGGGGAAATCGGCAAGAACATGATGGCGATCCGCTATGGCGAGGAAATCATTGTCATCGACGCGGGATTAATGTTTCCCGAAGATGAAATGCTCGGCATCGATATCGTCATTCCCGATTTTACGTACCTTATCGAGAATAAGGAATTAATCAAGGGCATCATCCTGACGCATGGTCATGAAGACCATATCGGCGCGTTGCCCTATGTCCTGAAAGAACTGAACGCGCCCGTTTACGGGACCAAACTAACGCTGGCCCTGGTCCAGGGCAAATTGAAAGAAAACAATGTCTCCGGCAAAAAACTAATCACTATTCGTCCCAGAGATACCGTTAAATTAGGCGGTTTCTTTTCCATCAAAATTATGAAGATGAGCCACAGTATTCCCGACGCGGTCGGGCTGGCCATTCACACGCCTGTGGGCATTGTCCTGCATACGGGAGACTTTAAATTCGACCAGACCCCCGTCGACGGGAATGTGACCGACTTTGCCAGATTGGCCGAATACGGGCAAAAGGGCGTATTGGTCCTGCTCTCGGATTCTACCAATGTGGAGCGCCCCGGTTATACGCCTTCGGAGAAAATCGTGGGACAAACCTTTGAAGACACTTTCCGCCTGGCCAAAGACCGGATTATTATCGCGACCTTTGCTTCCAACGTCCACCGGGTCCAGCAGGTCATCAACGCGGCCAGCAAATACGGCCGCAAGGTGGCTATTCTAGGCCGCAGCATGGTTAATGTCGTCTCCATCGCACAGGATTCAGGCTATTTAACCGTGCCGGAAGAGACTCTGATTGAAATCGAGGAGATCGCCAACTATCCCAAAGACCGGGTGGCCATCATTACCACCGGCAGCCAGGGCGAACCGATGTCCGCCCTGACCCGGATTGCCATGTCCGACCATCGCCGGGTCGAAATCATTCCGGGCGATACCGTGATTATCTCCGCCACGCCGATACCGGGCAATGAAAAACTGGTGGGCCGGATTATCAACCAGCTGTACCGCCAGGGCGCCGAGGTTATCTACGAGGCGGCCAGCGGCATTCACGTCTCCGGTCACGCCAGTCAGGAAGAATTGAAGATGATGTTTAATCTGGTCCGGCCGAAGTTTTTCGTGCCGGTGCACGGCGAATACCGTCATCTGATCAAGCACGCCAAGCTGGCCAACCAAATGGGCATACCTAAGGAGAACGTCTTTGTGGCTGAAAACGGCCAGGTGCTGGAGTTCACCAAGGACTCGGGCGCTATTTCGGCGAGCAGGGTTACCGCCGGCCGCGTCTTAATCGACGGCCTGGGCGTGGGGGATGTGGGCAACATCGTGTTAAGAGACCGCCGGCAGCTCTCCCAGGAAGGAATCCTGATTGTGGTCCTGACCCTCAATAAGGGAACCCTTTCGCTAATCGCCGGTCCCGATATCGTCTCCAGAGGCTTTGTCTACGTGCGCGAAGCTGAAGAATTAATCGACCAGGCCAGAGACCGGGTCAAAATCGTGGTCGACAAATGCTTCGATAAGAAAATCTCCGATTGGTCCACCATCAAATCCCAGGTCAAGGATGACCTGAGCAGATATCTGTATGAGAAGACCGGCCGGAGGCCGATGATCATGCCCATCATTATGGAAATCTGACCCTAGATGGTTTTGGTTTTAAAAAATGCGTTTTTTAATAAACGCATTTTTTTTATGTTTACGGAAAATATAGTGAGGAAGGAGTGAGGGCATGGGTGAGGGAAAACGCAAAAAAGAAACGCCGGGCGAAAAGGAATTACAAACAGCCCAAGAACTGCAGAATGTCAAAGAGCTGGGGGTAACACAGCTGCCGGCGCAGGGGAGCGTTTCCAATATTCACTGTATTACCGTTATCGGCCAGGTGGAAGGACATTTAATCCTGCCGCCGCAGAACAAGACCACCAAATATGAGCATATTATCCCCCAACTGGTTGCCGTGGAACAAAACCCGCAGATTGAGGGACTCCTGGTCATCCTCAATACGGTGGGGGGCGACGTCGAGGCGGGGCTGGCCCTGGCGGAAATGGTCAACGGGCTGTCCAAGCCGGCTGTTTCCATCGTCTTAGGGGGAGGACACAGTATCGGCGTACCCATTGCCGTGGCCGCCGCCTATTCCTTTATCGCGGAAACAGCCACCATGACCATCCACCCGATCCGTTTAAACGGGATGGTGATCGGCGTACCGCAGACTTATGAGTATCTGGACAAAATGCAGGACCGTGTTATCCGCTTTATCAAAGAACATTCCCGAATCAGTGAGGAACGCCTGCGGGAATTAATGTTTCGCACCGGGGACTTGGCGCGGGATATCGGTTCGGTACTGGTGGGCAAAGACGCCGTCGAAGCGGGGCTGATCGATGAGGTCGGAGGCGTCGCCCAAGCGTTATCCAAACTGAAGGAGTTAATTGCCCAATGATTATCTATACGCCCATCCCGCCGGAAATTCTCTGGCAGGACAAAAAAGAAACCGACTACCGGTTGGTCGAGGATGCGATTGACGGGATCCGCATGCAAATCATGCTGCTGCCGGATCAGACCGCGCGCATTGAAAGAATTCTGAGTACCGATCCCCAGGATTTTCTGCGTGAATCCTGCCGGCCGGGGACGGTAATCGAATACCGTTATTGTCATAAAAATGTCTGAGCCTGCGAAATTTGTATATATCGCGGTTAATAATTAATAAGGTAAAGAAAGGATTGCCCGAAGAGGTCAGGAATAGTAAACTATAAGGAAGGGTACAGAGCTGATGAGGTGAAACCATGGAGAGAAAGAACCCCCGGGCTGGTGAAGAAATCAAAAACGACCTAATTGGCGTAATCTTTATAGCTTTGAGCTTGTTCATTTTTTTCTGTATCTGGCAAGGGATCGGTGATAATCAACAGACGATGGGCGCCGTAGGCAGTTTTATTTACAGAACCATCAACTCTTTGTCCGGGGAAGGGAAAATTCTGATACCGCTGATCCTGCTGATTATTGGTATTGCCAAGCTGTTCTCCAGAGTTGCCTGGAATAAATTCACCCTCGTTTCCTGGGCTGTTCTGTGGCTGGCTATCCTTGGCCTGCTGCATCTGAAGCTTCCAGACGTGCAGCAAACCTTTGAATCCGGCTGGGCGGGAGATGGGGGCGGCGTCATCGGCGTCTCTTTATCCCGTGCCGCACAGGCGATGTTCGGCAAGGTCGGTTCCTACATACTCTTCATCGCCTGTGTCGTCATTTCCGTGATGGGTATAGCCCGTAAACCCTTGCTGGAATTAATCAAACAGGTCAACGGCAGTATCGTTGATTTTTTCGGCAAGACCAAAGTGGAATTGTTTGACTTCCTTATTGATACGGATAAGGATGATGAGGAAGAAGACCTGAAGCCGCCGCCCCGTAAACCCATCCGCAAAAAGGCCGAAGAATCGGATTTGCCCCTGATCATCGACCATACCCTGGGACAAAAAGAGACCGTGCGGCACGACGTCAACCAGTCTCCCGCACTGGTGAAGGGCCACCTCCGGCTGGTTAAGGACACTGCGCCGGATATGGGAAAGGAAGAAGAATTTGTTCCCGTGGCCAACGCTTTCGCCGAGAGCTTTCAACTGCCGCCGATTGATCTTTTGCAGTTCGTAGCCAGGGCCAAAAGTCAACGACTGAATAAAGATATTACGGATAATGTACGCATTCTGGAAGAAACCCTGGATAATTTCGGCGTCAAGGCGCGCGTGACTCAAGTGAGCCGCGGGCCCAGCATAACCCGTTATGAAATCCAGCCGCCCCCCGGCATCAAAGTAAGCAAGATCGTTAACCTGGTCGATGATATCGCCCTTTCACTGGCCGCCGCCCAGGTGCGTATCGAAGCGCCGATCCCGGGCAAGGCTGCCGTGGGTATAGAAGTCCCTAATGAGGAAATTGCCGTCGTGACCATGCGTGAAGTCCTGGAAAGTCCCTTGTTTCAGGAATCCGACTCTTATCTGACCGTGGCCCTGGGCAAGGATATCGCGGGCAATGCGATTGTCGCGGACCTGGCTAAAATGCCGCACCTTTTGATTGCCGGCGCCACCGGTTCCGGAAAAAGCGTCTGCATGAACACCGTCATCGGCAGTATATTGTTTAAAGCCAAGCCCGATCAGGTAAAAATGTTAATGATAGACCCTAAGGTGGTGGAATTATCCAATTTCAACGGGATTCCGCATCTTATCTCACCGGTGGTGACCGATCCCAAGAAGGCGGCCACCTCGCTCAGATGGGCGGTGCACGAGATGGAAAACCGCTATGAGCTTTTTGCCGGCTTGGGCGTAAAGGATATTATCCGCTACAATCAGGCTAAGAGCAAAGAAAATAAAGCAGAAGGCTACCCGCTCCTACCCTATATTGTCGTGTTCATTGATGAACTGGCCGATTTGATGATGGTGGCTCCCGCCGATGTGGAGGACGCCATCTGCCGTCTGGCCCAAATGGCCCGGGCGGCGGGGATTCATCTGGTCGTAGCGACCCAAAGACCGTCTGTTGACGTCATTACCGGGGTCATCAAGGCCAATATTCCCTCGCGGATTTCTTTTGCCGTCTCCTCGCAAACCGATTCGCGCACCATCTTGGATATGGGCGGTGCGGAAAGACTGCTGGGCCGCGGCGACATGTTGTTTTATCCGACCGGCATGCCCAAACCGATCCGGGTGCAGGGCGCGTATGTTTCCGATACGGAAATCGATAATTTGGTGAATTTCTTAAAAGAGCAAAGAACCGCCCAATATATTACGCCGTGGACGGAGCAGGAAAAGCTGACGCCGGAATCCGGCGAGGAAGATGAGTTGTTGGGCGAGGCCGCCCGCATCTTTATTGAAAGCGGACAGGCTTCCATATCGCTTTTGCAGCGCCGGCTGCGCATCGGTTATACCCGGGCCGCTCGGATTATTGACCAGTTGGAGGAAAAGGGCATCGTCGGCGCGTATGAGGGCAGCAAGCCCAGGAATATCCGCATGACCTGGGAGGAGTACGAGAGAGTATTCGGCAAGGAGAGTTGCTAAAATGGAGAATTTAGGAGCATCCTTAAGACAAGCGCGCATTGCCAAAAACATCAGTCTGGAAACTGTGGAGAACGAGACCCGTATTCGCAAAGTCTACCTCCAAGCCATGGAAAACGAACAATGGCGCGTCCTGCCGGGGGAGGCCTATCTGCGGGGCTTTCTGCGGACCTATGCCCGCTACCTGGGCCAGGATGAAGAGGAATACGTGGAAGCCTTAAATAAAATAATGGTACCCTGGCAGGTCAAAGAGCCCGTCCCGGAGAAGATCGACCTTCCGGGGCGTCCTAAACGGAAAAACGCTTTCCTCTTTGCTGTTTTGGCCATTATTATTCTATTTGGCTCACAATATGTGTACCGCAATTATTTTGCCCCCTTGCCCAACAATAACACGCCGCCGGTACAGCAGAATGAACCTCCCGCAGAACTGCTCAATCCGAACGACGCAACGCCGGAACCCCCGGAAGCGCCTCAGGAGGTTACGGATATCGATCTTTTAATTAAAGTAACCGCTAATCGGTGCTGGATGCAAATCAGAAGTTCCGGTCAGGTTATCTATGAGGGTACGCTGTCCGCCGGTCAGGAAATAGCCTATGAGAACCTGCCCAATGTATCTTTCCGGATGGGCAATTCCAAAGATACCCAGGTGTATCTGAATGGAGTGCAGCTTACCGCATTTACCGTCGATGTTGTGGATAAAGAATATACTGTAATCGACGGCGCTGTGGTGGAAGTTCTTGAGTAGATTCTTTACATCAATTTAACGGTATTATATACTTAGGTAATGGCGCGGATGTGCCATTACCTTTGTCCGAATATATAACTATGGAGCGTTCCCATGTCTTATACGGTTAAAATCATCACGCTGGGCTGCCCCAAAAACCAGGTGGATTCCAGACAAATAGGCGGTTTCCTGCTCCAAGAAGGTTTCGTCCTGACCGAAAATACGGCGGAAGCCCAAATCATTGTCGTCAATACCTGCGGCTTCATCGAGGAAGCGAAAAAGGAATCACTGGAGTCTATTTTTGAGATGCTGCAGTGGAAGGAAAAGGGCGTTTGCCGCTACCTTATCGCTGCAGGATGCCTGGCGCAAAAATATGAAAAAGAATTAAGTACGGAGATTCCGGAAATTGACGCAATTATCGGTACCGGGGATATCCCCAAACTTCCGGAAATATTAAATCAACTTATCAACAAACGGTCCGCTGCTGAAAAAATAGTCTCCGTAGGCAGTCCCAACGCCTTTTTATACAGCAATGACGTACCGGAACAGCCGCCGGAAACGCCGTACGCTTACCTGAAGATAGCCGAAGGCTGCGACAACGCCTGTTCTTATTGCGTCATCCCGCAGATGCGCGGTTCCTACCGCAGCAGAAAACGGGAGGATATCCTTAGTGAGGCGGCCAGTATGGTCCGCAAGGGCATTAAAGAGCTTATTCTGGTTGCCCAGGATACGACCCTGTACGGGTATGATTTGTACGGGAGGCTGGAACTGCCGGCGCTCTTGCGCGAACTGGTCAAAATCCCGGACTTGGCCTGGGTACGCATTCTGTATGCTTATCCGAACAATATTACCGATGATCTCCTGGAAACCATCCGGACCGAAGAGAAGATCTGCTCTTATCTGGATATTCCGCTGCAGCACATTTCAGACAATATTCTGATGCGGATGGGGCGGCGCATAACCAAAGAGGATACGGAAGAAATTATCCGGAAGATTCGCCGGAGTGTTCCGGGGATTGTGTTGCGTTCCACCTTTATCATTGGCTTCCCCGGGGAAACCAAAGAAGACTTCAACACGTTGCTTAATTTTCTGCGGGAGGCTCAATTCGACAGAGCGGGCTTTTTCGCCTATTCCCGGGAACCGGACACCAGAGCCGCCGGCTTCGACAATCAGGTTAACAGGCAAATATTAAGCAGGCGCTTGAACAAAGCGGTAAAATTACAAAAGGAAATATTGGCAGTCAAACAATCCGACAAAATAGGACAGGAAGTCACCGTCATTACCGACGGTCCCAGCGCGGATTATGCAGAATTGTGGGAAGGCAGAACCGCTGGGGATGCTCCGGAAATAGACGGATTGGTCTATTTTAAGCCGGGATTGGGTCAGCGTCCGGGTGATTTTGTCAGGCTGAAAGTTACACATAGTCAGGATTTCGCGTTAATGGGAGAGATCATCGCATGAATTTGCCCAATAAACTTACCTTATCCAGAATATTTCTGGTACCTGTCTTCATGTTGTTTTTACTGATACGGGTTCCTTACGGCGAATATATTGCGGCAGCCATCTTTATTTTAGCGGCCAGCACCGACGGCCTGGACGGCTATATTGCCAGAAAGCGCAAGCAGATTACCAACTTTGGGAAGCTGCTGGACCCCCTGGCGGATAAGCTCTTAATTTCCGCAGCCTTGATTTCCCTGGTGGAACTGAAGCAAATCTCGGCTTGGGTGGCCGTCATCATTATCGGGCGCGAGTTTTTCGTTACCGGCCTGCGGGCTGTCGTAGCGAGCGAAGGCGTCATTATTGCCGCCAGCAAACTCGGGAAATATAAGACGGTCAGCCAGATTATTGCTATTTCAGCGCTTTTGTTAAGCGATTTTCTGGAATTGTTCCTGCCTTTTAATCTTGGACTCTACGCTATGTATGTGGCGGTTTTCTTTACCGTTTGGTCCGGTGTGGACTATTTTGTCAAGGCCAAAAAGAGTGCGAGGCTGAATATTGATGAATAAATTAATCCGTTTCCTGGCGGTAGGCCTCGGCACAGGCCTTATCCCCAAATCTCCCGGCACGGCCGGCAGCGCGGCAGCGCTGGTGATCGCGTATTTCTACAGCTTTAACTTCTGGCAGCTCATTATTCTTTGTATAATGGGCGTTTTTATTTGCGCCTACGGAGAAAAATATTTGCAAAAGCAAGATGACCCGAGAATCGTCTTTGATGAATTTTGTGGTATGTTTATCGCGGCCTGGCAATTAACCGACCCCTTTTTGTTAGTGATTGCTTTTCTTTTGTTCAGATTTTTCGATATCGTCAAGCCTTTATTCATCTTCAAACTACAGGCGCTACCCGGCGGATGGGGCATTATGGCCGACGATATCGCCGCCGGGATTGCGGCGAGGGTATTATTGGGCATTATTATGGGGATTTGGTAGCGTCATGGTGAAAACTGCTTATAAAAGATACCTGAAATGGAAGGTTTACTTTGACGGCAGCTTTTGGGGAAGCCCTGGCCGTGAAAGGGCCGGCCGGGAAATTCTTGTCGGTAAGCAGTTTGCTTGGGGCGATGAAGTCTGGCAGATCCCGGCAATTTACACTTGCAGCAAAGGTTTGGTTGTAGACTTTTGCAGACAGGTTCCGGCTGAACGTATTCGTTCCTTTATGAATAAGTGGAATCTTTCTGTAGAGAACGACGGAACCGGCTTTTCCGATGAACAGCAGATACAGGCCACCGCAGAAAATCCGTTGGTTATCAATATAAATCCGCAGGTTGTGTTGAACGGAACTGTTCTTTCAGGCTCTCATGGCTGCGGCGTATCATGGAATCCCTGCTTTCCGGAGGGCAACGGTCCGGAGGTCCGAAGCGTAATCCGGCATTATGACCTGGACCCTGCCTATGGCTGGGCAATCTGGCGAGCTGCTTTTCCTTGGATGAAGAAACGCAAACCGCAGATTAGGACGCTTAGCGTAACACTGATGCAGGAGCCTGTCGCTGTACCGGGACCGCACTTCCATGTGTCGGCGCCCGGTGAGCGCATCGAGTTCACACACCCGGCCGCCGGCGCACAGCACACGCTGAGGGTGCAGGAATATGAACGGCACGAAGTGTCCCCAGCGCATTTTGGCAGCCAAAATCAGGAGTTCCCGACGCATTATACGGTGATGCGCTACACGCTCTCGCCGGACCTGCCTGATGGGGCATTTACCGTCGCTGATTGCATTCGTTCCGACCCGCCTCGGCAGAAGCAGACCCATCCCTATGAGCCCCAGGCATTGAGCAGTGTTTGCATCGGTATCATTGGCGGCGCGGATGGTCCCACTGCCATCATTTTCGGTGAAAGCGGCGAGGGCAAGCTCCATGCGGCTTGCTCGGCACTACATTTTGAGCCGGAGGACGATGTGGAGTGGCGCATGGTTTTTTATGAAAAAAGACGTGAAGATATTATGGTGGAACTGATACGGACGTAGAATCTCTCATACCGTATCAAGATACAAAATACACCCCAAAAGGGTGTATTTTTGGAAGTTAAGGGAAGGTGAACAACTATGCAACAGATTCTTCTGGTAGAGGATGATAAAACGATTGCGCTGGGGCTTTCTTACTCTTTGGAGGAGGAGGGCTACGGGGTGACGGCCTGCCATGACGCCGCCTCCGCGCTGAAGGAGATACAAGGCCGCCGATTCGATTTGGCCATACTGGACGTTTCCCTGCCCGACGGAAACGGCTATGATCTTTGCCGCGCAATCAAGGCCGGGTCAGACACGCCGGTTATCTTTCTTACGGTGTTAGGCGAGGAATCCAATGTGGTAAGGGGACTTGATATGGGCGCGGACGACTATATCGCAAAACCCTTCCGTCTGCGGGAGCTTTTATCCCGCGTGCGCATGGTGCTGCGCAGGGCGGGCGGCGGAGAAAAGGATGAAATCTCTATCGGGGGGCTTACCATCCATGTCAGGCAGGCAAAGGTCACCAAAAACGGAGCGGAGATACCGTTAACCGCGTTGGAGTACCGGATTTTGCTCACCCTTGCCCTAAATTGCGGGCAGCTTCTTACCCGCGCCCAGCTGCTGGAAGATATCTGGGACATAGATGGAGATTTTGTAAACGACAACACTCTTACGGTTTATATAAAGCGTCTGAGAGAAAAAATAGAAGACGACCCGCAAAACCCCGTCAGCATCCAGACGGTGCGCGGGCTCGGTTACAGGATGGGTGAGTGAAATGGGATTGATGCGTAACAAAGAGGTCAGGCGGATGCTGTACGCTATGCTGCTGATCACGCTTGCGGCCATCGCTGCAGCCTATGCTTTTCCTCCAGCCGCGGCGTTCGTGGCCGGCGCCGCCTGTCTGCTGCTCGGCGCCGTTTTTCTGCTGTTTACCGGCCGGCGCTACCGGCAGCTTGCCCGTCTGGCGGATTATTTAAAACGTGTAAACAATGGGGAATATTCGCTGGAGCTGTCCGACAATGACGAAGGGGAGCTTTCCATCCTGAAAAGCGAGATCTACAAAGTCACGGTATCCCTCAGAGAGCAAAACGAACGGCTGAAACAGGAAAAGCGCCGGCTGGCGGACGCCCTTTCCGATATTTCCCACCAATTCAAAACTCCGCTCACCTCTATGTCCGTGATGGCGGACCTGCTTTCGGACGGCAGGCTCGAGAAAATCCGGCGCGCTCAATTCACCGCACAGCTTCGCGGCCAGCTTGAACGGCTCACCTGGCTGACGGAAGCGTTGCTCAAGCTCTCCAGGCTTGATGCGGAAGCGGTGACCTTCAAGCTTCGCCTTGTTCCGCTGCAGGAGCTAATCAGCAAAGCTTGCAGCTCCTTGCTGATTCCGATGGAACTGAAGGAGCAGACGCTTACCGTCGAGGCGGAAGGCGACCTTTGCTGTGATTTAAACTGGACGGCCGAGGCGCTTTCAAACATCCTGAAAAACTGTATGGAGCATATGCCAAACGGCGGCGAAATCCGTATAAAGGCCGCCGCAAACGCTCTCTTTACGGAAATCAGGGTGTCTGACGACGGCCCGGGCATTGATAAGGCTGATCTGCCCTATATTTTCGACCGCTTTTACAGGGGTAAAAACTCGGCAAAAGACAGCGCCGGCATCGGCTTAGCCATGGCCAGGGCTATTTTGGCCGCGCAGGGCGGCAGTCTTGAAGCAAGCAACGCATCCGGCCGCGGGGCGGAATTTATCCTGCGTTTCCCTACAAACAAAAAATAATAAAGATTTATAATACAAAGTCACCGTATAGTCATCTGCAGGGTTTAGAATAAAATAAAAATACGAGGAGGTAGGTCCTTTGGAAATCCTGCGGGTTGAAAATCTGACAAAAACATACGGCAGCGGAGAGGCTGAGGTAAGGGCTCTGGACAATGTGAGCTTTACCGTGGAAAAAGGCGAATTTATCGCCATCATGGGTCCGTCGGGCTCCGGCAAATCCACGCTGCTTCATATTTTGGGAGGCGTGGACCGGCCGACATCGGGCAAGGTATTTATAGAAGGTACCGATATCTATACCCTGGACGAGACAAAGCTGGCTATCTTCCGGCGGCGGCAGATCGGGCTGATCTATCAGTTTTACAATCTCATCCCGGTGCTGGACCTGGAGGAAAACATCACGCTGCCTCTGCTCCTGGACCAGCGCAGGGCGGACAAGCGGCAGCTTACCGAATTGCTGTCCACCTTAAATCTGACCGACCGGGCCAGGCATCTGCCCAACCAGCTTTCAGGAGGCCAGCAGCAGCGTGTGTCCATCGGACGTGCGCTGGTGAACAATCCGGCGCTGATGCTGGCCGACGAGCCTACTGGAAACCTGGACAGTGCAAACAGCGCCGACATCCTCCGGCTCCTGCGCCTGTCCAATCAGGAATATAACCAGACGCTCATACTCATTACCCACGACCAGAATATTGCGCTGCAGGCGGACCGTATCCTCTTCATCGAAGACGGACACATCGCGAAGGACGAGGTGATCCGGAAATGAATGTGATAGGACGCTTTGCCCTGCGCAGCATGAGGGGGAACCGAAAATGGACGGCGGTCACCCTGATCGGCATCATCATTTCCACCGCCATGCTCTCCGCCGTGTCCACCTTCTGCGCATCCTTTTCGGAGCTTATGCGCAGCGAGGCCATCGCCGATAACGGCAACTGGCATGCCATGGTCCAAGGCGTGCCTATGCGGAACGTGCCCGTTTTTAAGGAGGCCGGATTCGCGCCTGAAGTCACCCTCCACCGGGATGTGGGATACGCGCTGCTTGCGGACTCGAAAAACAAAAACAAGCCTTATCTGGCTGTCCGGCAATTTGATGAAAATAGCGGTAAAAATTTTCCCGTCGAACTCATGGAGGGCCGCATGCCGCAAAACGACGGCGAGCTTGTGCTTTCGCAGCATCTGGAGGCAAACGGCGGCGTAAAATACGAAGTCGGCGATACGCTCACGCTCAATATCGGAAAGCGCACATACCCGGAGGCTCCGGCGGACTTTACGTTCGGGCTGTACGACTCCTACCAGGGAGAACCGTTCTATGAAGACGGAAAATACGCCTGGGGCGAAATCTTTGTCCCGGAACAGACCCTGACCTATACAGTGGTGGGCATATTCAAACGCCCCGGCTTTGAATCCACCTGGTGGCCCGGATACATGGCCGTTACCCGTCTGGATGAAAAAACGCTGGGGCCGGACGATGCCGTGACCGTTACTTTGCTTGCAGGAAAGCTGAGGCACTCTTTTTATGAGGACGTGATCACGCTTTCGAACAGCGCAGGAGTGGATCACACAAATATTTCTTATAACAAGGATCTTTTGCGCTACAGCGGCGTCATGGCAAGCGACTCGACGCAAAATATGATCTATGGCTTTGCCGCGGTTTTCATCGTCATCATCATGATTGCTTCCGTGTCACTTATTTATAACGCTTTCGCCATTTCGGTCTCCGAGCGCGTAAGCCAGCTCGGCATGCTGGCAAGTGTGGGCGCGACCAGGCGGCAGAAGCGTTGGAGCATCTATTTTGAGGGCTTTCTGCTGGGGTTTGCCGGTATTCCCCTGGGGCTCGTTGCCGGCATTGCCGGCATCGGTATTACGCTTTCGGCCCTCCGCCCGCTTATGGAGAGCTTTTCGAATTTTGCCTCCGAAGAGGGGCTTTCGCTGCACGTGTCCTTCCCATCCGTCGTTGTAGCAGCGGTATTGGCTGCGCTGACCATCTTTGTCTCGGTATGGGTCCCGGCGCGGCGCGCCTCGAAGATCATGCCCATCGACGCCATCCGCCAGTCCAAAGAGGTAAAGCTCACCCGAAAAGCGGTGAAAACCTCACGGCTTACCCGCGCGCTGTTTGGATTTGAAGGGGAAATCGCCCTGAAAAACTTAAAGCGCAGCCGGAAAAAATACCGTGCCACCGTGCTGTCGCTCACAATCAGCCTGGTTTTGTTCCTTACTGTCTCCTATTATGCCCAAGAGATGACACGCGTCTCCAGCGCCGTGGAAACCGGCTATAACTTCGACCTCGCGGTATCGTACACCAATGTGCCGGGAGCGGAGGCCGGGGAGGTCAATGAGAAAATCGCCGCGCTGGAGGGCGTGACGGAACTGGCGGCGGTTGAGAGCGGGGAAAGCCTTTTCTTTCCGGAGAGCGCGCAGCTTTCAGATTTGGTCAGGCGGCTCGTCTCCTCCGCCGGCCGGGAGGGGGTTCCGTTCGGCGTGATGCTTTACTGCTTCGACGACGCCTCTTTCGACCATTATGTCCGCAGCCTGGGCGCCGATCCGGGGGAATACCGGGATACCGGACATCCCAGAATGATTCTCATCAACTACGCACAGGACTTTTTTGAAGGGAAACGCACGGCGGGAAAGATTTTCGACCTTAAGCCGGGAGACAGCCTGCGCTTTTCCAGCAATCTGCCGGTCGAAGGCGGGGCGGAAACGGGCGTGGAGCTGGAGGTGGGCCTTCTCACCAACCAGAGGCCCATGGGTGTGGTCAATTCATCCTTTTACAATGTTTCCGCGGTAATAAGCCGGAAAGTCTTCGACAGCCTTCCCGATGGAATGAAGCACATCGATTCAGACGGTAACCCAAGCTATCAGCAGCTGTTTCTAAGCGCCGAAAACGCGGATACCCTGGAAACGCAGATACAGGAGATGACCCGGGGTGTTTCGGGCAGGACATATGTTTTCAATGTCGCGGCCCAGGCCCGGAGCGAACGCAACATGATGCTGGTGCTCGGTATTTTTATCTACGGGTTTATTGTCTTAATCAGCCTTATCTGCATCGCCAACATCTTTAACACCATCACCACCAATATCGCCCTGCGTCGCCGGGAGTTCGCCATGCTGCGCTCGGTGGGCATGACGCCGGGAAGCTTTAACCGGATGATCCGTTTTGAAAGCGTCTTTTACGGTCTCAAGGCGCTGCTTTACGGGCTTCCCATCAGCATCGCCGTTTCGTTGCTTTTATACAATATAGGGTCGGATGTGTTTGAGTTTGACCTTTCCCTGCCCTGGGCAAGCTACGGTGTGGCCGTGGCGCTCATCTTTATCATTGTGGGCGCGACTATGCTCTATTCAAGCGCTAAAATCAAAAAAGAGAACATCATCGACGCGCTGAAGGCAGAAATCATGTGACGGAACCCTATGAATTGAATTCGTCATAATTAAATGTTTTGTTTCCAACCTTTCTCTAAGGAAATCGCCCGCTTCAAATGTTATAATTTTTAAGACAGAAGAAAGCGGGTGAAAGCATTGTCACAGAAGGTCATCAGAATACTAATCAGCGCTGCGGCCGGCTTGTTGACCCTGATTATTTTGGTAGGTTTCACTTACGTATACGATACGATCGTCTATACGAACCCGCTGGAATCTTCCCTGAACGGGTCTGCTTCCATTGGTTCTTTTACGATTGAGCAGTTGCAGGAGCGCGCCAGAATCAAAATCGAGTTCGCTCAGGCCCAAAAGCTGCGCTCCAATTTCTACCTTCTGCTGGATAACCTGGAAGGGCAGAAATTCAAGGCTGCGGAGCAAATCACTATCGAAATAACCAACGAAGAAGACGAGCTATTAAAGCAATTCTTAACCCAAGCCCGTCTCCCGGTATTTGAGGCGATCAGCACGGGCAAGTTTTCAGAAATGCCGGCTAATTTAGAAAAAATAAAAGAAGAGATTCCCGTAGAATATGACCTGGAAATCGACAACAACTTTGTCTTTGTTACGGTATTCTCAGGCGATAAATTCGCGCATATGGTCATTAACCGCGGCAGTTCGCCTCTGGTAGTTGTCAATACGATGGGAGGCGATTACCTGTGAGTAAATTCAAGACAGAATTGGGTATCGGCATCTTTGCCGGAATCTTTTTGTTTCTCGTCTACCGCGGCTATAATATCATGCCGCTGGTATTGCTGGGCGCTATCGGCGGTATGCTTTATTTTCTGACTCTCCGGCGGGGTCTGATTAAAAATGACTCCTATCAAAAGATTTATGCCGATGACCGTTTTCGCTTCGAAGACATCGGCGGTCAGAAAACAGCCAAGCAGGAGCTGAAAGAAGCCCTGGATTTCCTGCTCTATTCCGAGAAAGTCCGTCAGATGGGCATCCGGCCGCTCAAGGGCATTCTCTTGACCGGACCGCCCGGAACCGGCAAGACGCTTTTGGCCCGGGCCGCGGCCGG